>NZ_JBHSFQ010000024.1:0-104037 GCF_042653925.1 Nocardiopsis mangrovi
CCGCGGACCCGGAGGCCGAGCCGCGTCGCGGCGACGCGGCCGGCGGCCGGGCCGCCGACCGTCCGCCGCTGCCGGGCACCCGGCGTACCCCGCCCGCCGGACGCGCCGGGGCCGGGCCCGCGCCCATGGTGCTCGCGGACACGCGGGTGGACGGGCGCCTGCGCGTCGTGGCGGTGCGCGACGACCGCGTCCCAGTGGTCGAACTGCGCCTGCGCATCCCGTTGGGAGCGCGGGTCTGGGCGCGGCCCGGCCGGGACCGGCGGCTGGCCCGGTGGCTGGCGGCCCTGCTCGGAGACCGGGGCGGCGCCCCGCGGGGGACGGTCCTGGACGTGAGCGCCGACGGGGAGTGGCTGAACGCCGCCGGCGCCGCGCCACCCGGGCGCGTGCCCGAGTGGCTGGCCGCGCTCGGCTCCGTGCTCGCGGCCGACCCGGGGCCCTGGCCCGATCTGCCCCCGGCCGGCCCGGCAGGGGCTCCGGACGCGTTCTCCGACGCCGTGATCAGGGCATTGTGCCTCGCCGGCGTGGCGACCTCCGACGCCGCCCCGGCACGCGTGCCCGGCCCGGACGGGGCGCTCCTGGTGGTGGTGGGCCCGATCGACCCGGACGGTGTGCCCCCGCTGGCCCGCACCGCCCTCGGCCCGTGGTGGGCACTGCCGGGCGGGCTGCCCGCTGCGCCCGACCCGTCCGGGGCCGACGAGCCGCTGCTGGTCCCGGCGTCGGGGCGGACCGCCCATGTGACCCTGTGGGCGGCGGAGGACCGGGCCGGGCCCGCCGAGCCGGCCCGGCACCTGGCCACGGCCGCCCTCGGCGGCCATTACGCGTCGCGCCTGGTCCAGGGGGCGGTGCGCAGGGATGGCAAGGGGTACATGGTGCACGCCGGGCGCGACGTCCTGCTCGGCCGGCCGCGGATCTTCGCCCGTGCCGCGGTGCCCGCGGACCGGCTCGCCGGCGTGGCCGAGGACATGCGGGCCGTGCTCCGCGGAGCGGCGACCGAACCGCCCACCGACGCGGAGGTGGCCGCCGTGCGCGACTACTGCACGGCCCAGCTGCCGCTGGCGTTCGCGTCTCCGGAGGCCCTGGCCGACGTGCTCGCCGCGACCGTCTCCGAGCAGCGGGGACCGCGATGGCTCACGGAGGCCGGCACGGCGCTGCGCGAGGTGGGCCCGGACGAGGTGCGCGAGGCGGCGGCGTCGTTCGCGGCGGCCGAGTTCCGCACCGTGGTCCTCACCGGCGACACGGGTGAGCGGGGAGGGGACGGCGCATAGGGCCCTGCCGCCGGCGCCGCTCGGCGCCGGCGGCCGCGCCCGCGGGGGAACGCGCGAGCGGCCCGCCGATCACCGACCGGCGGGCCGCTCCAGCGGATCCGCCCGCGGGCGGATCCGTGCGGATCAGATGAACTCCGCGAGGTCCTTCTCCAGGAGGCGCCGGGGCTTGGCGCCCATGATCTGCTTGACGACCTCGCCGTCCTTGAAGACGTTCATGGTCGGGATCTGCATGACCTGGTACTCGCGGGTGATGTTGGGGTTCTCGTCGGTGTTCAGCTTGACGATCTTGAGCTTGTCGCCGTGCTGGGCCGCGATCTCCTCCAGGATCGGGGCGACCTGCTTGCAGGGACCGCACCATTCGGCCCAGAAGTCGACCAGGACCGGCTTGTCGCTCTTCAGTACTTCCGCTTCGAAATTGGCGTCGGTCACCTTGGTCAGGGCCATGGCGGAACTCCTCGTGGTTCGGTCGTGCGTTCGTTCGGTCCGGGCGGTCCGGGACCGGTGTCAGTTGCCGAGCTCGGCGAGATGGCGTTCCGCGTCGAGCGACGCGGCGCACCCGGTGCCGGCGGCCGTGATGGCCTGGCGGTAGCTGTGGTCGACGACGTCGCCGCAGGCGAAGACGCCGGGAATGTTGGTCTTGGTGGTGGGGGCCGCGACCGCGAGGTAGCCCTCGGAGTCGAGGTCGAGCTGGCCCTCGAACAGCTCCACGCGCGGGTCGTGGCCGATCGCGATGAACAGCCCGGTGACGTCCAGGCCGCTCTCCTCGCCGGACACGGTGTCGCGCAGCCGCACCGAGTGCACCTTCGTATCGCCCAGGACCTCGACGACCTCGGTGTTCCAGAGGAACTTGATCTTGTCGTTGGCGCGGGCGCGGTCCTGCATGATCTTGCTGGCGCGGAGTTCGCCGCGGCGGTGGATCACGGTGACCGAGCGGGCGAACCGGGTGAGGAACGTCGCCTCCTCCATGGCGGTGTCGCCGCCGCCCACGACCGCGATGTCCTGGTCGCGGAAGAAGAAGCCGTCGCAGGTGGCGCACCACGAGGTGCCGCGCCCGGAGAACCGCTCCTCGCCGGGGACGTTCAGCTTGCGGTAGCCGGACCCGGTGGCCACGATCACGGTGTGCGCGAGGTAGGAGTCGTCGCCCACCTTCACGACCTTGGGGGTGGCGGCGAGGTCGACCTCGGTGACGTCGTCGGCGATCAGCTCCGCTCCGAAGCGCTCGGCCTGCTTGCGCATGTTGTCCATGAGGTCGGGGCCCATGATGCCATCGGGGAAGCCGGGGAAGTTCTCGACCTCGGTGGTGTTCATCAGCGCGCCGCCCGCGGTGATCGACCCCTCGAACACGAGCGGTCGCAGCTCGGCGCGCGCCGCGTACACGGCCGCGGTATAGCCCGCGGGCCCCGATCCGATGATGATTACGTTGCGGACGTCGCTCACGCTGGCCGGCCCTTCGGTTCACTCGGAGGGTCGTGCTCGACCCTCGGGGGAAGTCGTCTCTACCAACAGATGGTAGGCGCGACCCATTCCCGGTGGACCGAAGGGCCGGGCGCGGCCCGCCGCGCCCGGCCCCGGCGGCCTGCGGAGACTACTCGGGGGCGGAGACGGTGGTCTCGGCCAGGACGTGGTCGGCGGGGTCGCCGCCGCCGGTGCAGCCGGCCGAGAGCACGACGACGTCATAGGACCCCGCGGCCGGGGCGTCGCCGGGCTCTGCCGCCAGGTACACCACCCACGCGTCCTCGGCGCCGGAGTCGTCGCCCGAGGGCCGGAACTCCGCGCGGTCGATCAGCTCGGGGCGCCGCGCGCCCTCCCCGGAGAGGCTGTGAACGCACGAGGCGACCTCGGAGGGGATGGCCGGGGATTCGGCCTGGGACATGGGCTCCGACCCGCCGGTATCGCTCTCAGGGGCGTCCTCGGCCACCACGGACTCGGTGTCGGCGAGGACGCCGGATGCCTGGTCGGCGAGGTCGTCGTCGGTGTAGCGGGTGCCGGTCTCCAGCATGAGCGGGCGGTAGGGCTGCGCGGCGTCGGGGTCCGGCTGGTCGCTCTGCTGGCCGTCGGGGGCCGCCGCGGTGGGTGTGCCCGCATCGGGGGCCAGCGCGCCGCGGACGACGGCGGCGCCGCCGCCGATCACGACGACCGCCGCCGCGGCGGCCGCGAGGTAGGGCAGCCAGCGGCCGGAGCCGAAGCGGGAGCGCAGCGGGACCACGTTGCCGCCCGCCGCCGCGGGGGCCGTGGGAACCGGGACCGCTCCCGAGAGGCGGCTGCGGCGGGCATCGGCCTCGGCGCGCAGGGCGTCGTCGAGACGGGCCGCGACGGTGTCCGGCAGTGGGGGGGCGGGCACCTCCGCCAGAATCCGCGAGACCCCGGCCAACTCCGTCAGTTGCTCGGCGCACTCGGCGCATTCGGCCACGTGTTCTCGGACGGATCGCTCTTCCTGGTCCTCCAGGAGCCCTTCGGCCGACAAGGCGAGAGTGTCCGCGTCCACATGAGACGTCACGATGTCCTGTCACCTCCTCTCGGGGATGTGACGTCCCGGGAGCGTTCAGGGTTCCTCAGATGGGCCAGATATGGCAGAAGTCGCGCCCGCCCGCGGGCGCACCGGCTCTTGACCGTGCCGGACGCCACTTCGAGGATTTCGGCGGCCTCGTCGACCCGGTAGCCCATCATGTCGACGAGGACCAGGGCCAGGCGCTGCTCGGCGGGCAGCCGGGCCAGCGCCGCGTGCACGTCCATGGCGGAGTCGCTGCGCCCGGTGGGGTCGGGGGTGATCCCCTTGACGCGCTCGTTGGAGAGCACGTCGAGGGTGGCGTCATCGGTGGGGACGGCGGGGCGCACCATCTTGCGGCGCATGCGGTCGTGGCAGGCGTTGATGACGATGCGGTGCAGCCAGGTGCTGACCTGGGCCTCGCCCCGGAACCGGTGGGCGCCGCGGAACGCGGACAGGAAGGCGTCCTGGAGGGCGTCGGACGCCTCCTCGGAATCGCCCAGGACACGGATCGCGACAGCCCACATGCGCTCGCGGTGGCGGCGCACGAGTTCCCCGAACGCCTGATCGTCACCTTGAGCGTGCCTGGACAACAACTCCTTGTCGGGGAGTTCCTGAACCGCGTCCATCACCGTTGTCACGTTTTCCCGCGCAGCTCGACCTCGTTGATCGTCCCCCGGTAGCCGTCGCCGTCCTGGGGCACGTCAGTGAACCATATGACGACATAGCGACCCTCGGCCGGGTCAGCCAGCTTAACGTCGATTTCGCCGCTGACGCCGCTCTCGGCCGCAACGCTTTCGAGTTGTGACATGTCGGCCGCGTCGCCGACCAGGATCTCGAGGTCGTGGGAGCCGGACCCGAGGTTGAGCGTCGCCTCGTGCACCTCGGCGGGGTCGCCCATGTCGAGGATCAGGCCGACGCCGCTCTTGAGGTTGCCGAAGTCCGGGCCCTGGTAGGTCTGGGTGTTCCACGCCGTTGCGGGATCGCCGTCGATGGCGTTGGGCGCGCGGTCGCCGTGCTCCTCGCCGTCGCCGGGATCGGGGTCGAAGCCGTCGGCCCCGGCGGGTTCGAGGACGGCCAGCTCCTCGGGCTCCTCGGCCGCGGTGCCGCCGTCGTCCGACGGGACCGCGCCGTCGCCGTCGCCGCTCATGCTGCTGCCGATGTTCCACGCGAGGATCACGACGGCCGCGAACACGAGCGCGCCGATCACCCCGATGAGGACGCGGATCAGCCGCGACGACCCGACACCGGAGCCGCCCTGGTGGTCCGAAGACCGGTAGGCCCGCCGCGACGGCGGAGCCGGGGGCGCGGCCTGCGCGCCGAACTCGCCGGTGTGCCGCGAGGTGCCCTTTTCGGGCTCCGGCGCGGTGGGCGTGTGCGGCGCGAGCGGGAGGGGCACCAGGCGCGGGACGTCGGCCAGGGCGTCGGCGATCTCGCGGGCGCTGGTCAGCGGCCCGCCGCGCATCGGTGTCTGGAACGCCGCCCGGCACACGATCTCGTTGAGGCGCTCGGGAACGCCGGCCCGGATCTGGCTGGGCTGGCAGGGCCGGCCGGAGACGACCGGCGCGGGGCGCAGGCCGCTCTGGGGGCCGTCGGGCCAGTGGGCGGTCAGGGCGGCGTAGAGCAGCTTGCCCAGCCCTTGGGCGTCGTGGCAGGCGGGGTCGGGCGAGGTGATCCCGTGCAGGGCGGCGTCGACGCCGATTCCGGTCACCTTGACCGCGCCCCCGACGCTCCACATGAGCTTGCCGGGGGTCAGGTGCAGGTGGTAAAGCCCCGTGGCGTGTGCGGTGGCCAGGGTCTCGGCGGCCTCGGCGACGAGGCCGGCGGCACGGTCGGGTTCGAGCGGGCCCTGCGCGAGCAGGTCGGTCAGCGACTGGCCGACCACCCATTCCTCGACGACGTAGGCCGTGGGCCCGCTGTCGTCGGCGTCGAAGACCTGTGTGACGCGGGAGTCGGCCACGCGGCTGGTGGCGCGGGCGGCCCGCACGACCTCGGCGGTGCGGGGGAAGCCCTCGGCGAACGTCCAGACGGCGACCAGCCGGGCGAGCGTCTCGTCGGTGGCCTTCCACAGGGTGGCGCCGCCGGTCTCGCTCACCAGTTCGTCGAGTCGGTAACGGCCCGCGAGCCGCGCGCCGGGCTCAATCATGAAGGTGCTCATGCCGGGAGTGACGGACGCCGCGGCCGGACGGAGGGATCCGCGGTGCGACCCGCGCGCCGAGGGGAGCCCAAGGGGTGTCCGGCCATGTCGTCTGTCCCCAACCTCCCTTCGGGCAGCTCGGATAACACGGGTGTGGCGGCAGAGAACAGCTGTTCCATGCTAGGACGCTTGAGCGGCGCCCCTGGAGGACAAGTACACCGGACTCGACACGCATAGGGGTCCTTACGTCGATTACACTCGGTCACTCGGTCCTGGTGATCAGCGACGTAGCAGGCGGCTCCGGACCATGTCCAAGAAGGTTGTGACTTCTGTCACCCCCATGCGCTTGGCGACCAGGATGAACAGCGCGGCTCCGATCACACCCCCTGCGGCCATGGCCAGCAGCGACGGCAGGACCGTGCCCGGCAGCAGCCCGAAGGCCAGGATCATCGCCACCCCGAACACCGCGCTGGGGACCGAGGCCACGTGCAGCAGGACCAGCGTCCGCAGCACCCGGCGCCCGTCGAGCCCGTTCATCCGCTTGCGCAGCCCCTGCCAGGCCAGGATCGAGCCGACGATGTAGTAGAGGCCGTAGGCCACCGGCAGCAGCACCACGATGAGCCCGGGCGGCGCCACGAACAGCAGGGAGATCGCCACCGTGGCGTGGGCGGCCTCGGCGGGCAGCGCGATGATCGACGGCGTCCTGGTGTCGCCCAGCGCGTAGTAGACCCGCATCAGTAGCTGGAACAGCGTGAACGGGATGAGCATCACCGAGAACACCATCAGGATCAGCCCGATGCTCTGGGCGTCGTGCACCGATGTGCTGCCCCGCGCGTAGATCAGCACGCAGAACGGGATGGCGAAGACGACCATCGCCACCGAGATCGGCACGATCAGCACCGCCGACAGCCGGAACCCGCGCGAGAAGTCCGACCGGACGAGGTCCCTGCGGCCGTCGGCGACGTGCGCGCTCATCCGCGGCAGCAGCGCCGTGATCACCGAGACGGCGATGATCGCGTAGGGGAGCTGGAACAGCATCGACGCGAACTGGTAGGCGGTGATGCCCGCGCCCGCGACGGACTCGCCGGCCTCGGCCGCCCGGACCCCCGCCCGGGTGGCGACGTTGGTGGTGACGAGCAGGCCGGCCTGCGCCACCCCGATGTAGACCAGCATCCACGCGGCGGTACGCATCGCCTCGCCGAGCCCGGAGCCGCGCAGGTCCAGCCGCGGGCGCCAGCGGAACCCGGCGGCGAACAGCGCCCAGATGAGCACCACGCACTGGAGCACTTGGCCCAGGGTCGTGCCCAGGCCCAGCATCGAGGTCTCGGCGTCGGTGATCGACTCGGGGGTGCTGCCCGGGCCGGTCACGACCAGGAACATCGCGCCGACCGCGATGATGATCAGGTTGTTCAGCACCGGCGCCCACATGGGGGCGCCGAAGTGGTTGCGGCTGTTCAGCATCGCGCTGGCGACGCCGCTGGCGCCGATGAAGAAGATCTGGCAGAGCATGAACCGCGCCAGCAGCGTGGCGACCTCGTGCTGCGCCTGCGTGAACTCCCCGGCGTAGATCCGGATCAGCCACTCGGCGGCGAAGACGGTGACCACCGTCAGCGCGGCCAGCGCCAGCAGCGCCACCGTGAACAGGCGCTGCTCGGTGGCGTTGCCGCCGTCGGGGTCGGACTTCTTCCGCTTGACCAGGAACGGGACGAAGACGCTGGCCAGCAGGCCGCCGATCAGCAGGTCGTAGACCGCGAAGGGGACCATGTTCGCGGTCTGGTAGGCGTCGCCGAGGAGCTGGGTGCCCAGCGCCGCCGCCAGCACGATCGTGCGGATGAACCCGGTCGCGCGCGACACCACCGTGCCGATCGCCATGACCGCGCTGGAGCGCATCAGGTCGGGCGGCGCGGCGTGGGCCGCACCCCCGATCTCGTTGCCCTCCTCACCCGGGCGGTCCGCGGTGCCGAGGTCTCCGATGTCGCTGGGATCGCGCCTGGTGACCAGGCCGGATTCGGGCTCGGTATCAGGCTCCGAGCGCTCGACGGCGTCGAGCACCTCCTCGGGGAGGAGGAGGCGTCTGTGCGGACGATCCTTGCTCTGGGGGTGGTCGTTCGGCACGGCTCTGACGATCTTCCTGTGGTGTGCGGAGGAACACCGCGTGCCGGGGGCAGGGAGGACGCGGCGTCCGGAGGGGGAGGGGCGGTTACCGCCCCAGTCGGGCGCGCACCAGGCCCGCGACCGACGTGAGTTCACGCACCCGCAGGATCCAGGCGAAGAGCACGAACAGCAGGCCCCCGAGCAGGCAGCCGACGACGGGGGCGCCGATGTTCGTGGCCAGCCCCGTGCCGAAGCGATCGGTGAAGAACCAGAGAACACCGATGCCGACGGCGACGCTCGGGACCGCGGCCAAGTGCAGCCGCAACAATGTTCCAATCGTGTGCCGCCCGTCAAGCCCGCCCAGGCGGCGGCTGAGGACGATCCCCGCGATGGTGAGGCCGGAGAGGAAGGACAGCATGAACGCGGCGGCCACGCCGATGACCACCCGGTCGGGCGGCAGCACCGCGTACGCGGTGAGGGCCAGCGCACCGTGGACGGCCACGTTGGCGACGCCGATGAGGGCGGGGGTGCGGGTGTCGCCCAGCGCGTAGAACACGCGCAGCATCAGCTGGAAGACGGTGAACGGCACCAGGCCCAGCGCCATCACGGCCAGCACCAGGCCGATCCCGGCCGCGTCCGACGGCGACGTGTTGCCCCGCGCGAACACCAGGGTCGACACCGGCACGGCGTACAGGGCGAGGGCCAGCCCCAGCGGGACCAGGACCAGCGCGGAGACGCGCAGCGTGCGGGAGAACCCGGAGCGCACCTCGTCCCAGTTCTCGTCCGCGGCGTGCCCGCTCATCTGGGGGAGCAGCACGGTGATCAGCGAGACGGCGATGATCGCGTAGGGCAGCTGGAACAGCTGGTAGGCGTAGTTGTAGGCGGTGATGCCGGCGCCGACGTCGTAGCCCTGGAGGATGCTCTCCGCGCCCGCCCGGTTGACGACGTTGGCGGTGATGAGGAAGCCGATCTGGGTCATGCAGGTGTACATGAACATCCAGCCGGCGGAGCCCACCGCCTCGCCGAGCCCGGACCCGCGCAGGTCCAGCCGCGGGCGCCAGCGGAACCCGGTGCGCCACAGCGAGCCCATCAGCACGACGGTCTGCGCGGCCATCCCGGCCGCGGTGCCCGCGCCCAGCAGCACCAGTTGGCCGTCGGTGACGGTCTCGACGGTGCGGCCGACGCCGGCCACCCAGAGGAACAGCGCGCCGACGCCGATGACCACGATGTTGTTCAGCACCGGCGCCCACACCGGGGAGCCGAAGCGCGAACGGGTGTTCAGCATCCCGCTGACCAGGCCGCTGAGGCCGACGAAGAAGATCTGGGCGAGCAGGAACCGCGCCAGGTAGACCGCGACCTCGGCCTGGCGGGGGTCGGCGTCGCCGAGGTAGAGGCGGGTGATGGGGCCGGCCGCGGCGACCATGATCGCGGTGACGGCGAACAGCAGCAGCACGGCGGCGGTGAACAGCCGGTTCTCCGTCTTCACGCCGCCGTCGTCGTCGCTCTTGCGCCGCTTGACCAGCAGCGGCACGATGACGCTCGCGATGAGCCCGCCGATGAGCAGGTCGTTGACGATGAACGGGATGGTGTTGGCGGTGTTGTAGGCGTCGCCGAGGAGCTGGGTGCCCAGCGCCGCCGCGAGCACGATCACCTTCACGAACCCGGTCACCCGCGACACCATGGTGCCGATCGCCATGACCACGCTGGAGCGCATCATGCCGCCCGAGCCGGGGGATCCGGATGACGCGCCGGAGGTCGCGGTGTCGTCACTGCCGTTCGCGGTGTCGGTGGCCACCGTCATCGGTCCTTTCGAAAAGGTGTGCGCGTGGTGAGGCGTGCGGGATGCGGCGACGGCCTCGCCCGCGGTCAGGCCCCGCCCTTGTCGTCGTCCTTCGGGGCGGGCGTGTCGTCGCCGCCCCCCGCGGAGGCGGAGCCGTCGCCGGACGCGCCGTCGGGATCGGGCGCGGCGCCGGCGGCCCTGGTGCGCGCCCACTTGCGCAGCGCCCGTGGGGCCAGCGCCACGACCAGCACCAGCGCCCCGACACCGCTGATCAGCAGCGCCTGGTTGCCCAGCCCGGTGGCGTTGACGTCGAGCGCCTGCTCCCCGGAGACCGGCTCGCCCTCGGTGTTGTGCAGGCTCAGCTGGAGGACGGTGCGGCCGTTGATGCGCGCCGACAGCGGGACGTACACGGTCGTCTTGCCGCCGGGGCCGATCTCCATCGTGCCGTTGCCGCCCTCGACGCTCAGCCGCTCCGGGTTGGTCGACAGCATCGACAGCTTGAGCCGGACGGTGTGGTCCTCCAGGTCGTTGGCGACGAGGATGCCGATGGTGCCCGTCTTGCTGGCCAGGGTCACGGGCTCGCCGGGGATGATCCGGACCTTGCCCATGTCCTCCTGCACCTGGCCGGCCACGAGCGCCCGGGTGGTGGCGGCGAGCTCGTCGTCCTCGCGCCAGGCGGCGGCCTCCAGCCGCAGGATCGCCGGGCGGAACGGGTCGGAGTCGTCCTCCAGGATGCTGTTGAAGAGCCGGACGTCGCGCCGGATCCCGGCGACCTCGTCGAGGTGGTCGCCGCTCAGCTCGCGGTCGAGCGCGCGCTCCGGGTAGACGAGGTCCCTCCGCTGCGCTTGCGCGTCGGGGTCGGCCTCGACGTCGTCCAGGGCGGCCGGCTCGAGCCAGGGGAGGTCGTCGCTCGCCTGGAGCACGCCTTCGGCGAAGGCGGCCGACGGGGCCCAGTCGGTGGGCGGGGCGGCCACGATCGTGCGGTCGGTCCCGGGGTCCTCGGCGCTGATCATCGCGGTCTCGGCGGCGAACCTCTGCTGGGCGAGCGCCGCCCGCCCGGGGCCCGTGCTGTCCCGCCCCAGAACGGCGGTGAGGCCGCTGTCGGCGACCAGGGCGGTGCCGTCCTCGTCGCCGGGCAGCGGCAGAGTCGCCTCGGCGGTGGGGGTCGCGGTGGACCACTGCTGGGCGGGCATCGCGGAGTCGCTGAGCAGGAAGCGCGTGGCGCCCTGCTCGGTGTAGAACTCGCGGGTGGCGCTGTCCATCACCCCGCCCGCCGGCCAGGCGTAGGCGTCGTCGGCGCCTTGGCCGAGGATCCGCTGGAGCGTTTCCTCGCCCAGCGGGACGGCGGCCTCGGCGTCGGCGCCCAGGTCGGCGCGGAGCAGGGCCGCGATGTCGGGCGCGGCGTAGGGGGTGGCGATCAGCGGCTCGCCGCCCAGCGCGGTGCGTGCCTGGTCCAGCCAGACCCGGGCGTTGAGGCTGGGGTCCATGGTCTCGGTGGCGGGCGCGGCGTCGTCGGAGTCGCCGCCGGCCTCGCCGGGATCGGTCACGACCTCGTAGGGGCCCTCGGTGAGGCGGGCGACGTCGTCGAGCAGACCGGGGTCGACCGCCCAGGTGACGGGGACACGGTCGCTTTCGCCGGTGGAGCGCGGGGCGCCGTCGCCGTCGGGGGCGTCGCCTTCCGCGTCGTCGCCGGGGGTGGCGCCGGTGGCGTCGTCCGAGACCACCGGCGACGGGGTCGCGGGCGGCTCCAGGGTGATGGCCTCGTCCTGCGCCCCGGCGGTCAACAGCCGGCCGAGCCGGCCCTCGGGGCCGACGCTCTCGGCGAGGCCGTCGCTGAGGTAGGTGTCGTTCCCGGCGCGCTGCGGGGTGCCCATGAGCGGCCACACCCAGGCGATGCCGACCGGGTCGGGCGCGGAGCCGCCTCGGTAGGGCAGGAAGGTGTGCTGGTCGCCCAGCGCGCCGCCGGAGGGGTCGAGCGCCTCGACGGACAGCGGGTAGACGCCGAACGAGCCGAGGCCGAGGTCCCCGGCGTCGGCCTCGACCGTGTAATCGGCGGACTCGCCGGGCTCGATCGGGCCGTCGACCTTCTCGGTGGGCCCGGAGGCGAGCAGGTCGCCGCCGTTGTCGGCGTAGTCGTCCAGTTCCGACCGCGAGCCGAAGGGGGTCGTGCCGTAGCGCAGCCGGACGGTGACCTCGTCCAGGGGGTCGTCGGTGGTGTTGGTGATCTGGCCGGACACCCGGACCGTGCTGTCGTCCTCGACCGCGGTGGGCGTGATCTCCTCGATGATCAGCGGGGTGCTGTCGTCGGAGTCCTCAAGGGGGACGGCGAGTGCCGGTGCCTGAGCATGATCGAACGCGGCCAGTGCCGGTATCAGGACGACGGTCGTGGCCGCGACCGCGCCTACGTGAGCAAATCGACGCACGCCAGAAGAGTTTTCCGAATCGGTTGACTGGTGGCCGACAGGATGCGACCGAACCGTTGGACGCCGCGGCCTCTCGATCGGGTAACGCGGCGGTCGCGTGGGGGAAGCGGTGCCGCGCCGGACTGATCTGAACGATACCCCCTCAGAGGGGTCGTCCCGAAGCGCGACGGCCCGCGCCGCGGGAGAACGGCGCCGCCGCCCGCTCACCGCCGATTCGCACCACGGGTCCGCGACACCTACCCTCTGGTGGTGTGCCGAACACTGCGCTTCCAGGTGAGAACCCCCGCAACGTCCCCGATGCCGCGGTCGCGGCGTCGTCCCCGGCCGCCGGCGAATTGACGGCGGAGCAGCAGGCGGCGATCACCGAACTGTTCGCGTCGATCGACACGGTCACGGAGGAACTCGGCGAGCGCTTCGCCGCCGCGGGGCACGAGCTGGCCCTCGTGGGCGGGCCCGTCCGCGACGCCCTGATCGGGCGCCCGGTCCACGATTTCGACCTCACCACCGACGCCGTCCCCCAGACCGTCCTGCGGCTGGTCGAGGGGTGGGCCGATTCCGTCTGGACGGTCGGCATCGACTTCGGCACCGTCGGGTTGCGCAAGAAGGGGCTCCAGGTCGAGATCACGACCTACCGCAGCGAGTCCTACCGCCCCAAGTCCCGCAAGCCCGAGGTCAGCTACGGGACGTCGCTGCGCGGGGACCTGGTGCGGCGCGACTTCACCGTCAACGCCATGGCGGTGCGCCTGCCGGGGCACGCCTTCACCGACCCGTTCGGCGGTCTGGCCGACCTCAAGGCGGGGCTGCTGCGCACCCCGGGGCGGCCGCAGGACTCCTTCACCGACGACCCGCTGCGCATCATGCGCGCGGTCCGGTTCGCGGCGCAGCTCGGCTTCGCGCTCGCCCCCGAGGTCGCCGAGGCGGCCGCCGGGATGGCCGACCGCCTGAGCATCGTCTCGGCCGAGCGCGTGCGCGACGAACTCGTCAAGCTGCTCCTGAGCCCCGACCCGCGGCGCGGGATCGAGCTGATGGTGGACCTGGGCATCGCCGACCATGTCCTGCCGGAGGTCCCGCGGATGCGGCTGGAGATCGACGAGCACCACCGGCACAAGGACGTCTACGAGCACTCGCTGACGGTGCTCGACCAGGCCATCGCCCTGGAAAGGCAGCGGGGGATGGAACCCGACCTCGTGCTGCGGCTCGCCGCCCTGCTGCACGACGTGGGCAAGCCCAAGACGCGGGCGTTCGAGTCCGGCGGCCGGGTGACGTTCCACCACCACGAGGTGGTGGGGGCGTCCATGAGCAAGAGCCGGCTGTCCGCGCTGCGCTTCCCCAAGGACGTGGTGGCCGACGTCGGCCGGCTCGTCGCCCTGCACCTGCGCTTCCACGGCTACGGCAAGGGCGAGTGGACGGATTCCGCGGTCCGCAGGTACGCGCGCGACGCCGGGCCACTGCTGGAGCGGCTGCACGTGCTGACCCGGGCCGACTGCACCACGCGCAACCGGCGCAAGGCCGCGTCGCTGGCGCGGGCCTACGACGACATCGAGCGCCGGATCGAGCGGCTGGCCGAGGAGGAGGAGCTGAACAGCATCCGGCCCGACCTCGACGGCAATGAGATCCAGGAGATCCTGGACGTGGGCCCGGGGCCGGTGATCGGCAAGGCGTGGCGGTTCCTGCTGGAGCTGCGCCTGGAGAACGGCCCGATGGGCAAGGAGGCCGCGGCCGCCGAGCTGCGCTCCTGGGCGGAGCGCCACGGCGACTGACGGCCCCGCCGGAGCCGGACCGGCCGCGTGTCGACATGCCGCCTTGTCGGCGTGCCGGCGGGCGGGCGGCGGCCGGAACGGTTCCGGGGCGCGGCAATACGTACGGTAATGCCGATTCCCGTGTTGGACGCCGGTTCCGGCGGATCACCCGGTTCCTGCGCGACATGCGTCACCAACATTTCATTCCGCGCCTTCTGCCGTTGTCGTTGTACGGGCCGGGGCACTGGTTTACGGTTGGTGTATGTCGTTTTGGGCATCGTCTCCCGAAGATCGTCCTGGAAAAATCCACGAAGCGCTGTTGATGCTCTACGCACAGGGGATCATCGACGGCCTTGAGGTCAAGCCCCATGAGGAGAAGCCGTACAAGGTGAAAATTCCCTCGGGGATATTCCACATGGACGAGGACCAGGCGGCGATGTTCTCCCTCGGTGCGGTGGTGGCGGCGTTCGGGCCCATCGCGCGCAAGGGGCGGTGATCCGACTTTCCACGGCGTCCGCGCGATGGCGTCCGTGATCCCGCGGCGCCGGTGATCGGAATTCCCATTCCGTGATTTGAAACGAATTCCTATTTCCGTTCGCCGTCGCCAATGACGGGCTCCGTATTCTCCGCGTCGCCGGGCCGCCCGGCGGGCGCGTCGATCGCGGTCCGGGCGGCGACCGCCCACCAGGCGCTCATCAGGCCACAGGCCGCTCCCATGGCCACCACCGCCGCGGAGCTCACCCCCGACGGCGGGACCACCACCGCCGCCACCCCGGCCGCCGCGACGAACGCCGTGTTGAAGAGCATGTCGTACACCGAGAACACGCGGCCGCGGAACGCGTCGTCGACATGTCGCTGAACCAGCGTGTCGACCGACACCTTCACCCCCTGCGCGACCACGCCCAGCGCGAACGCCGCCACCGGGAACAGCGCCGGGGAGAACGGCAGCGCGAACGCGGGGAGGGCCGTCGCGCCCATCGCCAGCAGGCCCGCCAGCCACGCGCCGGTCCCGACGCGCGCGGCGGCCCACGGTGTGGCGACGGCGCCGGCGAAGAAGCCCGCCCCCGACGCGGCGAGGGCGACCGAGAACCCGGCCAGCCCGGCCACGCCCCCCTCGGTGAAGGTGTTGTTGTAGAGCAGCAGGGTCATCAGCGTGGAGAGGCCGAACACGAAGCGGGTCCCGGCGATGGTGGCCAGCCCGGACCGGGCCGGGCGCCGGGCCAGGATGTGCCGGGCGCCCTCCGCGAGCCCCGACGCGATGCCCCGCACCGCGGCGCGCGGCCCGGGCCCCCGGCCGGCGAGACCGGGACCGAGTTCGCGGCGGCCGAGGGTGAGCGCGGCCGCCGATGAGCCGCCGAAGACCGCGGCCGCCCCCAGCAGGATGAGCGCGGTCCCGCCGTCGCCCTCGCCCCCGAGCAGCCGCAGCCCGGCTCCCGCCCCGGCCCCGAGGAACACGGCGAACGTGCCGCACGTGGGCGTCACCGCGTTGGCCATCAGCAGCTTCTCCCGCGGCACCACGTGCGGCAGCGCCGCCGACAGCGCGGCGAGGAAGAAGCGGTTGACGCTCAGCAGGCACAGCGCGGCGGCGAGGAAGAGCGGCCCGTCGGTCCCCGCCGCCACCAGGGCGGCCGTGAGCGCGGCCAGGACCGCCTTCGCCAGGGCCGAGACCGCCAGGACCTGGCGGCGGGGCCACCGGTCGATGAGCACCCCGGCGAACGGGCCGACCACCGAGAACGGCAGCAGCAGGACGGCGAAGGCGAGGGCGGCCTCGGCCGCCGTCGTGTGCCGCTCCGGGGCGAAGAAGACGTAGCCCGCCAGCCCGGCCTGGTACACGCCGTCGGCGAACTGCGCGACGACGCGCGTCGCGAACAGCCGGCGGAACCGGGGGCCCTGGAGCACGTCGCGGAGGTCACCGAAGAAGGACACCGGGTAAGCGTATGCGCCCGACCTGCGGCGATCCCGAAGGAGGGAGCGCGCGCGGCCGCGGTGCCGACTCGTCGACTCGCGGATTCACCGCTTCGTCGATGTGTCGCCGGGAACACCGGTGCATCGGGGCCGCCGCCCGGCGGCGGCCCCGATGGAGGGGAGAAGGGGGCCCGCGCCGCGGGCCCCGGGCGGAGGGGGCGCCTTAGCGCTCCGCCTCTCCGGTGATGAACCGCTCGACCAGGTCGTGGGCGTGCTCGTCGCTGTACTGCTCGGGCGGGGACTTCATGAAGTAGGAGGACGCCGAGAGGATGGGGCCGCCGATCCCGCGGTCCTTGGCGATCTTGGCGGCGCGGATCGCGTCGATGATGATCCCGGCGGAGTTGGGGGAGTCCCAGACCTCCAGCTTGTACTCCAGGCTGAGCGGCACGTCGCCGAAGGCGCGCCCCTCCAGGCGGATGTAGGCGAACTTGCGGTCGTCGAGCCACGGCACGTGGTCGGAGGGACCGATGTGCACCGACCCGGCGTTGAGCTCGTGCGGGATCTGCGAGGTCACCGACTGGGTCTTGGAGATCTTCTTGGACTCCAGCCGCTCGCGCTCCAGCATGTTCTTGAAGTCCATGTTGCCGCCGAAGTTGAGCTGGTAGGTGCGGTCCACCACCACGCCGCGGTCCTCGAACAGCTTCGACAGCACCCGGTGCGTGATCGTCGCGCCCACCTGCGACTTGATGTCGTCGCCGACGATGGGCACGCCGGCCCGGGTGAACTTCTCGGCCCACTCGGGGTCGGAGGCGATGAAGACGGGCAGCGCGTTGACGAACGCGACCCCGGCGTCGATGGCGCACTGGGCGTAGAAGAGGTCGGCCTCCTCCGAGCCCACGGGGAGGTAGCAGACCAGCACGTCGGCCCGCGCGGCCTTGAGCGCGGCGACGACGTCCACGGCGTCCTCGGCGGACTCCTCGATCGTCTCGCGGTAGTACGTCCCCAGCCCGTCGAACGTGGGGCCGCGCTGCACGGTCACGCCGGTCGGCGGGACGTCGCAGATCTTGATCGTGTTGTTCTCGCTGGCGCCGATGGCGTCGGCCAGGTCCTGGCCGACCTTCTTGGCGTCCACGTCGAAGGCGGCCACGAACTCGACGTCGCGCACGTGGTACGGGCCGAACATCACGTGCATGAGGCCCGGGACCCGGGCGCCGGGATCGGCGTCGGAGTAGTACCGCACGCCTTGGACGAGGGATGCCGCACAGTTGCCTACGCCCACGACGGCCACGCGTACCGAACCCATTGGTCCTTGCTCCTTCTCGTCTACTGCAATCGGTGTGCTCGCAAGAGCGGTGTTGCGGGGGGTCCCCGGTGTCCCGGGGGGTCAGGGGGCGGCCTCGGCCGGGGCGCGGCGCGCCCCGGCCGAGGCCGCGGGGTCAGCGGCCGTTCCGGGCCGGAGGACGGCCGGCCGGGTGGGGCGGCGGCCCCGGCGGGCCGTCGCCAGTCGCGGCACGGGTGCGGCCGGGATGCGTCCCGCGCCGGATCAGGCCCTCCAGCCAGCCGATCTCGGATTCGATCGCCTCCGCGCGGTGGCGGTTGAGCTCGTGGACATAGGGGTCGAGCGATTCGGGGGAGTCGGCCAGGCGCCCGCGCAGGCAGGCCAGCCGTTCCAGGAGCCGGCCGCGCCGGGCGTTCAGGACGCGCAGCCGCACCTCGGGCGGCACCCGGCCCAGCAGGGTGAAGTGCACGCCGAAGCACTCGTCGTCGTCCGCGGCGGGCGCGCTCTCGGAGAGGAGGCGGTGCAGCCGTTCGGCGCCGTCGTCGGTGAGCCGGTAGACGATGCGGGGGCGGCTCCCGGCGGGCGGCCGCCCGCCCGAGGCCGCCGCGACGTACCCGGAGCGCAGCATCTCCTTGAGGCACGGGTAGAGGGAGCCGTAGGAGAACGTGCGGAACGGGCCGAGCTCGCAGTCGAGCCGCTTGCGGAGCTGGTACCCGTGCATCGGCGCCGCCGCGAGGTGGCCGAGGACGGCGAGTTCCAGGACCCTGGCCCTGTGGGTACTCATCCGGTCCTCCGATCCTGCCCGTTGCCCGCCGCCGGGGCGGCGCAGCCGCCCGGTCCCGGCCGCTTCCAACGGGAACAGCCGACCGCGCACCGGTTCTGTTCCCCCGATCCGCCGCACATGCGAAGAACATGAACCTATAGGCGGTTTATCCGCGTCTGACTATATCTAGTCGATACATCGGCCGCCTGTTGCCTTTCTAACACTCGGTCACCGCGCACCAGGGGTCTCCGGAACGGGCGGCCGGCAGGGTGGCCTGGGGGTACCGTGGTCGGTCGTGGAGACGGGGACCGGCTCCGGCCCGGCGGGTCCGCCGCGCGCGGTCCGCCCGCGGTCGCCGAACGTGATGTACGAATCCATCGCGGCCGGTACTCTCACGGCTGGGTTGTGCTATATGGCGGGATCGCTCTACCGTGACGGGTGCCCGGCACGTGGCCGCTCCGGTGTTCCCGCGTACTAGGGTCCGGGTGGACCCCGAAGCGCCGTGGTCGGCGCGTCCCGCGCTCGACCGGGGCGCTCGCTCCGAAGCATCCGAAGAAAGTCCAGACGGGTCGTCGACAGGAGGAGGACCAGGACGACGTCTCCGGCACGGTCGAACCCCGCCGCTTCGCGGGGCGTGTCCCTACCGGGACCACGCCCTTGACGACCGGGCGAAAACCTCACCAGCGGGTGAGGCGTCCTAAGACGGGGTGGACGGCACCCTCCGGGTACCCGGAGTGGAGTCCACAGGACCGGCCATCCGGACCGCATCCCCCTTCCCCCGGGGATGATCGCCCCCCTCTCCTACCCGAGTCGAAAAGGCCGATCGGCCGCTGAGAAGCAAACGAGGACGCGTGAGTACCGAAAGACGACGGAGCGCAGGCGGACGTCGCCGGGCCAACGGTCCGGCCGATGACGCACGCGGCAACGGCGGCAGGCGCGGGGCCCGAGGCCCGGCCGAGGACGAACGCGCCGCCGGTCGCCGCAGGGCACGGGACGACGACGGTGGCGGTGGCGGTTTCTGGGACGACGATCCTCCCCAACGCCCGCAGCGCCGGCGGCCCGATGACACGAGATCGGGGCGTTCCCGGGGCGATGAGACCCGCGTGGACGCCCGCGCAGAGGGGGCCCGCTCCGAGGGCCGCCGCGAAGGCGGACGCCGCCGCGCCGACGACGACCGCCGCCGGCCCCCCGAGGGCGGCCGCCGCGGGGCCGCGCACGGTGCGCGCGCCGAGGGCGGCCGCCGGGGCGCCGGCGGGGGCGGCGGAGGCCGCCGCAGGCCGCCGTCGCGCGGCGGCGACGACCACGACGACCGCGGACCCGTGAAGCGCTTCTTCGCCAAGGCGTGGAAGCCCGCGCTGATCGCCGGCGGCGTCTGCTTCGTCCTGGGCGTCGCGGGGCTCGGCATCGCCTATGCGATGACCGAGGACCCCCGCACCATGGACTCGCAGGAGGGCGCCATCCTCGCCGCCACGAGCATCTCCTACGCCGACGGCGAGGAGGCGCTGACCACCGGCGAGGTCAACCGGGTGATGATCACGGAGGAGCAGCTCGCCGAGTCGCCGAACATCGTCAACGGCGTGCTCGCGGCCGAGCAGCGCAACTTCTACGAGGAGCCCGGCATCTCGATCAGCGGCACCATGCGTGCCGTGCTCTCCGCCGGCAGCGCGGGCGGCGGTTCGACGATCACCCAGCAGATGGCCCGCAACTACTACGACGGCCTGTCGCAGGAGCGCAGCTACATGCGCAAGCTGCGGGAGATCATGATCGCCATCAAGGCCGGCCAGCTGATGGATCCCGACCAGATCCTCACCCAGTACCTGAACACCATCTACTTCGGCCGCAACGCCTACGGGGTGCAGGCCGCCTCGCAGGCGTACTTCAACAAGAACATGGAGGACCTCGACGCCTCCGAGGCCGCGCTGCTCGGCGCGATCATCCAGCAGCCCGGCAACTTCGAGAACATGGAGCCCGGTTCGCCCAAGGAGGAGGAACTGCGCGGCCGCTGGGACTACGTCGTCAACGGCATGGTCGAGATGAACGGGGACAACGCCGACCTCGGCATCAGCCAGTCCGAGGCCGATGAGCTGGAGTACCCCGAGGTCGTCGAGTACGACATCGGCGAGAACCTGTCGGGCTACCGCGGCTACATCATGAACGCGGTGCGCGACGAGCTCGCGAACCGCTACGGCCTCGACACCTCGCAGGTCTCCACGCAGGGCTTCCAGGTCACGACCTCCCTGGACCAGAACCTCATGGACGCCGCCGACACCGTGTTCGACGAGACGCTGCCGGAAATGCCCGAGGAGACCGTCTTCGGCCTCACGGCGATCGACCCCGCCACGGGCGAGATCAAGGCGTTCCACGGCGGCGACGACTTCTCGACGGACCCCAACAACTCGCTCACGCTGGACGCGCAGGCGGGGTCGGCGTTCAAGCCCTACGTGCTCGCCGCCGGCCTGGAACAGGGCATCGGACTGCGCAGCATGTTCAACGGCGACTCCCCCCAGGAGTTCGAGGGCGTCGCCCAGCCGATCCAGAACGACAGCAACCGCGACTGGGGGCCGGTGGACATGGTCAAGTCCACCGCCCGCTCGGTCAACACCAGTTACGTCCAGCTCGCGATCGAGACCGGCTCGCAGCCGATCGTCGACATCGCGGGGGCGGCCGGCGTCTCCGAGAACGCGTTCACGACCGCCGAGATGGGCCCCAACATCGCCCTGGGCACCTACCGCGTCACGGCGGCCGACCAGGCGTCCGGGTTCGCCACCTTCGCCAACGAAGGCGTGCACATGCCGCGGCACATGGTGACCGAGGTCCTCGACGCCGAAGGCAACCCGGTCGAGCCCAACGACGCCGAAGAGCTGGAGAGCGGCAGCCGGGCGTTCAGCGCCGACGCCGCCGCCGACGCCACCTACGCCATGACCCAGGTCGTGGAGGAGGGCGGTGGCGACGCCGCGGCGCTCCCCGACGGCCGTCCCGTCGCGGGCAAGACGGGTACCTCGGAGAACGCGGCGTCCGCCTGGTTCGTCGGCTACACCCCCCAGCTGGCCACCTCTGTGGGATTGAGCCGCAGCGACGGCCAGGAGCTGGTGATCCCCGGCGTCGACAACGTCTACGGTGGTTCGACCTCGGCCGAGGTGTGGCGCGAGTTCATGACCGTCGCGATGGAGGGCCAGGAGGTCAGGCAGTTCCCCGAGCCCGTGTGGATGGGCGAGGAGGGCAGCTACGGCATGCCGGTCGAGCCCTCGCCGAGCCCCTCGGAGGAGGCGACCGGGCAGCCCACCGAATCGCCGTCGGCGGACCCGTCGCCGAGCGAGTCGCCGGACCCGTCCGGTGAGCCCACAGGCCGTCCGGAGTGCGAGACGCCGATTCCCGCGCCGGACTGCGAAGAGGAGAACCCCGAGGAGTCGCCCGACCCGGGCAACGGCAACCCTCCGGGTGAGGACGAAGAGGAAGACGACGGCTTCCCCTGGGGATACCGGCGCGAGTGACAGGTAGAGGACACGCGTGACCTTCACGTCCGGTGAACCCGGGCACGCCCGTGCCGGCGACGATCCCGTCGCCGGCACGCGGCGTTTCCCCGGCCGTTCCGATATGCCCTGGGTCGCCCTGACCGCGTTCGCCGTGATCGGTGCCGCCCTGGGCTACCTCGCCAAAGCACCGTGCCGGTTCGGCGGCGCGTGGCTGTACGGCGGCCAGTACGAGTACGCGTGCTACAGCGACGTCTTCCCGCTGTACTACCGCGACGGCCTGGACGAGGGCGTCGTCCCCTATCTGGACAGGGAGATCGAGTACCCCGTTCTCACCGGGGGGCTCATGCACCTCCTGGGCCGGGCGGTGGCGTGGCTGCCCGGCCAGACCGAGCGGGCCTACGCCTACTTCGACGCCACCGCGCTGGTGATGGCGGGCTGCATGGCCGCCGTCGTGCTGTGCACCGGCTACCTCGCCGGGCGCGGGAGCCTCCTGCCCGGGCCGGTCGAGCGGCCCTTCGACCGGCGGGCCGCCCTGCTCGCCGGAGGCTTCACCGCCCTGGTCCCCGCGGCGATGCTGGCCGCCTACATCAACTGGGACCTGCTCGCGGTGGCCCTGCTCATGGGCGGCCTGACCGCGTACGCGCGCGGGCGGCAGTGGGCCGGCGGGGCGCTGATCGGCCTGGCCACCGCGGCCAAGTTCTACCCCTTCCTGGTCTTCGGGCCCCTGTTCGTCCTGGTGGTGCGGGCATGGTGGCGCAAGGAGCCGGGGCCGGCGGTGGGCGACCTGCTGCGGCCCCTCGGCGGCGCGGTGGCGGCGTGGGCGGCCGTCAACGTGCCCGTCCTGCTGGCGGCGCCCGACGGCTGGGCCACGTTCTTCCGCTTCAGCAGCGAGCGCGGCGCCGACTGGGGGTCGGCGTACTACCTGCTCGGGAGCTTCGGCCTGTTCGACTCCGCCGACACCGAACTCGTCAACACCACCGGGACCCTCTCCCTGGTGGCGGCCTGTGCCCTCGTCGCCGCGCTGGGGGTGTTCGCGCGCCGCCGGCCGCCCCTGGAGCAGCTGGTGTTCCTCGTGGTCGCCGCCTTCCTGGTCACGAACAAGGTGTGGTCGCCGCAGTTCGTGCTGTGGCTGCTGCCCCTGGCCGCGCTCGCCTGGCCGCGCCGGCTGCCCGCCTGGACCGGTGTGGCGGCCTTCGGGCTCTGGCAGATCGCCGAGGTCGGCTACTTCTTCGGGATCTGGCAGCACCTGCTGCACCACAGCCTCGCGGCCGAAGGCGTCGCGGGCGGCCTCCCAATCGAGGGGTACGCGGTGGTGTCCGTCGCCCGCTCGTTGACCGTGGTCACGGTGGGTGCGCTCGTGGTTGTGGACAACCTGCGCGGCGGCGAATCCACGACTTGACGCCTGGTAGCCTTTGCTTCCGTCTGGCTAATTGCCCTCCTGCCATGGAGAGACCATGGCCGCGACAGTCCAGAGGAGGTACGAACGCCTATGCGTCGTTACGAAGTCATGGTCATCCTCGACCCCAACCTCGACGAGCGCACGGTCTCCCCGTCGCTCGAGCAGTTCCTGGGTGTCGTCCGCAACGATGGCGGCTCCGTCGAGAAGGTCGACGTCTGGGGGAAGCGCCGCCTCTCCTACGACATCGCCAAGAACGCCGACGGCATCTACGCGGTGATCGACCTCACCGCCGAGCCCGCGACGGTCAAGGAGCTCGACCGCCAGCTCAACCTGACCGAGGCCGTCCTGCGCACCAAGGTCCTGCGGCCCGAGGCGCACTGACCCCTCCGGCGCCTCCGCGCCGGCGCACCGCGCCACCACGCCTGATCCGACTACCTCAATCCGGAGCCAACCCATGGCAGGCGAAACCCAGATCACGCTCGTCGGCAACCTGGTCGACGACCCTGAACTGCGATTCACCCCCAGCGGGGCCGCGGTCGCGAACTTCCGCGTGGCCTCCACCCCGCGGATGTTCGATCGCCAGAGCGGCGAGTGGAAAGACGGCGAGTCCATGTTCCTCACGTGCTCCGTCTGGCGGCAGTACGCGGAGAACGTGGCCGAAAGCCTCCAGCGCGGCATGCGCGTGATCGTGCAGGGCCGGCTCAAACAGCGGCAGTACGAGACCAAGGAAGGCGAGAAGCGCACCGTCTTCGAGATCGACGTCGAAGAGGTCGGCCCCGCGCTGCGCAGTGCCACCGCCAAGGTGGCCAAGGTGCAGCGGCAGGGCGGCGGCCAAGGCGGCGGGTTCGGCGGCGGCGGTGGCGGCTTCGGCGGCGGCCCGCAGCAGGGCGGCGGCGGAGGCTACGGCAACCAGGGGGGCGGCTACGGCGGTCCCCAGGGCGGCCGTTCGGGTCCTCCCGCCGACGACCCCTGGGCGACCGGTGGCGGCGGCAACAGCGGGGGATTCGGGGGCGGCGGCGGAGGGTTCTCCGACGAACCGCCGTTCTGACAACCTGGTATTTCTGTCCGATTGACCATCCCCGGGGAATCCGGGGCTCTTGCAAAGGAGCACCACGATGGCGAAGCCGGCAGCACGCAAGCCCAAGAAGAAGGTTTGCCTGTTCTGTCAGGAGAAGCTGTCCTACATCGACTACAAGGACACGACTCTGCTGCGCAAGTTCATCTCCGACCGCGGCAAGATCCGTGCCCGCCGCGTGACCGGCAACTGCACGCAGCACCAGCGCGATGTCGCCACGGCGATCAAGAACGCCCGCGAGATGGCGCTGCTGCCCTACACCAGCACCGCTCGCTAACGGGGAACTCCGAGGAGGTTTAGTCGTGAAGCTGATTCTGACCCACGAGGTCAACGGTCTCGGCGCCCCGGGCGACGTCGTCGAGGTGAAGGACGGCTACGGCCGCAACTACCTGCTGCCGCGCGGGTTCGCCATCCGGTGGACCCGGGGCGGGCAGAAGCAGATCGATTCGATCCGCCGGGCCCGTGCCGCCCGTGACATCCGCAGCCTGGACGACGCCAAGCAGATCGCCGGCCGGCTCGGCGCGCTGAGCGTCACGCTCACCCAGCGCGCGGGCGAGGGCGGCCGGCTGTTCGGCTCGGTCACCGCGTCCGACGTCGCCGACGCCGTCAAGGCGTCCGGCGGCCCCGCGGTCGACAAGCGCCGGATCGAGATCCGCAACCCGATCAAGTCCGTGGGCGACCACAAGGTCGAGGTCCGCCTCCACCCGGAGGTCACGGCCACGATCGCGGTCGAGGTCGTCGGCGCCTAGCCGTCGGCCCCCGCGGATCGGCCGTCGTCCGGCCGACCCGCTTTCCGATGATCCCGGTTCCCGTGCAAGGGGGCCGGGATCATCGTTTCGGCGGCGCTCCGGCCCGGCCGCGATCGGGCTGATCAGGGGCAAGACACGCCGTATTGCTCAAAGTGATTCTTTGGTCACCATTTGTCACTTATCTTTGCCTGTGGGGTGGTGGATCCACAGGAAGGATGGGGACCGCGATGTGCGTACCCGAAGGACAGGACTCAGCGGTGAGTCGTCGGACGGTGCTGCGCGGTGCGGCCGTCACCGCGGGCGCGGCGCTGCTGGCAGGAGCGGCTGACCTGGGAGGGGCGCCCGACGCGCTGGCCGCCACGGCCCCACGGGTCTATACCCGCGCCGAATGGGGGGCACGCGCGGCCAAGAGCGGCGCGCAGGTGCTCGCGAACGGGCCCGACCGCATCGTCGTGCACCACACCGCGACGTCCAACAGCACCGACTACTCGACCTCGCACGCCGCGGCGCTGTCGCGGTCCATCCAGCGCTTCCACATGGACACCAACGGGTGGGCCGACATCGGCCAGCAGCTGACCATCAGCCGGGGCGGGCACATCATGGAGGGCCGCAACCGCACGCTGCCCGCGATCCGCGACGGCGGCCATGTGGTCGGAGCCCACGTCGCCGACCACAACTCGCACGCCCTCGGCATCGAGAACGAGGGCACCTACACCTCGTCGGCGCCCACCGACGCGCTCCTGGAGTCGCTCATCGCGACCTGCGCCTGGCTCTGCGCCGTCTACGGGCTGAACCCCGCGCAGGCGATCGTCGGACACCGCGACTACAACGTTACGGCCTGCCCCGGGGACGGCCTCTACAAGATGCTGCCGGAGCTGCGCAGCGGCACGTCGGCCCGGCTGCGCACGCTCGGCCTGCGGGTGCCGCAGCGGGCCGAGGACGTCCCGGCCGCGCATCTGCCGGGCTTTCCCGCTGTTCCCTCGGACGAGCGGGTGGCACCGTTCCAGCACGGCCCGGCAGTGGGCGACCTCGATTGACGGGGGTGCGGCTCATCGGGGACGCGTGGCACCGGTGATCAGCCACGCGCCCCCGCGGGCGCGCAGGGCGAGCGTGACCCCGCGCCCGGCCATCCACACCCCGAACGCCACCCACAGGGCGGTCAGCCGGTGCTCGGACCCCTCCGGCGTGCCCCACAGCACCAGCGCGGCGAACGGCAGGAAGGCCACCAGGGCCCACGTGCTCGCCCAGGCCAGGTAGCGCTGGTCGCCGGCGCCCATGAGGACGCCGTCGAGCACCATCACGACCCCGCTCACGGGTTGCAGGAGGGCCACCACGACCAGCGCGCTCAGAATGAGCGCGTGGACCCGGGGGTCCGACGTGAACGGCAGCGGCACCCACGGGCGCACGAGCAGCACCGCGAGCGCGAACACCACCCCCGCCAGCACCCCCCACTCGACCATGCGGCGGGTCGCGGCGCGCGCCCCCGCCGCGTCGGCCGAGCCGAGATAGCGGCCGATGATCGCCTGCCCGGCGATCGCGATGGCGTCCAGCGCGAAGACCAGCAGCGACCACACCTGGAACGCCACCTGGTGCGCGGCGATCTCGGGGTCGCCCAGGCGTGCGGCGACGGCCGTGGTGACCACCAGCGCCACCCGCAGCGCCAGCGTCCGCACGAACAGGGCGAACCCGGCGGTGGCGGACTCCTTGAGCCCGCGCCGGCTGGGCGTGACCGGCACGCCGTTGCGGCGCGCCGCCCGCACCACCACCCGGATGTAGACGGCGGCGCCGGCGCTCTGCGCGATCACCGTGGCCCAGGCGGAGCCCGCGATGCCCCATTCGAGCACGAGGACGAAGAGGATCCCGAGCACCAGGTTGGCGACGTTGGCGGCGACGGCCACGACCAGCGGGGTCCGGGCGTCGTGCAGGCCGCGCAGCACGCCGGTGCCGGCCATGATGATGAGCAGCGCGGGGATGCTGATCAGGCTGATGCGCAGGTAGGTGAGGGCGTAGGGGGCGACCGCGTCGGATGCGCCCAGCGCGTCGACCAGCAATGGGGCGGAGGGGAACCCCACGGCGACGATCGCCGCGCCGATGATGGCGGCCAGCCACAGCCCGTCGATCCCGTTGCGCAGGCCGGAGGGGATGTCGCCCGCCCCGAAGTGCCGGGCGACGGCCGAGGTCGTGCCGTAGGCGAGGAAGACGCACAGGTTGGCCAGCGTCATCAGGGCCTGGCCGGCGATGCCCAGGCCGCCGAGCGCCTCGGTGCCCAGGGTGCCGACGATGGCGGAGTCGGTGAGGAGCAGCAGCGGCTCGGAGACGAGGGCGAAGAACGTGGGGACGGCGAGCGCGAAGATCTCGCGGTCGCGCGGGTGCCGGAACGGCGGCGCCGAAAGCAGTCTGGGCATGGCCTTGCCACGGTAGCGGACAGGTGTTCGAGGGTGTGGACGGGGGGTTATCCACCGCCGTGCGCCGGGGCTGTGGATAACTTGTGGAAAGCAACTCGCGGACTTTCTTGAATACACAGGCGGTGCACAGCGTTTTCGCTGGTCACAGGGGCGATTCGGTGGTGCCCGCGAAGTTATCCACAGCCGGTGTGCACATGGTATCCGCAGAATCGCCCCATTCGTCCACAGGATCTCCCCAGCTCTGTCCACAGGCCGCTTTGCGCCCGGGGTCGTTCAGTCGGGACAATCCAAGGAGGCATGCTGAACGTGCCGGCCGTGAAGCAGGGGGAGTTGCTCGTGAGCGTTGTCGATCATCCGCCGGAGGAGCGCGGGTTCGAGCGCACGCCACCGCACGACATCATGGCCGAGCAGAGCGTCCTGGGCGGCATGCTGCTCTCGAAGGAGGCCATCACCCAGGTCGTCGAGATCGTGCGCTCGGCCGACTTCTACCGGCCGGCCCACCAGATCATCTTCGACGCCGTGGTCGACCTGTTCTCCCGGGGCGAGCCCGTCGACGCCATCTCGATCAACGCCGAACTCACCAAGCGGGGCGAGATCACCCGGGTCGGCGGCGCCCCCTACCTGCACACCCTGACCGAGGCCATCCCCACGGCCGCCAACGCCGGGTACTACGCGCGCATCGTCTCCGACCGCGCGGTGCTGCGCCGCCTGGTCGAGGTCGGCACCCGCATCGCCCAGATCGGCTACGCCGGCGACGGCGAGGTCGACGACCTCGTCGACCACGCCCAAGCCGAGATCTACAAGGTCGCCGAGAAACGCACCGGCGAGGACTACCTCCCGCTGAGCGACATCATGCCCGGGGCCCTCGACGAGATCGAGGCCATCTCGGCCCACGACGGCTCCATGACCGGCGTCCCCACGGGTTTCACCGACTTCGACCAGCTCTCCAACGGCCTCCACCCCGGCCAAATGATCATCATCGCGGCGAGACCGGCAGTGGGCAAATCCACCCTGGCCTTGGATTTCGCTCGGGCGGCGTCGATCAAGCATCAGTTGACCAGTGTCTTCTTCAGCCTGGAGATGGGGCGCAACGAGATCGTCATGCGGCTGCTCTCGGCCGAGGCGCGGGTGCCGCTGCACACCATGCGGTCGGGGCTCATGACCGATGACGACTGGGCGCGTCTGGCGCGCCGCATGGGGGAGGTCGCCGGGGCGCCGCTGTTCATCGACGACTCCCCGAACATGTCGATGATGGAGATCCGGGCCAAGTGCCGGCGCCTCAAGCAGCAGCACGACCTCAAGCTGGTGATCGTCGACTACCTCCAGCTCATGAGTTCGCCCGGCCGGGTCGAGAGCCGCCAGCAGGAGGTCTCGGAGATGTCCCGGTCGCTCAAGCTCCTGGCGAAGGAGCTGGAGGTCCCGGTGATCGCGCTATCGCAGCTCAACCGTGGCCCGGAACAGCGCACCGATAAGAAGCCGCAGGTCAGTGACCTTCGCGAGAGTGGGAGCATCGAGCAGGACGCCGACATGGTCATCCTGCTCTACCGGGAGGACGTCCACGAGAAGGAGTCCCCCCGCGCGGGCGAGGCCGACCTCATCGTGGCCAAGCACCGAAACGGCCCCACCGCCACCGTGACCGTCGCCTTCCAGGGCCACTACAGCCGATTCGTCGACATGGCGCCCGGCTGATTCGTCGACACGCGGTTTCGTCGGCCTGTCGATCCCGCCCGCTCCCTGGACCGGGCGCGGCCGGTCCATCGATTTGTCGACATTTCGATAGGGTGATCCGCCGTCCCTCCCGGAGCCGGGCCGAAACGGCGGGTGTCATCCGGCGGCGGGTGGCGGGGTGCGGCCCGCGGTCGGACCGCACCCGGTGTGCCGTTCTCATCGGTCCGGCGGCATGTCGGCAGGGGGACCTGTCCGCATGTCGACGAGCGGTGCGGCCGCTCCGGTGGCGCGCTCCGCGCGGATGACGCGCCGTGTGCGGGCGGCGCCGCGTCGGGCGGCCGGTCCAGGACCGCGGTGCGGGTGCTCTGGAAGATCACCGATGTCCGGAACCCCGCCATCTCCCTGCGCCCGCTGAGCCGGTCGAGCAGGAATCAACGCGTTGACCGAGCGGCTTCCGCTGTGCCGGTGAGTGGGGGCCGCAGCGGAGAGGGGCCGGCCACACCGTGGCCGGCCCCTCTGTGCGCGGTGTCCCGGGTCAGACCCACTGGGCTTCGGGACGGGTCCGGCCGTCGGCGTCGGTGACCAGGATCCAGCTCATCGTGGGACGGCCGGAGGGCAGCGTGCCCGGGTCGTCGTCGGTGACGGGCTGCTGCTGCGGTGCCGTGGCGGTCCAGGTGCCGCGGGCGGGCCCGCCGGCCCTGCGCCCCGCGAGGCTGCGCGAACGGCGACGGGTCGGAGCGGGGCGGCTGGTCTGCGACGCCGAGATGACCTTGCGAGCCATGCGGCACCCCCTTCGTTCGTCTGTGAGAGCCCTTACGTTAACCCTTTGTTCACCTTGAAGTCAATTCGGATGTATCGGGATCGCCCGGTGATGCCGGTGTGCACGGTGGTTTGGGCGCACTTCGGGCCGCCAAGGTGAACGGAAGGTGAACAGAAAGAAGCGCCCGCCGGTCGGCGGGCGCTTCGGGCCATGTAGGTCGGAGAACGTACTGACTATCCGTCGGGATCCTTGAAGATCAGCCCGACCACCTCAAGGTAGAGCTGCTCCGGGTAGGGCACGAAGTTGATCCTGCTCAGTGCCTGGTCCTGACCGGCGGACTCCATGACGAAGGTGCCGTAGCCGAGGAACCGGCCCATGAGCGTGCGCTCGAAGCGCATGTCCGTGACCTTGCCGAGCGGCATCATGTTGACCTGCCGGGTGATCAGCCCGGTGGTCAGCAGGAGCCGCTGTGACGTGATGACGAAGTAGTCGACCGACCACTCCGCCACCCGCCACACGAACCAGACCAGGATCAGCAGCCACACCCACCAGATGACGGCGAGCGCGGCTGAGCTGTTGGTGATCGGGGTGTTGCTGAGGATGCCCGCGAAGATCAGCGAGCCGAGCACTGCGGCAACGGGCGTGATCAGGATCGCGGGGTGCCGCCGGATCGTGACCACGTCCTGCTCGTAGGGCAGCAGGTACCGGTTGACCGACGCCGGAGCGCGGTTGGGCGGAGCTACGAGCCTCATGGCCGCGCGACCCCTACACGCTCAGCGCGTTGACGAAGCGGGACAGTGATTCGGCAGCGGACATCAGACCCCCCAGACCGGTCTCGATGACTCCCGCAGCGCTTTCGGGCTGAGTGAGCAGATAAAACGCGACGAAGGCTATGAGGGCATACCCCAGCCATTTCTTCAACTTCGCCATGACCGACTCCCCAAGAATGCGGCTGACCCACTGACCCAAGGTGATTCTTACACCCGCGTCCAAGCGCGTAAAGCCGGATACCGGTCATCGGCGTGGCGTTGCCGGTGGGCGAGATGTGGTGCTCGTCACGCGGGTGGCGGGGTCAGCGTCGTTCGGCGAAGGCGAGGGCGAGCACCTGGAGGTGCTGCCGGGCGATCCGTTCCACCAGGTCAGGGGTTGCCCGGCCGGTGACGTCCAAGGCCCCTTGGCGGGCGGCGTCGACGCACCGGGACACGGTGGCCTCCAGGTGCACGCCGGCGAACTCGGTGTTCAGCCGAGCGAGAACGGGCGCGAAGTCGCGGGGCGGGGCGGTGCTCTTCTCAGGCATCTCACTCCTTGAGGGGACAGGGTGATGACGGGCGCTCCGTGCCCGCGGGCCTGCGTGCGTGGCGGCCCGGGGGGCGGGGCCGACGGCGGTTCGGCCCTGGTGCTTCGCTGGAAAACCAAGGTCAGCGGGTGGATGGTCGGTCGGTTCGGTCATGGTCCCGGCACCTCGTGTTCCTCTCACGTATCGCGCCCGGGATCCGGTTCGAATTCGGTCATTCGAATACGCGGATGTCGTCCGGACCCGGCCGTGAGAGACGGGGGACCAGGGGGTCTGCTGTGGTGGTTCCCGACTTTCGGACATTCATTCAGCGAGATCCGGAAAGATACAAAAAAGCGCCCGACCGGAGGTTTCCGGTCGGGCGCGCGGGGCCGCCGGGGCCATCCGCTCGGTAGGCGATTCAGACGAGCCCGTACAGCCGGTCGCCCGCGTCGCCGAGCCCCGGCAGGATGAAGCCGTTCTCGTTCAGGCGCTCGTCCACAGCGGCGGTCACGACCCGCAGGGTGGCGCCGTGGTCGCGGTCCAGGCCGGCGTCCAGCTTCTCCTCGACGGCCGTCAGGCCCTCGGGCGCGGCCAGGAGGCAGATCGCGGTGATGTGGTCGGCTCCGCGCTCCACGAGGAGGCGGAACGCGGCGGCGAGGGTGCCGCCGGTCGCCAGCATCGGGTCGAGGACGTAGCACTGTCTGCCCGAGAGGTCCTGCGGCAGCCGGTCGGCGTAGGTGGCCGGCTGCAGGGTGGCCTCGTCGCGCGCCATCCCCAGGAAGCCGACCTCGGCGGTCGGCAGCAGCCGCGTCATGCCGTCGAGCATGCCCAGCCCGGCGCGCAGGATCGGCACCACCAGCGGGGTCGGCCGGGTGAGCTGGGTGCCGGTCGTGGAGACCAGCGGGGTGTCGACGGTCACCTGGGCCACCCGCACGTCCCGGGTCGCCTCGTAGGCGAGCAGCGTCACCAGTTCGTCGGTCAGCCGGCGGAAGGTGGGCGAATCGGTGCGGACATCGCGCAGGGTCGTGAGCTTGTGCGCGACGAGCGGGTGGTCGACGACGAGGGTCTGCATATGGATACTCCGGGTGAGCTGGGCAAACGAGGGGGAATCGGCGTCCGAGTCTAGCGGCGCCGGGCACCGGTGGCCGAGCACCGGCCGGCGGTCCGCCGCAGGTCCGGGAGGCCCGCCGCGGTGCGCGAATGTGGGCCGGGTCGGCCATAGCGTTCTGCCCGCGTCGGGAAGTCCGTTCTAATAGGACGTGTGAGCGCGGACTTCTATCACGGAGACAGCTCCCCGCGGGGAGACCGGGTCATGGACGGGCGTGGCCGCTACGATGACGCCGCACCGGGCGATCTGCGATCCTGGCCGGATCACGGCCGGGCTGGTGGGGTGACGATGACGGATCTCGAACATGACGAAGACGGAACCGGTGACTTCGCGGCCGTCGCCTATAGGGAAGAGGACGTCTGGGATGTCTACCTGCTCCCCGAGGCCCTCACCCTGGACCTCAAGGGGTTACTGCACGCGCTGCGCCAGCAGCCCAGCATCAGCGGAGCGATCGGGCTGGTGTCGGTCGGCGACGACTTCTTCGTGATCATCCGCGTCTACGGGCGCGACGACGTCAGCCTGTTCCTCTCCGACGTCACGGCGTCGGTCGACTGGCCGGTGGCGCGCGACGTGCTGGAGTACCTCGACATCGACGTCCCCGACGACGAGGACCTGGACCAGGTGCTGCCGGCGGGTGACCTGTCGATCCTCGCCGACCTCGGCTTGGACGAGATGGAGTTGGGGGCGCTGGCGGGGGATCTCGACCTGTACCCGGACGAAGTGCTCGCGAGCATCTCCGAGCGGCTCGGATTCCAGCAGGCGTTCCAGCGTGCCGTCGACGGGATGGGGTAAGGATTCCTCCGGCGGGAGCCCGTGAGAAAGGACGGGAGAGCGTTCGGTGTCGATCTTCTCAGCGGTCTTTTCCCGCTCCGCCGGTGGGTGGTGGGGGGCCGAGGCCGAGGTGGCGCAGGTGGACGGTATCGATGACATCGCCGATCTGATGCGCGACGTCGTCGCGGCGCACGACCCCGGCGCCGTCGAGGGCACCATGGTGCTGATGCTCGAAGCCGACGACGAGTGGTTCGCCGTGGTCCGGGTCGACGACCACGGCGACCCCCGGGTGTTCCTGTCCGACGTCCGCGTCGTGCACGAGCACCCGGTGGCCGCGATCCTGCTCGACACCGGCGCGATCCGGGCGCCCGAGCAGGCAGAGGGCACCGGCCAGAAGCCCTACCCCGTCCCCGGCGGAGACGACACCCTCCTCGCCGATCTCGGGATCCCGGCCGAGGAGCTCGTCGCGCTCACCCTGAGCGAGGGCCTGCTCCCCGGCGACGTCCTGGAGGAGCTCTCCCAGCGCGCCGGATTCGCCGAGCGCCTCGACGCCCTCCGCCTATGACCGGCCCTGAGGAGCCGGCCCCCGGACCGCGAGCACCCGGCGCGGACACGGGAGCGCCGGGACCGGACGCGGACGAGGCGGACGCGCCGGGCCCGGGTACGGGAACGGCCGGCTTGACCGGCAGGGCGGCGATCGACGCCGCCCTGCGCCTGGCCCTCGACGAGAGCGCCGCCACCGCCGGCAGCGGCGACGTCCCCGTGGGCGCGGTCGTGCTCGACCCCGGCGGCGCCGTCATCGGCGCCGGCCACAACGAGCGCGAGGCCACGGGCGACCCCACGGCCCACGCCGAGGTGCTGGCGCTGCGCGCCGCCGCGCGCCACACGGGGTCGTGGCGCCTCACGGGCTGCACGCTCGCGGTCACCCTGGAGCCGTGCACGATGTGCGCCGGAGCGCTCGTCCAGGCGCGTGTGGCGCGCCTGGTCTACGGCGCGCGCGACCCCAAGGCCGGGGCGGTCGGATCCCTCTGGGACGTCGTCCGGGACCGCCGCCTCAACCACCGCCCCGAGGTCATCCCCCCCGACCTCGTGTCCCCGCGCCTCGCCGAGCGCTGCGGCGCGGTCCTTATCGATTTCTTCTCCCGGCGACGTTTCCGGTAGAGTGGTCCGCGGTGGAGTCGCCTAGTGGCCGATGGCGCTCGCCTCGAAAGCGAGTAAGGGGCAACCCTTCGAGGGTTCAAATCCCTCCTCCACCGCGCAGGCCCAGCGTTTGCCCAGGCAGGCGCTCGGTCGAACGGCTAGGAAGGCCGACCGCCCCTCGGGGCGGTCGGCCTTCGGCGTTTCGCGGCGCCCTGCGCGGCTCCGGGCGCCGCGCCGCCGCTCGCGCGGCCGGCGGCGGGCTCAGGTCTTGCGCAGCAGGCCCGTATACCCGGCCACGACCAGGATGGCGAACGCCCACCCGCCCAGTTGCAGCGCCCAGCCCGCCACCGTGAGGACCTGGCCGCGGCGGCTGGCCGTATCCAGGGAACACGTGCTCTGCATACCCGGTGCGACCAGGGGCAGCCCGTAGTGGAGCCCGAGCCCCACCCGCTCCACCACCGAGCACGCCCCGCCCGGGTCGGAGGTCTGCTCGGTGCGGCCGGCCACGGCACGCCCGTCGGCGATCGGCACCCATCCCGAGCCCAGCCCCAGCAGGACCGCCAGGCCGACGACGACGCACAGCCCCACCACGGCCCGCCAGGACTGGCACCCGTACCCGACCAGCCAGCGCAGCGACCGGTGAGCCGCCCGCGCACGCCACCCCGTCACCGGACCCCGCGCCAGCGCGTCGTCCTGCTGGGCGATCAGCACGCGCCCGGGCTTCGCGCTCGTGGCCTCCGGCGCGGTGGTGGGCGGCCAGCTGCTGGTAGGGCTGAGGGGCATAGGCGGGGGTCCGCTACCGCAGCCATCGCAGCTACGTGTCCGGCGGCGCCCCGCCGCCGATCAGCTGCCGGTAGGTGCACCCGTCCAGCCGCAGCGACCCGTCGGCCCGCCACGCCTCCGGATCCCCGTCGTCGCCGCCGTCGGAGGAGGCGCACAGCGCGCCCTCGGGAAGGAGCAGCCCCCGCAGCGTCGCACCGTCCAGGTCCAGCGCCGGCCCGTCGGGGTTGCGCACCCGGGCGTCGTCGAAGTCCACCATCGCGCCGATATCGGCGCTGTCCAGGACCAGCACGGCGATCGGTCCCATCCCCTGGGCACGGAAACCGCGCCGGAGGAACACGCCCCCGTCGATCCGGCCGCCATCGACCCGCAGGGCGGGTCCGGTGGGGTTGGTGAACCGCGCCCCGCTGCAGGACAGTTGGCCGTCGATCCGCGCGCCCACGAACCGCACGGCCCCCGGCTCCCCCTCGCCGTCCACCACCGCGTCCCTCAGGAGCACGCTCCCGGTGATCTCGCAACGGTCGGCGTGCAGGGACGGCAGGTGCGTACCGATCAGCGTCAGCCACGGCAGGACGGCATCACGCGCGCTCATCGGTTCCGCCACCCGGCATGCCATCAGGGCGAGGCCGACCTGCGCGGACACGTTGTCCAGATCCAGTTCGCCGACGATGCGCGCGCCCCGCACCCGCACGCCGCGGGGGTCCGGGTCCGCCGCCAGCCGCCCGCGCAGAATGTCCCGGATGACCTCGGCGCGGATCTCGTATCCGGGATCTCCCGTCCGCGCCGCCCCTTCTCCTTCTCCGGGCGCAGTACCGGCCTCCAGCACCCGGCCGTCCTCCACCGCGGCCACCAGGCCGGCCTCGGCCGGTGACAAATCATCCCTGTCCATGCCAAGAAGCTACGTTCGGCCGTGCCGCCGGGAGACGCGCCGGCCATGACGTCCGTGTGGCCGCAACCGGCCAAGGGGCGCCGGGGATGTCAGCGCAGCGCGGCGAGCTTGGCCTCGACCTCGGGCACACGGGGGTCGTCCTCGGCGCTGAGGAGGTCCAGGGCCGCGCCGAGATGGGTCCGGGCACCTTCCGGGTCGCCGTCGGCGGCGTAGGCGTCTCCGGCGCCGATCAGGGCCGCCGCCTCGCTGTCCCGATCCTGGAGTTCCCGGAACTCGGCGGCCGCCGCGAGGTACTCGGCGACGGCCTCGGGACGGCGGCCCATCGCGTGCAGCACGGAGCCGGTCGAGCACCGCGCCCAGGCGATGGTCCACCGGTCGCCGATGCCGGTGAAGATGCCGATGGCCGCTCGGCAGGCGGCCAGCGCCTCGTCGAGCCGTCCCACGTCGCGGTCGCATCCGGCCAGGCTCAGCAGCGCCATGCCCTCGCCGCGGCGCTCGCCGATGGCCCGGAAGACGGTGACCGCCCGCCGGATCAGTTCGGGCGCGTGGCCGTCACGGTCGCGTTCCCAGCGCAATTGGCCGCTGATGCGCAGCGCGAACCCTTCACCCCAGCCGTCCCCCGCCTCGCGATTGGCCGCGAGCGCCGCGTCATAGGTCTCCAGCGCGGCGTCGGTCCGGCCGAGCACCCATTCGGCCTCCCCGAGGCCGAGGAGGTTGCGTCCCGTGCCGAAGGGGTCGCCGGCCGCGCGGGCGGCGTCGGCGCCCTGCCGGTGGATGTCGCGCCACTCCTCCCGGTGTCCGTGCCGTCCGAACAGCCCGCCCGCCGTGGCCGGGATGCGCCAGGCGAGGTCGAGCTGCCCGGTCCCGACCGCGGCGTTCACCGACCCCACGAGGTTGGGCCGGTCCCGCTCGAACCAGGAGAGTGCGGCGGCGACCGTGTCGAAGACCAACGGGCTCACGGGTGCGTCGCCCCCGGGGTCGTCGACCGGAGGGTAGCCCGGGTGCACGACGCGGACGGCGTTGCGCGCGGTGGCCAGGTACCAGAGCCCGTAGCGCCGGACGACGGCCTCCGCCGCGCCCGGGCCCTCGTCCGCGCGGAACCGCTCGATCGCATAGAGGCGCAGCAGGTCGTGGAGCCGGTACCGGTCGCGGCCGACCCGCTGCACGAGGTTCGCGCGCACCAGCCGGTCGACCACGGCGGCGGTGTGCCGGGGCGAGAACCCTGACACAGCGGCGCAGACCTCCGCGCCGAACTCGGCGCCGGGGTGCGGCCCGAGGTGGCGGAACAGCCGCGCGGTGTCGGGGGACAGGCCGGAATAGGAAGCGGAGAACACGGCCCGGACATCGCTCAACTCGTCGTCGCCGGCGCCGAGAGCGTCGAGGCGCCGGTCCTCGGCCGCGAGGTCGGCGACCAGTGCGCTCACCGGTTCGCCGGCGCGGTCGAGGAGCCTCTCCGCGGCGATGCGCAGCGCCAGCGGGAGACCCGCGCAGTGGGCGACCAGGGCTCGTGCGGCCTCGGGCTCGTCGTCGATCCGCCCGTCAGCCACGGTGCCCCTGAGCAGGTCCAGCGCGGCAGGGGCCGACAGGGTGCCGACGGTCATGGGACGCGCGCCGTCCCGCGCGACGAGCCCGGAGAGCCTGGTGCGGCCGGTGACCACGGCCATGCAGCCCGCTGCGGCGGGCAGGAGCGGGCGGACCTGGTCGGCGGACACGGCGTCGTCGATGACGATGAGCATCCGCTTGCCGTCGAGCCGCGAGCGGTACAGGGCCGCCCGGCCGTCGAGGTCGATGGGGATGCGGTCCGGCGGGACGTCGAGGGCGTGCAGGAACGAGGCCGGCGTCTCGGAGGGGCCGAGACGCCGGCCGGGCCCGTGGCCGCGCAGATCGGCGTACAGGTCGCCGTCCGGGAAGTGCGCCCGCACCCTGTGCGCCCAGTGGACCGCCAGCGCCGTCTTGCCGACACCGGGAGTGCCGCCGATCGCGGAGATGACGACGGCGGCGGCACCGGGGCCGTGTGGCGGGTCGTCCCCGGGGGTGGGCAGCAGGGCGTCCAACCGGGCGATCTCGGCGCCGCGGTTGACGAACCCGGCGGCCGCCATCGGCAATTGCCGCGGGACGGCGGTGCCGGTGACGCCGGCCGCGGTGACGTGTACGTCGCCGTGGATCGCCCCCGCCTGGACGACCGCCCCGGCGTCGCCCCGCAGCGTATTGCCGGGCCCGTTGCCGGAGCCGTCCCCCGCGCGGCCGGCCGGCCCGGGGCCGCCGGTGTCGTCCCGCGTCATCGTGCGCCGAGGGGGAGCATGGCGTCGTCGAAGCGGGCCGCGTATTCGGTGAAGGGGACCGATAGGCGCATGGCGCGTTCGCGCCACGCGTTGGCGGCGGCGATCTGCTCCGGGTCGCTCACCGCCACGCGGGTGATGGTCCGGTGGTCGGGGGAGTAGTCCATGCGAACGAGTGTGGCGGAATCGAAGAGCCAGTAGTCCAGGTGCGGGAGTCCGTCGGGCCACCCGCCTTCGGGCACGGGGAGGATGCGGATGTTCTCCCCCGCCCGCACGCTGCGACGGTAGCCCCACGCGCATTCGAACCGGACGTAGTCCGACAGGGGCTCGGTGACCACGTGGACCCGGTCGTAGCGCAGGCCGCGGTCGATTCCGGACCGGACCTCGTCCGGCCACGACCCGGTGCCGGGCGGAGGGGCGGATTCGCCCGCGAGGAATTTCCGGAAGGCGGGTTCATCGGCGGCGCTGTAGTCCTGGAGGGTTTCCAACCGGAAGGCCGTGGACTGAAAACCCGAAAAGCAATCTCCGAATTCGTCCGGTGAAATGGGGTATTCCGCGGAATGTCCCCGTTCCGGGGAATGTCCTGTCACCGCTGCCTTTCCGTCGCGTACCGCGCCATGGCCTCGGCGACGATGGCCGGGTCGATGCGGACGGCGGTCTCGCCGGAGCCGGGATCGCGCAGATCCCGCAGGTCGGCGTCGCTGAGCTGGACGCCTTGGACGACGAGTCCGCCCGATTCGTCGACGTAAACGGACGGACAGTTTCTGTCCCAGCAGGTGGGGTCCTTGGCGAGCAGGGTGAGTTTCATGGTGCTCCCGAGCCGGCGGCGGAAATGCGGTTCGGCGGAGGGTAACACGCCGTCACCTGCAAAGGGAGCGGTCCGAATCGCTACTCTTTCGAATAGCGGCGGCGGATCTCGTCGGACTTCTCGTGATCATTTTCTCTGGCCGCCCGGACCAGGCGCTTCATATCCGCCGCGAACAGCGCATTCCACGTCGCCTCCGCGACCCGGCGCGCGTCGTCGTCTCCGGGGTGGTCGGCGGGGATCATCCGCCCTCCTCTCGGGGGTCGCACACGCCGCCGGCACTGAGGCGCGCGCCCGGACCGCCGGTGGCGCGTACTGTGCATTCTCCCCCGTGGACACCCGATCCACCACGGGTTCGCGGAACTCCGGCCGCCGCGCGCCCGGCCGCCGTAGGCCCGGCGGGGGTGTGGGGGCAGGATAGTAGGTGGGACGGGGGCGGCCGCCGGTACCCGGACCGGCCATTCCGGCGGCGGGCCCCGACGGCCGACGACCGTGGGGGTACCGATGACCGGCGAGCGCGAGGTCCTGACCTATGAGCTGTTCGGCACCGCCGTGCGCGAATTGGCGCGGCAGGTCGCCGATGACGGGTTCGAGCCGGACATCATCCTGTCGATCGCGCGCGGCGGCCTGTTCGTGGCCGGCGGGCTCGGGTACGCGCTGGACGTGAAGAACCTGCACGTGATGAACGTCGAGTTCTACACCGGGGTGGGGGAGACCCTGGACCTGCCGGTCGTTCTGCCGCCCGTTCCCAGCACGGTGGACCTGAGCCGGCGGAGGGTGCTGGTCGCCGACGACGTCGCCGACACCGGCACGACGCTGAAGCTCGTCCACGACTTCTGCGCCGAGCACGTCGCCGAGGTCCGCAGCGCGGTGATCTACGAGAAGCCGCGGTCCGCGGTGAAGTGCGCGTACGTCTGGCGGCGCACCGACCGGTGGATCGACTTCCCGTGGTCGGTCCTCCCCCCGGTCACCCGCCGGCACCGCGGAGCCCTCGACACCTGACCACCGCCCCGGCCGGGCCGCCTGAACGGGCGGCCCGCCCTGTCGCGCGGCCCGAGCGACGTGTGGCTCGTGCGGGTGCGCGGGCGGGCTCCGGGGTCGCGTCAGGTGGCGGGGCGGGGCTGCTGGGCGGGGTCGAGGCGGCGCAGGGTCTCGGCGGACGCCTCGGCGATGTGCGCGTGCATGAGGCGCGCCGCCTGTTCGCCGTTGCGGTCGCGCAGGGCCGCGAGGATCTCACGGTGCTGGCGGGCCGATGTCTCGTGGCGGCCCGCCAGCGAAATCGCCTGGAACGGTACGCCGTTCCACAGCCGGTCGATGAACTCCAGCAGGTAGGGGGAGCGGGCGGCCCGGTAGACGGCGCGGTGGAAGGCGGCGTTGAGCTCCGGGATGTCGTAGGGGCGGTCGGCGGCCAGTGCCCGCGTGATGCGGTCGAGGGCCGTGCCGATCTCCGCCAGGTCCTCCGCGGTGGCCCGTTCCGCCGCGAGTTCGGCCGCCATCGGTTCGAGGACCAGCCGCAGCCGGTAGATCTCCTCGGCGGAGTCGCGCCCGAACCGGCTCACCACGGCGCCGAGGTTGGCCTGCTGCTCCACGAGGCCGTGCGCGGCCAGGAGCCGGATCGCCTCGCGGACGGGGGTGAGGCTCATCCCCAGCTCCCGGGCCGTCTGCTGCAACCGGAGCCGGTGCCCGGGCGGGAGGTCACCCGACCGGATGGCGTCGCGCAGCGCCTCGTACGCCGCTTCGGCCTTGGTCGGCGTGCGCACCTGCTCCAGCGTCATGGCGTCACTCTAGCTTTCGGTCCGGCCCTTGTTCTGGTGTTTTTTATAAATTATTCTCCCCGAGTGGCGCCGCTCACCGGGGTCCGACGGACCGCGCGGCGACACCGCACCGGCCACGGCCGGCGAAGGGGGTTGCGAACGCATGCGCGCGCTCGAAGGCGTCACCGTGGTCTCGGTCGAACAGGCCATCGCCGCTCCACTGGCGACCCGGCACCTGGCCGACCTGGGGGCCCGGGTGATCAAGGTGGAGCGTCCCGGCGGCGACTTCGCCCGGCACCACGACACCACCGTGAACGGGCTCTCCAGCCACTTCGTATGGGCCAACCGGGGCAAGGAGAGCGTCGTCCTCGACCTCAAGGACCCCGGCGACGCCGCGACGATGCGCGCGCTCGTCCTGGGCGCCGACGTTTTCGTGCAGAACCTCGCCCCCGGCGCCGCCGCGCGGATGGGGCTCGGCGCCGAGGCGCTGCGGGCCGCCGCGCCCCGGCTCATCACCTGCGGCATCTCCGGCTACGGCACCGAGGGCCCCTACGCGCACAAGAAGGCCTACGACCTGCTCGTGCAGTGCGAGGCGGGGGTCGTCTCGGTCACCGGCACCGAGGCGGAGCCCGCCAAGGCCGGCATTCCGGTGGCCGACATCGCCGCCGCGATGTACGCCTTCTCGGGCATCCTGACCGCCCTGTTCCGCCGCGAGCACACGGGCGAGGGGGCCGTCCTCGACATCTCCATGCTGGAGGCGCTGGGCGAGTGGATGGGCTTCCCGCTCTACTACGCGCAGTCCGGGGCCGCTCCGCCCCGGACCGGGGCCCGGCACGCCGCCATCGCCCCCTACGGGCCGTTCGGAGTCGGCGACGGGTCGCGGGTCTTCCTCAGCGTGCAGAACGACCGCGAGTGGCGGGCCCTGTGCGCGACCGTGCTCGGCGACCCGGGACTGGCCGACGACCCGCGGTTCGCCGCCAACCCCGGCCGCGTCGCCAACGAGCGCGAGCTGAGCGCGGTCATCGAGGCCGGCTTCGCCGGGCTGGACGCCGCCGGGGCGCTGGCCCGCCTGGACGCCGCGGGGATCGCCAACGCCCGGTTGCGCACCCCCGAGGAGTTCGCCGCGCACCCGCAGCTGGCCGCGCGCGGCCGGTGGACCCGGGTGCCCTCGCCCGCGGGCACGATCCCCGCTCTCAAGCCCCCGATCGACATTGACGGCGAGGAGCCGGCCATGGGGCCGGTCCCCGACGTCGGCGAGCACACCGAGGCGATCCGCGCGGAACTCGCCCGCGCCCGGCCCGCCGCCGCGGAGGAGGCGTCCTGAGCGCCGGACGGAGAAGTCGACAAGCCCGCACGCCGATGCATCGATGAACCGGCGAATCGGCCGGCCGGCGTCCGCGGGGCCGGAACCCGTTCGGCATCCGCCCGGCCGTCAGCAGCGGCGGGGAGCGGTGGTCATCCGCTGCGGTCCCGGATCGCGGCGGCGGTCTCGTCGGCGCGGTTGGTCCACACCAGCCCGGTGAAGCCGTCGGGGACGCGCTCCAGCGACCCGATGTCGTCGAAGCCCTCGGAGAAGCCGCCCGAACCGGCGACGACCACCACGCGGGTGTCGGCCGCGGCCATGCGCTGGGTGAACCGGGCCGGCCAGCCCCAGAGCCAGGGGCCGTACCCCTCGGGGATGTGCAGCTGCATCCCCGAGCAGGACGACGGCACGTGCCCGGTCCACCCGACCGCCTCGTAGGCGAGCAGGCAGTCCATCATCATGTCCTTGGACATGACCCGCAGCTCCGGCAGCCGCTCGCGCAGTGCCGCGATCGGGGCGTCGCCTCCGTAGACCGTGAGGCCGGCGAGGCGCTCCGCGGGCAGCGCGGAGAGCCGGTCGGCCAGCAGTCCGCCTTCGGCGGGGTCGTCGCTCTTGATGTGGAGGAGCAGGTCGCCCTCCGGGAACTCCGCCAGCACCTCGTCCAGCGACGGCATCAGCCCGACGCCGGCCCCGCGGAACGGATACGTCCCGCCGCCGTCCGCCGTGTACCCGTAGCCGATGTCGGCCCGCTTCAGCTCCGCCAGGGTGAAGTCGCGGGTCGTGCCGCTGAGATCGGTCCGGCAGTCGAGCTCCCAGTCGTGGAAGACGGCGAAGCGGTCGTCGGCGGTCATGTGGACGTCGAACTCGACCTGGTCGGCGCCCGCGTCGAACGCGGCGCGCATCCCGCGGACGGTGTTCTCCAGGAAGTCGTGCTCCGGCTCGTGGATTCGCTCCGCCGTGCACGTGTCGTTCCCTACGCCCTCGTGGCCGAACGTCTGGCCGAGGCCGCGGTGCGCGAGCACACCGCGCTCCCCGGCGGAGTGGTACGCCAGAACATCGGTGTTGTTGACCCACATGAACGCCGCCGTGCACAGCACGGCCGTCCCCGCCGCGAAGCGCTTGCGGAAGCGTCGGCGCCCAGGCGGGGGCGCGGTCGTTTCGGGAGGCATGCCGGAATTGAACCACGGAGGACGGGGCTTCCCGGCCGCCTTCAGGACGCCACGACGTAGATGAGGGACGCGAACCCGAAGGCGACCACGCCGACCAGGGTCTTGATGACCGTCCACGTCTTGAAGGTCGTGATCACGTCCATCCCCAGCAGGCGGCCGATCAGCCAGAAGCTGGCGTCGTTGACGTGGGAGACGACCGAGGAGCCGCCGGCCAGCGCGATGACCATGGCCGCGGCCTGCACCGGGTTGAGGTCGGCCGCGAGGATGGACGCGCTCAGCAGCCCGGCCGACGTCGTGATCGCGACCGTGGCGGTGCCCAGCGCGATGCGCAGCAGCGCGGCGATGACGAACGTCGACACGATCAGCGGCAGGCCGATCCCGCGCAGGGTCTCCGCCAGAGCGTCGCCGATGCCGCTGGCCAGCAGCACCCCGCCGAACATCCCGCCGGCGCCGGTGATCAGGATGACCGGTGCGATCGGCTTGAGGGCGTTGTCGAAGAGGTCCTCGAGGAAGCCGCGGCCGTACCCGCGCCGCGTGCCCAGCACGTACATGGCGACGAATACCGTGATCAGCAGGGCGATCGGGGTGGACCCGAGCACGGTGAGCACGGAGATCCAGGCCGTCTCGGGCAGCACGCCGGTGTCCACGGCGGTGCTGAGCCCGGTGTTCATGAAGATCAGCGCCAAGGGGAGCGCCAGGAGGCCCAGGATCGCCGCCGGGCGGGGCGGGCGGCGGCCCTCCTCGTCCTCGGGCCGCGCCTGGGGTCCGCCGACGAGGATCTCGGGGACCGGCAGCACGATGCGGCGGCCGATCCAGACCCCGTACAGGTACCCGCTGATGTACCAGGTGGGCACGCCCACCAGCAGGCCGAGCAGGAGGACCAGGCCGACATCGGCGCCGAGGAAGACGGTCGCCGCGACCGCCCCGGGGTGCGGGGGCAGCAGGACGTGCATGGTCGTCAGCGCCGCGCCCGCGGGCAGCGCGTACATGAGCACGCCGCCGCCCAGGCGCCGCGCGACGGAGAAGACGATCGGCAGCATCACCATGAACGCCGCGTCGAAGAAGATGGGGATGCCGAACAGGAGCGACGCGATCCCCAGGGCGAGCGGGGCGCGCTCCTCGCCGAACCGGCCGATGAGCGAATCGGAGAGCGCCTTGGCGCCGCCGCTGATCTCGACGACCCGCGCGAACATCGCGCCGAGGCCGACGAGGAGCGCGACCTCGCCCATGGTGTCGCCGAACCCGGCGATGAGCACGTCCATGACGGATTCGGCGGGGATGCCGGCGGCGAACGCGGTGACCAGGCTGACCCCGACCAGGGCGAGCAGCGGGTGGACCTTCAGCCAGATGATCAGCGCCAGCAGGGCGAGCACGGCGCCCCCGGCGATCGACAGCAGGGCAGGTGTGCCCAGTACCTGCTCGAATTCCAGTTCCACCAGTGCGCTCCGTCGTACTCCGCCCCCGGACCGGGGATTGTGTGCCCATGTGAGGGCACAACACACCAAGTGGGTGTTATGTCCGGGTTCTGGGGCACCCTACCTGACCACAGGGTCGGCGGTGACGCCGGGCACCCGCGCGGATACGCCGATGGAGCCGGTCAGGGGAGCGTGCGGGTCAGCGGGGAACGGGGGTGTGGAGGACGCCCTCGGCCATGAACCGCCGCAGATTGGCGAAGGCCAGCGCGCCCATCGCCTCACGGGTCTCATGGGTGGCGCTGGCGATGTGCGGGAGGAGGAGCACCGAGTCGAGGTCCAGCAGCGGGCCGGGGACGTTCGGCTCGTCGGCGAACACGTCTAGTGCCGCGCCCGCGATCCGCCCTTCGGTCAGCGCCGCGACCAGCGCGGGCTCGTCGACCACACTGCCGCGCGCCACGTTGACCAGGTACCCCTGAGGCCCGAGCGCGTCGAGCACCGCGGCCGAGACGAGGCCGCGCGTGCCGTCACCGCCCGATGTGGCGACGATGAGCGCGTCGGCGCCGGCGGCGAGCTCCTGCGCCGAGCCGGCGTAGCGGTAGGCCGCGCCGTCGACCGGGCGGCGCGAGTGGTAACTGATCTCGACCCCGAACCCCTCCAGCCGCGCGGCGATCGCCCGGCCGATCCGGCCGAGGCCGAGGATCCCCACCCGCTTGCCGGTCACCCGGGTGGCGAGCGGATAGCCGCCCGGGGTCCACTCGCCGCGGCGCACATAGCGGTCGGCGGCGGCGAGCCGGCGCATGACGTCGATCAGCCCGCCCACGGCGAGGTCGGCGACGCAGTCGGTGAGCACATCGGGGGTGTTGCTGACGTCGATCCCGCGGGCGCGGGCCCGGACGACGTCGGTGGTCTCATAGCCGACACCGAAGTGGACGATCGCCTTGAGGCCCGGCAGCGCGTCCATGACGTCGTCGGGGACCCCGACCCGCGCGCTGGTGACGGCGGCGACGACCTCCGGCCCGTGCTCGGCGAGGAACCCCGCGGGGTCGGCGAGCTCGTGCAGCCGGACCGTGTCGTAGGACGCCAGCTCCGACTCCAGGGAGGGCAGCAGCGGGCACATCTGGAGGACGGTGCGCTTCTGGGCGGTCATGTCACGACACCTTCTCGACTGGTCGAGCACTGTCGCCGCGCCCGTGCGCGGCGGTGGTGGAAAAACGCGCCGGCCGCCCGGTGAGGGCGGCCGGCGCGGAGAGAGGGGGAGGAGCCCCGGGGCGTCACCGCCCGCCGGCCTCCGGTACGCCGTCGACCAGGCGCGGCACCCCCGCGGGGTTGCCGTCGCGCAGCTCCTCCGGGAGCAGCTCCTGCGGCACGTCCTGGTAGCTGACCGGGCGCAGGAACCGCTCGATGGCGAGGGTGCCGACCGACGTGGTGGCGGGAGCGGAGGTGGCGGGGAAGGGCCCGCCGTGGACCACCGCGTGCCCGACCTCGACCCCGGTGGGCCAGCCGCCGAACAGCACCCGCCCCGCCAGCAGCTCCAGCCTCGGCAGCAGGTCGGCGGTCGCCGGGTGGTCGGCGGCGGTGGCGTGCACGGTGGCGGTGAGCTGGCCTTCGAGGGTGCCGAGGATCTCGTGCAGTTGCGCGAGGTCGCGCACCCGGACCACCAGCGAGGTCGCGCCGAAGACCTCCGCCTGGAGCGCGTCGTCGGACAGGAACGTCGCGCCGTCGGTGGCGTAGAGGCGGGCCCGGCCGCAGGCGGCGATGGTGTCGTCGACCGCGCCCCGGGCGATCTCGGTGACGCCGGGGCGCGCGGCCAGCGCCGCCCCGCCCTCGTCGTAGGCGCGGCGGATCCCGTCGGTCAGCATGGGCGCGGCCGCGGCCGCGCCGACGGCCTCCCCGGCCGCGGTCAGGAAGGCGTCGGCGTCGCCGACCGCGAAGACCAGACCCGGGCTGGTGCAGAGCTGGCCGGCGCCGGTGGTGAGCGAGGCGGCGAAGGCGGTGCCGAGCGCCGCGCCGTTCTCGGCGAGCGCACCGGGCAGCACCACGACCGGGTTGACGCTGGACATCTCGGCGAACACCGGGATCGGCACGGGCCGGGCCGCGGCGGCGGCGCTGAGCGCGAGCCCGCCGGAGCGGGACCCGGTGAATCCGACGGCCGCGATGCGGGGGTGCCGCACCAGGGCCGTCCCCAGTTCACTGCCGGAGCCGAACAGCAGCGAGAACGTTCCCTCGGGCAGGTCGTGCGCGCGCACCGCGTCGCGGATGGCGCGGCCGACCAGCTCCGAGGTCCCTGGATGCGCGTTGTGGGCCTTGACGACGACCGGGGCGCCGGCGGCGAGCGCGGACGCGGTGTCGCCGCCCGCGACCGAGAACGCCAGCGGGAAGTTGGAGGCGGCGAAGACCGCCACGGGGCCGAGCGGCACCTTGCGCTGCCGCAGGTCGGGCTTTGGCAGAGGGGACCGGGCGGGATCGCCGGCGTCGACCCGGACGCCCAGCCAGCCGCCCGCGCGGACAACGGAGGCGAACAGCCGGAGCTGCCCGACGGTGCGCGCCCGCTCGCTCCGGACGCGCGGTTCGGGCAGCCCGGATTCGGCCATGACGCGCCGGACGAGGGTGTCGCCGAGCGTGTCGATGTTGTCGGCGATGGCCTCCAGGAACCCGGCGCGCACCTCGGGGGAGGTGCGGCGGTAGGTGTCGAAGGCCGCGTGGGCCAGCTCGGCGGCGCGGCCCGCCTCGGCGGCGCCGCCCTGGCCGTAGCCGGGGGACAGCCGCTCGCCGGTGGCGGGGTCGGTGCCGTGGGCCTCGCCGGCCCCGGTGACGTGGACGTCGGCGTCGCCGATCAGCATCGCGCCGGTCAGGACGGCCGTTCCGGTCTCCGCGGTCATGCGTTCACCACCCCGTCGACGAGCGCCTTCAGTTCGGCGTGCTCGGCCTCGGTGAGGTCCGTCAGCGGCGGGCGCACCGGCCCGGAGGGCCGGCCGGTCACCGTGAGCCCGGCCTTCACGATCGACACCGCGTACCCGGCCCGCCGGTTGCGGATGTCCAGGTAGGGCAGGACGAACTGGTTGAGCTTGCGGTACACGGCCGCGGCGTCGCGCGCGCGGACCGCGGTGTAGAAGTCGAGGGCGAACTCCGGGATGAAGTTGAAGATCGCCGAGGAGTAGGTGGTGACGCCCATCTCCAGGTACGGCAGCGCGTAGGTCTCGGCGGTGGGCAGGCCGCCGATCGACAGCAGGCGGTCGCCGAGGCGGGCGTGGATGGCGGTCATCAGGTCGACGCTGCCGACCCCGTCCTTGAAGCCGATGAAGTTCGGGCAGGTGTCCGCCAGCTCCTGCACGGCGTCGAAGCCGAAGGCGGCGTTGGCCCGGTGGTACACGACGACGCCGAGGCCGGTCGCGGCGCAGACGGCGCGGACGTGGGCGACCAGCCCCTCCTGCGTCAGCTCCGTGAGGTAGGGCGGGAGCAGGAAGACGCCGTGCGCTCCGGCGGCTTCGGCGTCGCGCGCCATGGCGACCGCCTGCGCCGTGCCGTAGCCCGCGGGGGCGACGACGGGTTTGCCGTCGGGGGTGGCGGCGACCGCGGCGCGCACGACACGGCCCACCTCGTCGGGGGTGAGGGAGAAGAACTCACCTGTGCCGCCCGCTGCGAAGACCCCGGAGGAGCCGAACGCGCCCTGCCGTTCCAGGTGCCCGCGGTAGGCGTCCTCGTCGAAGGTGAAGTCGTCGCGGGCGTGGGTGACGGGGAATGAGAGCAGGCCCGATCCGAGGACGGATCTCAGTTCTTCAGGGGCGAACAGCGTCATGAGGCGGTCTCCGGATCGTCGGTGAACTCGGTTCGAAGCCTAGGGACACCGCCAATACCTGTCCAAGTCGAATAATGCATCCCTTGATACCTTTTCAGCAAAGACGATCGTGAGGAGCCCTCGATGCCCGGCCGTTTCACCCTCGATCAGCTGCGCGGGTTCGTGGCGGTGGCCGATGAGCGCCACTTCGGCCGCGCCGCGCAGCGGCTGAACATGACCCAGCCGCCGTTGAGCCGGCAGATCCAGAAACTCGAACACGCCCTGGGAGTCGACCTGCTGATACGCGCCTCGCGCACGGTCGAGCTGACCCCCGCGGGGGAGGCGTTCCTGCAAGACGCGCGGCGGATGCTGGGGCTCGCCGAGGCGGCGCCGCTGACGGCGCGCAACGCCGCCCGGGGCACGGCCGGCGCGCTGCACATCGGGTTCACCGCGGTGTCGGCGCTGACCGTGCTGGGGTCCTGGCTCACCACGGTCAAGGAGCGGCTGCCCGATGTCGAGCTGACCCTGACCGAGATGGTCAGCCGGGACCAGGTGGACGCCCTGCTCACGGACCGTCTCCACGTGGGCCTGGTCCGCGGACTTCCGGCGTCCGAGCTGCTCAGCGCCCGCCGGGTGCACACCGAGAGCCTGATCCTCGCCTGCCCGCGCGACCATCCGCTCACCGGCCTGCGCCGTCCGCCCGACCTGGCGGACATCGGCCGGTACGACGTCGTCACCTACACCCCCATCGCGGCGCGCTACCTGCACGAGCTCGTCATCAGCGCCTTCCACGACGCGGGCGTCGAGCCGCGCTACGTGCAGCAGGTGGAGCAGGTGCACAGCCTGTTGGCGCTGGTCAACGCCGGTATGGGGGTGGGGATCGTGCCGCGGTCCGGTGCCCGCCTGCGGCTGCCCAACCTGGCGTTCACCGAGATCGACGGGCTGGCGCCCAACCTCGTCGAGACCCACTGCGTCTGGCGCACGTACCACGCCAACCCGGTGCTCGACGCGCTGCTCTCGCTGACCGAGACGGGAGCGGCGGCCTCTTGACGGGCGCCCGGGGTGCCGTCTACAAATGCAGACCACATGGGTGTTCCGGGACACACTGTGGCTGGGCCCGCCGACGTGCCGGGTCACCCGCTCTCCCGGCACACGCGCCCCCAACCGTCCGCCCGTGCCGCTCGGGTTGTGACGCCCGACCATCGGAGAGACGATGCAGTCAACCGCACCTCCCCGGCTGCGCGGCGGGCGATCGCGGACGCTCGCCGCCCTCGCTGCGCTGACCGCCCTGGTCCCGACCGCCGGCTGCACCGTGGCCAACAGCGACGCGACCGGATCCACCGGCACCGCCGGCACCACGCTGCGGGTGGTCCTCGCCCAGGAGCCCCCGACCCTGGAGCCCTGTGAGGCGTCCCTGACCTCGACCGGTGTCGTGGTCCGCTCCAACATCAGCGAACCGCTCATCGAACGCGATCCGGAGAGCGGCGAACTCCAACCCCTGCTGGCCACCGAGTGGGAGCAGACGGAGCCCACCACCTGGGCCCTGGAGGTCCGATCCGGCGTCACGTTCCACGACGGGCAGCCGTTCACCGCCGAGGACGCCGCGTTCTCCATCGACCGCGCGGTCAACTCCGACCTCGCCTGCAACGTGGACGGCTACGTCTTCGACGGCAAGGACGTGGAGGTGGCGGCCACCGGCGAGACCACGCTGACCGTCACCACCGAGGACCCCGACCCCATCCTGCCGCTGCGCCTCAGCTTCATCGAGGTCGTCCCCCGCACCACCGCCACCGACGCGAAGGTGCGCGAGCCCGTCGGCACCGGCCCCTACGCCATCGAGGACTGGGAGACCGGCGTCTCGATCTCCCTGCGCCGCAACGACGACTACTGGGGCGAGGCGCCCGCGTTCCCGGAGGCCCGCTACGTGTGGCGGTCGGAGCCGGCCGTGCGCGCCGCGATGATCACCAAGGGGGAGGCCGACCTCGCCACGGCGCTCAACCCCGAGGACGCGACCGAGGACAACTCGGTGGCCTACCCCAACAACGAGACCACCGCGCTGCGGCTCGACGGCCGTGAGGCCCCGCTCGACGACATCCGGGTGCGCAGGGCGATCGACCTGGCCATCGAGCGCCAGGCCATCAGCGACACCCTCTTCGACGGGCTCGCCGAACCCGCGGCGCAGCTCGTCCCGGACGGCGTGGTCGGCTACAACGACGAACTGGCGCCCACCACCCCCGATCCCGACGCCGCCCGCGCCCTCATCGAGGAGGCCGCCGCCGACGGCGTGCCGGTCGACCGCCGGATCTCCCTGATCGCCCGCAACGGCCAGTTCCCGCGGGTCGCCGAGACCGCCGAAGCGCTCCAGTACCAGCTGGCGGAGGTCGGCCTGAACGTGGAGATCACCATGCTGGACACCGCCGCCCACCTGCAGTACCAGCTCCGGCCGATGCCCGAGGACGCCGGACCGGTCGCGCTGCTCATCATGCACGGCAACCAGACCGGCGACGCGGCGTTCACCGCAAGCCAGTACCTGCTGAGCGAGGGCGCCCAGTCGACGTTCGGCACCGCCGACATGGACGAACGCATCGCCGACGCGAGCGCGCTCTCCGGCCCCGAGCGCGCCGACGCCCTCGCCGACGTCCTCGCCGCCCAGAACGACGACATCGCCCAGTACGCCCACCTGGCCCACATGCGGGGCCTCATGGGGATATCGGGCGCGGTCCGGTACGAGCCGAACTCCGCGAGCGGCGACGAACTGCGTCTGTCCGAGGTGCGGCCGGCCGACCAGGAGGGATCCTGACATGCTCGCCTTCCTGCGCACACGGGTCGTCTCCAGCGCGATCCCCCTGCTGTTTGTGGTGCTGGGCGTGTTCTGCCTGGCACGGCTGACCGGCGACCCCGTCAACCTCTACCTGCCGCTGAGCGCCACCCCCGAGCAACGGGCCGAGTTCTCCGCCGCCAACGGCTTCGACCAGCCCGTCGCCGTCCAGCTGTGGGACTACCTCACCCAGATCGTCCAGCTCGACTTCGGCACCTCTCTGCGCACCGGGCAGTCCGCGGCCGAGATGGTGCTCGCGGCCTTCCCCGCGACCCTGCAACTGGCGGCGGTGACCATGCTCATCGCGATCGCCGGCGCGGTCCTGATCGGCTGCCTGGCCGCCTACCGGCCCAACTCCCTCGCCGACCGCGCGTGCAGCTTCCTGTCCATGACGGCGGCCAGCATCCCCGACTTCTGGTTCGCGATCATGGGCGTGCTCGTGTTCGGCGTGACCCTCGGCTGGCTGCCCACATCGGGCGTCACCGGCGGCCCCGAGGTGTGGGTGCTGCCCATCGCCACGCTGCTCATCCGCCCGTTCGGCGTGCTCGTGCAGGTCGTGCGCGGCGCGATGGTCGCGGCGCTGGCCGCGCCCTACACCAAGGTCGCCCGCAGCAAGGGGGCGAGCGAGAAGCGGGTGGTGTTCGGCCACGCGCTGCGCAACGCGGCCATGCCCGCGCTCACCGTCGCCGGCGACCTCACGATCGGCCTGGTCAACGGCGCGGTCGTCGTCGAGACGATCTTCGGCTGGCCCGGCATCGGCAAGCTGATGATCGACTCCATCCTCCAGCGCGACTTCGCGGTGCTCCAGGCCGCCGTCCTGCTCACCGCGGTGACGATCTTCGTGCTCAACATCCTCATCGACGCCTGTTACGCCCTGCTCGACGCGCGTGTGCGCCACGCCGTCCCGGCCTGAGCCCGAGGAGCCCCGGATGACCTCCCCGCATCTCCCTCCCGCCGAGACGGCGCCCGCGGCCAAGCGCCCGGCGCGCTGGTGGACGCTGCTCGGCAAGGACCGCTTCGCGGCCGCCGCCGCCGTGCTGCTCGGCCTCGTGGCGCTGACCGCCCTGCTCGGCCCGCTGCTCATCGGCGACCGCGCCCGGCGCCAGGACCTCGGCGCGTCGCTGCGCCCGCCATCGCTCGACCACGGCTTCTTCGGCCTGCTCGGCACCGACGTGCTGGGGCGCAGCATGCTCGCCCGGCTCATCGAGGCGGCCGGCACGACCCTGTCCGTCGCGGTCCCCGCGGTTCTGTGCTCGCTGGTGATCGGCTCGGCGATCGGGATGTGGGCGGGCTACCACGGCGGGTTCCGGGAGAACGTCGCGATGCGCGTCGCCGACGTCATCCTGAGCTTCCCCTCGCTGCTGCTGGCCGTGGTCGTGCTGTACGTGTTCGCCCCCAGCGTCGCCAACCTGGTGCTGATCCTGGCGCTCGCGCGCATCCCCGTCTACCTGCGCACCGCCCGCGCCGAGGCGACGGAGCTGAAGAGCCGGCTGTTCGTCGACGCCGCGCGCACCTTCGGCGCGGGCAGCTGGCCGACCATCTACCGGCACATCCTGCCCATCACCCTGCCCACCCTGCTGACCGTCGCCACGCTCGACTTCTGCTTCGTCATGCTCACCGAGTCCTCGCTGAGCTTCCTCGGGATCGGCATCCAGCCGCCGGACGTCAGCTGGGGGCTGATGGTCGCCCAGGGCCGCCAGTACCTCCAGACCGCCTGGTGGATCGCCGTGCTGCCCGGCGTGGCGATCGTGGTCACCACGGTCTCGGCGACGGTGCTCGCCGCGTGGGCGCGCCTGGCCACCGACCCCGCGCAGCGCTGGCGGCTGACCACGCCCCGCACCAAGGGTTCCCGCGGGAACCGAGGAGGGATCCGCGCATGACCGCGTCCACCAGCCCCGCCGCCGCCCCCGCTCCCGGCGGGGGAGCGGCGGCCGGGCCCGCCCTGGAGGTCGACGGGCTGAGCGTCGACCTCACCACCCCCGCGGGCACGCTCCGCGCCGTCGACGGCATCAGCTTCTCCGTCCGCAAAGGGCGGACGCTGGCGCTGCTCGGCGAGTCGGGGTGCGGCAAGTCCATGACCGCTCTGGCGGTCGCCGGGCTGCTCGACCCCGTCGCCCGCGTGTCCGGCGGCGCGATCCGGGTGGGCGGCACCGACCTGCTGCGGCTCGGCCCGGCCGCGCGCAAGAAGCTCGCCGGTCCCGTGCTGTCCATCGTGTTCCAGGACGCGCTGACCGCGATGAACCCGGTGCAGACCGTCGGCGCGCAGCTCGGCGAGCCCTTCCGCATCCACCGGGGCCTGTCCCGCCGCGCCGCCCGGGAGAAGGCGATCGAACTGATGGCGGCCGTCGGCATCCCGGAGCCGCGCGCCCGTGCGCGGTCCTACCCGCACCAGTTCTCGGGCGGGATGCGCCAGCGGCTGCTCATCGCCATGGCGGTGGCGCTCAGCCCGGATGTGCTGATCGCCGACGAGCCGACAACGGCGCTCGACGTCACCGTGCAGGCACAGGTCATGCAGCTGCTCGCCGACCTGCGGACCGAGCACGAGATGGCCGTCGTGCTCATCACCCACGACCTCGCCGTCGTCGCCGAGCACGCCGACGACGTCGCGGTCATGTACGCGGGGACGGTGGTCGAGACGGGGCCCGTCGGCGAGGTCTTCGCACACCCGCGCCACCCCTACACGCGCGGCCTGCTCGACTCGGTCCCCGAGCACGTCGAGAAGGGGCAGTCGCTGCGCTCGATCCCGGGCAGCCCGCCCGAACTCAGCGCGATCCCGGCCGGCTGCGTGTTCCAGGCCCGCTGCCCGATGGCGCGCGAGGCGTGCGCCGAGAGCCGTCCGCTACCCGCGCCCGTCGGCCCGTCGCGGGCCGCCGCCTGCCACTTCTCCGAGGAGCTCGCCCGTGCCTGACACAGCATCCGCCACAGCCGCGGGCACCGCACCGGACACGGCCGCGCCGCTGCTGGAGGCGACCGGTCTGCGCAAGTCCTTCCGCGTGGCCGGCGCCCGCGGGTCGGCCCGGCTGACCGCCCTGGACGGCGTCGACCTGCGCGTCGGCCGCGGGGAGACCCTCGGCCTCGTCGGCGAGTCCGGCTGCGGGAAGTCGACGCTCGCGCGCGTCCTGCTCATGCTCGAACGCCCCGACGACGGCACCGTCCGCTTCGAGGGGACCGACCCCTTCGCGCTGCGCGGCCGCGACCTCCTCGCCTGGCGGCGCCGCGTCCAAATGGTGTTCCAGGACCCGTTCGCCTCCCTCAACGCGCGGATGACGGCATCGGACATCATCGGCGAGCCGTGGCGCACCCACCGCGACGCCGCCCCCGCCGACAAGGACAAGCGGGTGCGCGAACTCCTCGACCTCGTCGGCCTGCGCGCCGGGGACGCCCACCGCTACCCAGGCGAGTTCTCCGGCGGGCAGCGCCAGCGGCTCGGGATCGCCCGCGCGCTCGCGCTGGGGCCCGACCTGATCGTGTGCGACGAACCGGTCTCGGCGCTGGACCTCTCCGTCCAGGCGCAGGTCCTCAATCTCCTCGCCGACCTCCAGGAGCGCCTGGGCGTGTCCTACGTGTTCATCTCGCACGACCTGTCGGTGGTGCGGCACGTGGCCGACCGGGTCTCGGTGATGTACCTCGGCAAGGTCATCGAGCACGGGCCCACCGAGAGCGTCTTCGACCGGCCGCTGCACCCCTACACCAAGGCGCTCATGTCGGCGGCGCCGTCGCTGGGCGCGTCGCCCGAGGCGGGGTCGCGCCGCATCCTGCTGGAGGGCGAGCTCCCGTCGCCGCTGGACCCGCCGTCGGGGTGCAGGTTCCGCACGCGCTGCTGGCAGGCGACGGACCGCTGCGCGGCCGAGGCCCCGCCGGTGGCCCGCCGCGACGACGGCGACGCGCTGGAGCGGCACGAAGGGCTCTGCCACTTCCCGCTGGACGCCGCCCCCGCCTGAGCTCCGGGGAGGCGGCCCGGCACGGCGGACGACGCGGACGTTGGGGACGTTGGAGACGGCCCAGGGGGCCGTCTCCAACGCCGTCAGCCGCCGCTCCCGCCCGACGCTCCACGAGCGTCGGGCGGGAGGAGGGCGTCAGTCAGGCCGCGGCGCGCGCATCCCACCTGGCCACGCTCGCCTCTTGGCTCTGCTTGGGCGGTGCTGCGGTGGGCCTTCGGCGGGTGTCAGCGCCGCCTCCGCTCGCTCATCGGCTCGCCGTGAGGGTGTCGCTTGGTCACGCTCGCCTCTTCGCTCTGCTTCGGCGGTGCTGCGGTGGGCCTTCGGCGGGTGTCAGCGCCGCCTCCGCTCGCTCACGGGCTCGCCGTGAGGGTGTCGCTTGGTCACGCTCGGCTCTTGGCTCTGCTTGGGCGGTGCTGCGGTGGGCCTTCGGCGGGTGTCAGCACCGCCTCCGCTCGCTCATCGGCTCGCCGTGAGGGTGTCGCTTGGTCACGCTCGCCTCTTCGCTCTGCTTCGGCGGTGCTGCGGTGGGCCTTCGGCGGGTGTCAGCACCGCCTCCGCTCGCTCATCGGCTCGCCGTGACGATGTTCACCAGCGGGCGGCCTTCGTCCAGCCGGGCGATGTTGGCGGCGATCTCCGCCGCCCGGCCGGCGAACGTCGTGCGGGTGTGCCCGGAGTGGTGCGGGGTCATCACGACGTTGTCGAGCGTGTCGAACGGCCGCGTGTACCCGCGTGCCCCGCCGCCGTCGTTGGGGTGGCTCCACCACACGTCCAGCGCCGCGCCCCCGATGCTCCCGGAGGCGAGCGCGTCGTAGAGGGCCTCCTCGTCGACGATGGGGCCGCGCGCGACATTGACGAGCAGCGCGTCCGGCCGCATCAGCGCCAGTTCCGGTGCGCCGATCAGCCCGGTGGTCGCCGCCGACAGCGGGACCGTCACCACGACCACGTCGGATCCGGCGAGCAGGTCGGGCAGGCCGTCGTCGCCGTCGACGCGGTCCACCCGGACGCCCTCGGGCAGCGGGGCTCCGGGGGTGCGCCGGACCGCGCGTGCGCGCATGCCCAGCGCCGTCGTCGCCCGCACGACCGCGGTGCCGATCTCGCCCAGCCCGATGACCCCGACCGTGCGGCCCGCGAGCGTGTCGCCGAGGGGGACGGCGGGGTCCAGCGCGACGGACTCCCACCGCCCCTCGCGCATGAGCGCGTCGGCGCGCCGCACCCGCCGGGACAGCATCAGCGCCACCATGACCACGTGCTCGGCGATCGAGCTCCCGTGGTGGAAGGTGTTGCACACGATGACCCCGGGCGCGAGCGCGTCGAACGCGATCCGGTCGACCCCGGCGCCGTTCACGTGCACGAGCCGCAGCCGCCGCGCGGCCGCGGCCATGGCGGGCGTCACCCGGGAGCCCACCAGCACGTCCGCCTCGCGCAGCCGGTCGACGACCTCGTCGTCGGGGCGGCCCGCGAGGAACTCCCAGTCGTGGCCGTCGCCGCCGTTGCGGGTCAGCTCGTCGCGGAACGGGATCAGGAGCGGGTTGGTGAGCACGATCCTCATCGGGCACCGCCCCCGCCGGTCCGGCGGGCCCGTGTGCGGGTCACCACCGCGGGGCGGTGGGGTCGAAGGCGGGCTCGAACCGGCGCATGTACCCGGTGTCGTCGCGCTCGCGGATGCCGCCGGCGAGGTAGCGCTCGTGCAGCCGGGCCAGTGCGTCGCGGTCGAGCTCGACCCCCAGGCCCGGCGCGGTCGGCACCGCGACCGCGCCGCCGGAGAAGGTGAGCGCGCCGGGGACGATCACGTCGTCGGCGGGGTCCTTCCACGGCCAGTGCGTGTCGCAGGCGTAGGTCAGGTCAGGGGTGGCCGCGGCCAGGTGGGTCATCGCGGCGAGGCTGATACCCAGGTGGGAGTTGGAGTGCATGGACAGGCCCAGCCCGAACGTGGCGCAGATGTCGCCCAGCGCGCGCGAGCGGCCGAGCCCGCCCCAGAAGTGGTGGTCGGACAGGACGACCTGGACGGCGTCCTGGGCGACGGCGGGCTTGACGTGGTCGAACGCCACCACGCACATGTTCGTGGCCAGCGGCATCGCCACGTCGCGGGCGACCCGGGCCATGCCGTCGATGCCGGTGGTCGGGTCCTCCAGGTACTCGATCACGCCGTCGAGCGCGGCGCCTACGCGGATCGAGGTCTCGACGCTCCACGCCCCGTTGGGGTCCACCCGCAGCGGGTGGTCGGGGAACGCCTTGCGGAGGGCGAGGATCGCCTCGGCCTCCTCGTCGGGGTGGAAGACGCCGCCCTTGAGCTTGATCGCGCCGAAGCCGTATTCGCCGATCATGCGCTGCGCCTGCGCGACGATCTGGTCCGGGTCCAGCGCCGCGCCCCAGGCGTCGTCCTCGGCGCCGGGGTGGCCGGCCCACTTGTAGAAGAGGTAGGCGCTGTAGTCGACGCGGTCGCGCACGGCGCCCCCGAGCAGATCGCTCACGGGACGGCCGATCGCCTTGCCCTGGATGTCCAGGCAGGCGACCTCGAAAGGGGAGAGGACCCGGTCGGCGGTGCTGCTGCCGGTGACCATCCCGCTCATGCCGTGCCCGGCGGTGCCGCGGTCGCCGGACAGCGCGCGGCGGATGCGGCACGCGATCTCGTGCACGTGCCACACGTCCACGCCGGTGATCGCCGACGCGGCGGCGCGCAGGCGGTCGAGGTGCCCGGCGTCGCCGTAGGTCTCGCCGAGGCCGGTGAGCCCCGAGTCGGTGACGACCTCCACGATCGCGCGCAGCGCGAGCGGTTCGTGGACGCCGACCGTGTTGAGCAGGGGCAGGTCGCGGAAGGCGACCGGGGTGATGCGGACATCGCTGATGCGGTGCGGTTCGGCGGCCACGTCGATGCTCACCTGTGTCCTCCGGCTGTGTCGGACCGACGGCACCCGTCGGTGAAGGTGCTCCCGCCCGCTCGCGGGGCGCGTGCGGGCGGCGCCCCTCGGCTCGGCCGGAGCCGCGCCCCCTCCAGAGCGCGCTCATGGGGCAGCCTACCCGCGAACGGTTTATATAGGTAGACAGCAGACAGAAGGAAAGACAGGCGCGTGCGTACGGCGATCGTACGCGCGCGGAGCGTGGGCGTCGGCGGTGTCACATCCCGCCGGAGCCGACCAGCCCGATCGAGGCGGCGCCCTGCTCGATCGTGTCGCGTGCGGCGCGCATGGCGGCGACGATCTCCGCCTCGCGCGCCGGGGTCAGCCGCGCCAGCGGCACCGAGCAGCTGATGGCGTCGGTGGCGGGGCTCGCGTAGCGGAGCGGCAGGGAGAAGCAGTGCAGGCCGAGGCTGTTCTCCTGGCGGTCGATCGCGTAACCGCGCTCGCGGACCTCGGCCAGGTCGCGCTGGAGCGAGGCGCGGTCGGTGAAGGTGTGCTCGGTGAGCGGGGCCAGCTCACCGGGCAGGTGCTCGTCGAGTTCGGATCCGTCGAGCTCGGCCAGCAGCACCTTGCCCAGCGCGGTCGAGTACGCGGGCAGGCGGCGGCCGACCCTGCTGTGCGGGCGCAGGTACTGGCTGGACGCGCGGGTCACCAGGTAGACGACGTCGCCGCCGGCGAGCCGGCCGAAGTGGAACGTCTCATCCAGCCGTTCACCGAGGGAGTCCAGGGCGGGCTTGGCGAGGCGCACATAGGGGTCGGTGTCGAGGTAGGTCGTACCGGCGAGAAGGGCGCGGATGCCGATGCCGTACAGCGTGCCCGACGCGTCCGTGCGGACCCAGCCGTATTTCACGAGCGTCCGCAGCAGTGCGTAGCAGCTGCTGCGGGGCATGTTCAGCGCCTCACTCAGCTCGCGCAGCCGCGCGGGCCGGTTCTGGCGGGCGGCCAGCAGCTCCAGCAGCTCCACGGTGCGCGCCGCCGACTTGACGTCGCGGACCCCGCTCGGCTTCTCGTCCGTCGCGGCCTTCCGGGCGTCGTCGCCGGGAATGTCAGCCGGTATAGCCATCTCCACCCTCTTCGCGATCACGCCGATCGGTATCCCACCCACCGCCTGCCGGCCCGGCCACCCAAGCTACCGGGCCCCGGCCCCGCCGACCGGTCCCGCGGCGGACGCGGGACCCGCCGGGGAGGCGGGGAGGCCGAAGAGGGCCCGGGCCGGGGCGAGGCGGCGGATGAGTTCGTAGGTCGCGAGGCTCAGAGCGAATGACAGCGACATGATGAGGGCGAAGGCGACGGCCCCGAGGTCGGCGGCCCGCACGACGTAGTAGGCGACGACGACCAGGTAGGTCTGGTGCAGGATGTAGACCGGGAACGCGGCCGGGGTGAAGTAGGCCGCGAACCTCGTCCTCCGGTTCAGATACCGCTTCGCGTAGCCGAGCATCGCCAGCAGGGCCGGCCAGCACGCCAGGTGCTCCAGGAGAAGAGCGGGGGCGCCCGCGCGGACGCCGAGGACGTGGATCTGGGCGAGCACCGCGGCGGCCGTCAGAACCGCCGCCGCGAGGTACACCCGCCGGTTCCGCTCGATCATCTCGCCGATCGCGTCATCGGTCGCGATGAGGAATCCGAGCAGGAAATAGGCGGCGAAGACGACGATGTTCTTGCCGGCCACATCCGGCAGCAGCGAGAGCGCGGCCACGCCGGCCGACGGCGGCAGGATGAGAAACGGGTTGCGCATCCACGTCGGCGAATACCCGGATGCGAGCATGGCGCGCATCACGGGCAGGAGGGCGATGGAGATGAGGAAGAGGAAGGCGATGAACCACAGGTGCGCGGGTGATATTCCTCCGGCGTATTCCGACCAGTCGGAGAAGTCCGTGAAGTAGGACCACAGGAACTCCCCGTACCCGCCCCTGTATCCGAGGTGGAACTTCATCGCGTAGTGGGCCTGCGGTGGGACGACCACCAGTACGCCGAAGAAGAACGGGACCAGGAGCCGGGAGAAGCGCTCGTTGACGTAGGTCCGGGCCGATCTGCGCCGGAGGGCGTAGAGGCTGGACATCCCCGCCAGCAGGAACAAGAGGGGCATGAACCAGTACGAGAGGTCCACCAGAACGGTTGCGGGAGTGTTCACCTCGCCTTTGACGTAGAAGGATTCGAGGTCGTTGAAAACGCGTGAGGTGTGGAAGGGGAACAGGAAGAGGATTCCGGCGTTCCTGAGCCGGTCGATGTGGTCTTTTCGCACGGCGATTTCAGCTCCTGGTGTCCATACCGTGTGGGGAGTGGGGATCCGCGACGGCGTGACGCCGCGCGGGCGGATACTCCGGTCGGCGGTCGGCGGTCGGCGGTCGGCGGTCGGCGGTCTGGACGGCGGTGAGCACGCTGATGGCCCCGTTGCCGGTCCGCGCGGTGATGGTGTGCGGGCTGCCGGAATCCTCCGGGACGTCGGTGCGCACGTCGCCGCTGTCCGTCGCGGTCGTGACGTCGTAGTCGGCCTCGGGCACCTCGACCGTCACCGCGCCGTTGTCCGCCTCCACCTCGACACTGTCGGGGGCTTCGGCGAGAGAAAGGCGGATCGCTCCGTTCTCGGACCGGGCCTCGACGCTGCCCGAGGTGACGCCGGTGGCGCGCTGCTCACCGGAGGCACTGCGCAGAGAGAGGGGGTCGGCGGCGTCCTCGACCCGGATCGCGCCGTTGTCCGTGGTGATGTCCAGCGCGGACGCGAAGCCGGAGGCCGAGACCGCCCCGCTGCCGCCGTCCACGGTCACCGCCACCTCTCGGGGCACGAGCACCTCGTAGCGGACGTCGCACCGGCCCAGGAGCAGGGGTGCGCAGTCGGTGGTCAGGGCGAGGGTGTCCCCCGCGAACTCCCAGTCCGCCCCGGTCCGGGCGCCGATGGCGGACCACCCGGTGAACCAGCGCGTCACCTCGATCTCGTCGACGTCCGCGGGCCGGACGTCGAGGTCTCCGCTCTCGGCGGAGATCGTGATCCGTTCCCCGGCCGGGCCGAAGGCCCGTTCCTCCGGGCCGCCGTCGGCCCCGCATCCGGTCAGGACGGTGAGCGTCAGGGCCGCGCCCGCGGCGGCGATGGACACGCGGACAGGACGGGTGGACACGAGCCGGGGGGACGGGGAGTCGAGCCGGAACGGGGATGCGAGCGGAGACGGAGACGACGGCGTGGACACGGACAAGGGAGCCTCCGGGAGTGGTGGATGGTGGTGCCGTCAGGGCAGGCCGAAGGGCCGCACGGCGGTCGTGCCCGCGGTGCGGAGGAAGAGCGGTGTGTGGAGCAGCCGACGGGGAAGCGCGAGCCGCAGGTCCCGGGTCGGCGGGGGTGCCGTCGGCCCGGGACCGGGCCGACGGGCGGCGAGGGGGTGTCGCGCCACGGAGGCGGCGAGGGGCCGGTCGTCGGGCTACGGGGGTCGGCGAGGGAGCGGTCGCCGAACCGAGGGCTCAGCGAGGGGTGAATGGTCGGGCCAAGAGGGTGGCGGGAAGCCGGTCGTCGGGTCGTGGGAACAGCAGCCGGCCACCGGATCAGCAGTCAGGCCGCGGAATCAGTCGTTGGCTGCGGATCAGCCTTCGGCCCGCGGATCAGTCGTCTGGCCGCGGGGTCAGCAGCGCGGTCAGCACGGCCGCCAAGGCGCGCTCTGCGGTATCGGCGGTGACCGCGCCGGGGTCGGCGAGGCGTTCCATGGACAGCCCATTGGTCAGGCAGTGCACGATCAGCGCGGCCAGTTCCGGGTCGACCGCCGGGCGGGCGCCGGCACGCTCTCCGACATCGGCGATGGTGCGCGCCGCCGCCTCCCGCTGTGCGCGGCGCAGGGAGGCGACGACCTCCCGCGTCGGTTCGTCGCGGGCCGCGCGCGCCGCGAACTCCAGCCCGAGCCGGTTCCGCTCGGTGTCGCCCGCGACGCGTCCGGCGACGACGCGTGCCGCCCGGCCGATCGCCTCTGCGGGGTCGTCGGTGCCGCCCACCTCTGCCATGACGGCGCTGAGCTCGGTGTCGGAACGCTCACGGAGGACCGCGCCGAACAGGTCCTCCTTGCCGCCGAAGTTGGAGTACACGGCCCCCTTGGTGAAGCCGGCGGCGCGGGCGATGTCCTCCAGCCTGCTGTCGGCGTAGCCCCGTTCCGCGAACACCCGGGCCGCCGCGGCCAGCAGCCGCCGCCGCACTTCATCCCGCGACGCCCGCGCGACGGGCTCGGGCGGGGGGTTCTCCTGCTCACTCATAAGGGGAAATTAGCATACCCACGGGTATCGGATACCCGTGAGTACTGAAATGTGGTGGTGGCACCACGCCTCGCGGGGAGAGGGGCCATCGTGGCCCTGGGCCGTCCGGGCCGTCGCTCCGGGCGAACGTGCGCCGGCGGCCAGGAGTACCGACCAGGATCGCGTTGACCCGGAGTGCGAGGCGGGCGTCGGAGATCTCCCGAACGTCGACGGCTAGACCGCGGTCGAGGGGGCAGGCGACCATTTCGGGCTCCGACCGTTTGCGCATAGGGCGTTGCCGGACAAGGGGCGCCCTATGAAGGACGGGGCCGGGTTGCACAGCAGCGGTAGGGTGCGCGAGGCGGTGCGCTCCTCGCGCAAGGGCCGCAGCGCCGTCGGAATAAGCAGGGCAATTCGGATCGGATTTTGCGAGGGGCGGGGGAATTCGCCGATCACCACGAGTCGGGGCCGCTCGGCGCTCAGGGAGAGGAGCGTGTCCACGGCCTCGCCCTTTGAGAAGTACGTTTCCGCGAACTGAACTCCTCTATCGCTCCACCGGCCCGCCTCCCCGCTCGGAATGGCGCGGGCCCGGGCGGAGGCCGTAGGCGATCTTGAAGCCGGTGAGCCAGCCGTCGTCGTGCAGCTTGGCGAATACGGCGTTGCGGACCTCGCGGTGTTCCGGCCAGGAATGGGCCGATGCGACGGTGGCCCAGCTCGGGCCGTGGCCGTGGAGTGTCCGGTAGTCGTGGACCCAGCGTGCGACGGCGGGCTCGCGGCCGGTGATCGCGGCGTGGGCGTGCTTCTCGACGTCATCGGGGCCGAGGCCGTCGTGGTCCGCTGTACGGGCCGCGGTGGATCCGGCATCCGCGGGGAGCGGTGCCAGGTCCGCCGATACGCGGCCGAGCCGGCCGATCGAGGCGGAGCCGCGGGTGAGCCTCGGCGCGGGTTCGAGCCACCCGATGTCAGCGAGGGCGGTCACGACCGCGTCGAGCTCCGGGGCGCCGTTCAACGCGCAGGCGGTGGTCAGGTCCGCACCGCCGGCGCGCACCTCCCCCTCCGGTGCGGCGTGGGCGACCGTGTGGAGCGCGGCGAGGCGCACGGGGTTGGCCTTCTTGCGCAGCTTCTTGTGCGCGAGCACGCGGCTCGCCCACCCGGAGACGCGGCTGCGCCCGTTCCTGCCGAGCCCCCAGGGGTTTCCGGCGGCCACCGGGATCGCGCAGGGCGCGGGGTTCGCCGGGTCGGCCTCCAGGACCCGTGCCGGAGCGGTCTCCAGCCACCCCGAGGAGGTCAGGGCGGTCAGGCTCGCGAGGGGATCGCGCAGCCGGAGGGCGCGCAGGTCCTGGCCGACCAGGTTGGCCCGCCCGGTGCGGGCACCCCGCAGGAGGCACACGAGCGCCAGGAGCCGGGAGTCGGGGTCGGCGCCGACCCCGTCGTCGGAGAGGTGGGACCAGGCCAGGCGCAGCGCGCCGGCCTGGTCGGCGTTGAGCCGCACCGCGGGACCCGGAGGGCGCACCCGAGCCGGATCGGTCGGTCGCCGGGTGTGCGGCGGATCGGCGACCCCGGTGTCCGCGCACACCGCGCATTCGACGGCACGTGCCAAGTCCGCGCCGTCCCACATCGGGTTGGTCTTCTTCTTCAGTTTCCGACTGGTCATGTCCGACCGTTCTCTCCGCGTTCCCTTCCGCGCTGATCGCGCGGGCGCTCACCCACCGGTTCCATGCGGAACCGGTGATTTCGGCGCCTTCCGGCCTCCTATCAGATCAGAGCTTCGGGGCCGGTGCAGTCCATTCGGTCGATAAATGCCGCATGCGCGGCACGAACGCGAAACACCGGGCGCCTGCGGCCGTCCGAACGGGATGCGGTGGGCCGCACCTTTCTGACCTGCGCATAAGGAATTTCGGAAATATGAAGAAATAAAGGGTTACTGGATCACGGTGGGCGGGAACAGATTGCACTACACCGCGATCCGCGCGGCGTCGGCGTTTTCGTCGATCGTCGGCACGGCGACGGCGTTCCCCCGCTTTCCCCCCGGCCTTCACCCGTATCGGTGTCGTGCCTGGAACAGCGCCGTCGGCGGTCCACTTCCCCCATCTTCCCCGATGGGCCTTCTGTGGGCCGCTCGGTCGGGTTCCCGCAACCAAGACGAGTGCGCCGCCGCCATGGCGGCGGTCCCGCACGCTCGCTCCTGATGCCCCCTGACCTGCATGCCTGAAGTGCTGGATCACGGAATTACTGAATCACTGCAATAAGGGCCCCACCCATGCCTGGACAGCCGCGGTGGGGCCCGCCCCCAGTAACGCCAGGAGGCGATCTTGATGATACTTACCCTTCCTCTCAGCCGCTGCGCGCGCACCCTGGTCCGCGAGCGGTGCTCCTACTGCTCCGGTGAAGCCCTCTTCTATACCTACCCATGGGGTCCGCATCTCCCGGTCCCCGTCTGTGGGGCCTGCCGCAACCGCTGACGGCCGGTGGCGCCCCGGCCCTCGCGGCCGGGGCGCCTACGGAATGACGGAAATCCGGAATTCAGTAATACTCCTGCTATGGGGAGGAACAGCAAGAAGAGCCGCCCTGAGGGCGCCGCGAACGTCCCGGCGAAGCCGGAGCCCGCGACGGGCACCGGCAGGAATCGCCGCACGGCCGATCCCGGACCCGCGCAGGGCACCGATTCGATCCGCATCACCGTCGACCTCACGCGGCAGGACTACCAGCGAATGAAGAAGGTCGTGGACGACCTGGCGCGGCTCAGCGACATCCCGACGCTGCCGCACTCCCAGATGTGGCGGGCCGTCCTGCGCAGATTGGACAGGTCGCCCAGGCTGCGCGCGGAATTGGCCGACGACATCGTCGCCGACCGCGACGCCCCTTCCGACCGCCCCCCGGGGAGGTAGGGCCGGACCGCGGCGGGAAAGCGCGCGGTCGCGCGTCGTCCCCGCCCCAGATCAGCCGAAGGAGGTTTCTCCGCTCCCTCTGGAACGGCCGTCGCCTCGTCGGCTCCCCCTCACAGCGGACGACCGCCGGGCCTCAGACGGCCGCGGACGCGACTGGCGGAGCGGGTGCCGGCCAGCCTCGCCGGGGGGCCGATGCCGTACCCGCCAGCGTTGGCGGATGGGCCCCTTCATGGCCTGTGACCTGCGGACCGATGGATTGGCGCATTCCGCCACTGGCGGATTCCCTGACCGCTGATCCGGGGTGTTTCACCAGATCAGGTGTGGTTTCGATTCCGCTGGTCGGTCACTGGCGGATTCCGAATCCGCCAGTGACCGACCAGCGGAATCACGCGGCCACGGGTCCACCCCCGGAAGCCGCCTCCAGAAGGCTCCACGGTGGTGGGGCGGCCCGCTGCCCAGCGGTTCGGAAGTGCTTCCGAAGAGCGCTCCCGGGACTGGTGGCGCGGCGAACGGCGGTCCGTTTCGACCCGGTAGGCACGTCGTCACCAGGCGTCGCGGAGCAGGTGCTCGTGCAACCGTTGAGCGGAACACGAGTGCGGTCCTCAGCCGTTGTCCAACCGACGGCGATGCGACATGTCGCATCATGGGCGTGCAGGGCACGCCCATCCCCCGAGAAACGTCAAGGACGAGGTGAGCACGATGGCCAACCTGCGCAGCCTGCTCCGGCAGGTGCTCGGTTTCATCCGTAAGAACCCCGGAAAGGCGAACCGGTATCTGCATACGGCGGGTGAGACCGCGAAGAAGCGCACCGGCGGCAGGTACAACCGGCACATCGACAAAGCCACCGGCGCGGCATCGAGATACCTCGCCAAGCAGGGCGGTCGTCGGGGACACGGCGCTCCGCGCGACCCGCGGCACCGATCCCAGGGCCCGGTGCCGGAGTACCGTCCAGACGGCCACGATCACCGGTGGGGCCGCTGAGCCGATACTCCACCTGTAGATCGGGACAGGGGTGGGGAACGACGCAGAGCGAATGCGCAGTCGGCCGCCGTTGATTCCCGCAAATCCGCGTGGGCCGGGCCCCGGGGCGGCCGGCGGGGGCAGGTTACACGAGCGCGGGCGCGGCGGAGCTGGGGCGGACCAGGTTGCCCGGCTTCTCAGAGGGCTGCACGAACGCGGGTACGTGCAACACGGAACGTAGCGGGATCGCTCGACGGTTCCCGTTCTGCCGGTGGTGGCAGAATCCCGCCGGCCCCCGGGGTGCGGGGGCGTTCCGCCGGTCCGCTCAGCCGCCCCGGGGGCGTTTTCCGGGGGGTTCGCACACCCCCACACAGTCAGATTGTTTTTGCTGGTGGAAGCGGGAATTCGGGGGTGTGTGGGGCGCTGTGGGGGTGGCCGGGCGGCAGAACGCGGATTCTGCCGCCCGTTCTGCCGGTCACCGAGCGTGGCGAACCGGGGGTGGATCGCTGGTTCATCCGGCGTCGGGTGAATCCCGGGGTGTCCGGGGTGAGCCCGCGAAAGCGGCGTTCCAGAACGATCGGCCGCACAGCTCGCAGGGCTGCGAGGTCGTTTCCTCTGCGGGTGCCGTCCCATCCGTCCCAAGCGTTGCCGCGCTGGTCAGGCTGGGAAGGCACTGCTTCATGAAGCCGGTCTCCGAGAGGCCCGGCTTCACGATGCGCGGCACACCGACGCGACCGTGCTGCTGATCCTCGGAGTGCAGGAGCGGGCCGCCATGGGGATCATGGGGTGGTCCTCGACGTCGATGACGAAGCGCTACATGCACGTGGTGGACGAGGTCCGGATGGACGTCGCCGACCGTGTCGGCGAACTCATCTGGGAGCCGTCTGACGAGGGGGAGAACGGCCCCGAGAAGGCCGACTGAGACCGAAACTGAGACCACGAACGACGAAGGCCCCGACCGCGCACCCGGTCGGGGCCTTTCGTTAAGCCTGCTAGCAGGCTGGCGGAGGATACGAGATTCGAACTCGTGAGGGGTTGCCCCCAACACGCTTTCCAAGCGTGCGCCCTAGGCCACTAGGCGAATCCTCCGCGCACAACTTTACATGCCGAGGTGGTGTGCTTCGAACGGTTTCCCGGTGCGGGAAAACGCCGTCCGGACGCCCGCGGCCGCCGCCCCGGCCTCCCCGGACCGCGCCGGCGCCCGGCCGTCCGAGGGGTGGGCCCCGCGGCCCCCGGAGTCGGCTAGACTCTGGGCAGACCCCTCGTGCGGCGTCATCTTATGAACCTCCCCAGGGCCGGAAGGCAGCAAGGATAAGTAAGCTCTGGCGGGTGCGCGGGGGGTCCTTTCTTTCCCGGGACCCTTGATCCGGCCTCCGACCCCTCCCCGGCGATCCCCGGCGAACGCGTGCGGGCTGTCGCGGGGACACGGTTCAATGGGGGTGGATGTGACCGCGGAGGGAGCAGTGAGCGCGCCGTGAGCATCGCGCTTTATCGCAAGTACCGGCCCGCCACGTTCGGCGAAGTGCGCGGACAGGAGCACGTCACCGATCCGCTGCGCCAAGCGCTGCGCAACGGCCGGATCAACCATGCCTACCTGTTCAGCGGGCCCCGCGGCTGCGGCAAGACGTCCAGCGCCCGCATCCTGGCCCGGTCCCTGAACTGCGAGCAGGGCCCCACCCCCGACCCCTGCGGCGCGTGCGACTCCTGTATCGCCCTCGCCCCCGACGGCGGCGGCAGCATCGACGTCATCGAGATCGACGCCGCGTCGCACGGTGGCGTCGACGACGCCCGCGACCTGCGTGAACGCGCGTTCTTCGCGCCGGTGAACTCGCGCTACAAGGTCTACATCATCGACGAAGCGCACATGGTGACCCGCGAGGGGTTCAACGCGCTGCTGAAACTCGTCGAGGAGCCCCCGCCGCACCTGAAGTTCGTCTTCGCAACGACCGAGCCCGAGAAGGTCATCGGCACCATCCGGTCGCGGACCCACCACTACCCCTTCCGGCTGATCCCGCCCAGCACGCTGCGCGAGCTGATGGAGGAGATCCTCAAGGAGGAGGGCGTCGCGTTCGACCCCGCCGCCCTGCCCCTGGTGGTGCGCGCGGGCGCCGGGTCGGCGCGCGACTCGCTGTCGATCCTGGACCAGCTGCTCGCGGGCTCCGACGAGAACGGCATCACCCGCGAGGGCGCGGTCGCGCTCCTCGGCTACACCGATTCCAGCCTGCTGGGTGAGATGGTCGACGCGCTGGGCGCGGGCGACGGCGCCGCCGCCTTCGGCCTGATCGACCGCGTCATGGAGGGCGGGCACGATCCCCGCCGGTTCACCGCCGACCTCTTGGAGCGCACCCGCGACCTGGTGGTCCTGGCGGCGGTGCCCGACGCGCTCGACAAGGGCCTGATCAACGTTCCGCCCGACGCCGTGCAGCAGATGACCGGGCAGGCCGCGAAGCTGGGGCCCGCTGTGCTCACCCGCGCGGCCGAGATCCTCAACCAGGGCCTGACCGAGATGCGGGGTGCCACCTCGCCGCGGCTGCTGCTGGAGCTGCTCTGCGCCCGGGTGCTGCTGCCGGGCGCCGAGCCCGGAGGCGGTGGCGACAACGGCGCGCTCGTCGCGCGGCTGGACCAGCTGGAGCGGCGCATGGCCGCTGGTGTTCCTGCGGCGCCCGCCGCCCCGGCTCCGGCGGTCCCCGCGGCCCCCGGGCCCCCGGCCGGCCCCGCCCCGCAGCCGCCGCAGCCGGCCGACCCCGCGCCCGCGCAGCAGGCACCGCCCCCCGTACCGCAGCGGGCCGCCGACGACTGGTCCGAAGCCGCCCGGCCCGGCGCGGAGCGGCAGCAGCCCGCCGCCCGCCGGCCCGCTGCCCCGCCGGCGCCCGCTCCCGCGGCCCCCGCCCGTGGCGGGACGATCGACGTCGGGTCCGTCCAGGCTTCCTGGGGCCGGATCCTGGAGACCGTGAAGGGGCTGCGCAAGTTCACCTGGATGGTGCTCAGCGGCACCGATGTGCGCCCCATGGGCGTCGACGGCAACCAGGTGCAGCTCGGGTTCACCCGGGTCAACGACGCCAAGGGCTTCTCCAACAGCGGCAGCGACCAGGTGGTCGCGCAGGCCATCCGCCAGGTCCTCGGCGTCGAGGTCCGGGTCGTGGCGGTGCCCGCGAACGGTGCCCCGCCCGCTGCTCCGCAGCGCCCGGCGCCGCAGCCGCCGCCCCCCTCCGCCGAGCCGGCGGGCTGGGACACCCCCGCGCAGCCGCCGGAGCGGCCCGCGCAGCCGGAGCCGGCCGACCCCGGTCCGCCGGCACGGGGCGCCTCGGCCGGGCCCCGGGAGCAGGGCGGCACCGGACCGCAGCGCCCCCTGACCACGCAGGAGGAGCCGCCCCCCGACCCCTACGAGGACGCCATGTCCTCCCCGCCGCCCGAGGGGTTCGACGACGGCGACGCCGACCCGGTCAACGACCTCGACGCCACCCAGGCGCCGCCGCCGAACGCGTTCTCCCTGATCGAGTCGGAGCTGGGCGGCAAACTCCTGGACAAGATCGACCACACCGCCTGATCCCGTCCCGCCCGCGCCCCGGCGCGCCGAGGCCCCGCCCGCGGGGCGCCCCGCCCGCGGGGCGCCCCGCCGCGCAGGGGCGGCGCGGCCGGCCTCCCGGGCGGACCGCTGCCGTTGGCCCGGATCAGTCCCGCGGGCGCGGCGGCCGCAGGCCGGTGAGGACGAGGTCGACGATGGAGTCGGTGAAGGCGTGGGTGAGGGGGCCGGTGCCGAGTTGCCAGCGGTAGTGGATCGGGCTGAGCAGAACCTCGATCGCCGTCTCCAGGTCGGCGTCGGCGGCGATCTCCCCCGCGCTCCGGGCGGCCTCCAGCCGGGTGAGGTAGGCGGCCAGGCCCGGGGCGAGCATCCGCTCGAACAGCTCCGCTGAAAGCTTGGGGTCGGTCAGCAGTTCGGCGTTGAGCGCGCGCAGCCGGGCGCTGTACGCCGCGTCGTTGTACTCGTCGACGGTCGCCCGCAGCACCGCCTTGAGGTCGGCGGCGATGTCGCCGGTGTCGGGGAGGGCGACGTCCTCCCCGGACCTGTCGTCGGCGACGTCGAGGAACGAGTCGAACATCACGGCGCCCTTGGAGGGCCACCACCGGTAGATCGTCTGCTTGCCGACGCCCGCGCGGGCGGCGATGGCCTCTATGGTGAGCTTGGCGTAGCCCTTCTCCAGGACCAGGCCGTAGGTGGCGTCGAGGATCGCGCGGCGTGAGCTCTCACTGCGGCGCGACCTGTTCGGTGTCGTCTCGGGTGGCATGGACCGAACCTATCAAGCAACGAACCGAGACGTATCGTCTTGACTTTGTTCGGAGGCATGCGGCATTCTCGGAAGTGGCGAGACGGTACGTCTCGCTTTGAAGGTGTGAACCGTCGGACCTGACAGAGGAGATCCCCCATGGGCAAGAGCCGCGACAACATGCTCGGCCTCGGCGGCCAGCGCACCAGCCTGTCCCGGTCCGCCATGCGCGGGTCGGGGTTCTCGGGGCAGGGCGGGCGCCGTGACCCGTTGCAGGAGAAGCGCGAGCTGCTGCGCAAGCTCAAGGAGAAGCGCGAGAAGAACCGCGAGCCCCAGGCGGACGGGGAGAGCGAGGACTGACCCGTGCGGCCGCCGGTCCACCGGCCCGCCGCGCGACCACGCCCCTCCGCACGCCTGTTCCGATTCGGCGCCCCCGGCGGCCTCGGCGGATTCTTGGGGTCCCCGCAACTCCCTGAAATCCAGGGTGTTGCGGGGACCGCTAGAACCCGCGCTCGGCCGCCGGAGGCGTTCGCGTGCCCCGGAGCCGGCGGACCCCCGGCGGCCCCTCAGCGGGCCTCCGCCCCGGCCGCGGCCCCCATGGCGACCGCCGGCGCCGCGGCCGGCCCCGCCTCGACCGCCGCCGGCGGGAAATCGGTGTAGCCCTGGGGGCCGGTGCTGTAGTGGGACTCGCGGTCGGCCAGGGGTGCCCAGCGGGCGCCCGAGGCGATGCGCGCGGGCAGGTCGGGGGTGGAGATGAAGGCCCGCCCGAAGGAGACCAGGTCGGCGCCCTTCTCCCGCAGCAGCCGCTCGGCCGACTCCTGACCGGTCACCTCGTGTTCCCCGGTGTTGCCCACCAGGGTGCCGCTCCACCGCGGCCGCAGGTCGGCCAGTGCCGGGTACACGGGATCGTCGGTGAGGTGCAGGTAGGCCAGGCCCAGCGGGTCCAGGGCGGCGAGGACGGCCCGGTAGACCGGCGCGGGGTCGGCCTCCACCATCTCGTTCTCCGGGTTGCCCGGGGACAGCCGCAGGGCCGTGCGCCCCGCGCCGACGGCGTCGGCCACGGCCTCGGCCAGCTCGATGGCGAACCGGGCGCGGCGGAGCGGCGAGCCGCCGTAGGCGTCGTCGCGCAGGTTGGTGTTGTCGGCGAGGAACTGGTGCGGGAGGTAGCTGTTGGCGCCGTGGAGCTCCACGCCGTCGAAGCCGGCGCGGACCGCCGCGCGCGCCGCGGCGGCGAACTCGGCGATGGTGGAGCGCACCTCGGCGGTGGTCATCGCGTGCGGGACCACCGCGTCGGCCTTGGCGGTGAGCGTGTGCACCCGCCCGGTCAGCGGCACCGCCGACGGAGCCTCGGGGCGGCCGCCGTCGCGCCGGTTGGCGGGGTGCCCGTTGCGGCCGGAGTGCATGAGCTGGGCGAAGATCCGGCCGCCGGCCGCGTGCACCGCGTCGGTGACCGTCCGCCACCCGGCGACCTGTTCCCCGGTGTGCAGGCCGGGCTCGTTGAGGTACTGGACGCCGCGCTCGCTCGGCGCGATGCCCTCGGACACGATCAGCCCGGCGCCGGCGCGCTGGGCGTAGTACGTCGCCATGACCGGTGTGGGGACCCCCGACGTGTCGGCGCGCAGCCGGGTCATCGGGGCCATCACGATGCGGTTGGGCAGGCGCAGGCCGGCGGAGGTGTACGGGGCCAGGAGCGGGGACGCGGGAACCATGTCGTCGTTCATGGGACGACGCTAAAATATGACATGGATGTGAGTTTCAAGGTTCTGTGGTGGAGGTCACGATGCGCATCGGCGAACTGGCGCGGCGGACCGGGGTCAGCGTCCGCTCCCTCCGGTACTACGAGGAGCAGGGCCTCCTGGCGTCGCGGCGCACCCCCGGCGGCCACCGCGACTACACCGGCGACGCGGTCGACCGCGTCGACCGGATCCAGTGCCTGTACGCGGCGGGCCTGTGCAGCGACAAGATCTCCGAGCTGCTGCCGTGCATCCTCGACCAGGAGCGCGGCGCGCCGGCGCCCGATCTCGTCGACCTGCTGACCGTGGAGCGCCGGCGCATCGACGGCATGATGGAGCGGCTGGCGGAGTCCCGGCGGATCCTCGACGGCGTCATCGCGTCCGCCGGGAGCGGGCCCCGCACCGATTCGGCCTGATCCGGCCCCTGCCGCCCGGGGTGCCGCCGTTGCCCTGCCGTGAGCGGCTACGCTCGCAGGCACCGGACAATGCAGCAAGGAGAAACGCAGTGAACCCTGGCGGCGGAATGGACATGCAGGCCCTTTTGCAGCAGGCGCAGGCGATGCAGCAGCAGCTCGTGCAGGCACAGCAGCAGCTGGACGAGGCCCAGGTCGAGGGCACCTCGGGCGGCGGGCTGGTCAAGGTGACGGTCAGCGGCCGCGGCTCGGTCGAGGACATCACCATCGACCCCAAGGCGATCGACCCCGACGACCTCGCCGACTCCGCGCAGACCATCGCCGACCTGGTCCTCGCGGCCATCCGCGATGCCGAGACCGCTGTCGAGGAGCTGCAGCAGGAGAAGATGGGCCCCTTGGCCGAAGGGCTCGGGGGCGGGCTGCCCGGCGGCGGGATGCCCGGGCTGCCGGGTTTCTAGGATCGGCGGCCCGCCGCGGTCCCGAGCGCGGCACCGGGTCCGTTAACGTGGGAGCCGATACGGCCTCGAGTGAGTGGTAGGCGATGTACGAAGGCGCGGTTCAGAATCTGATCGACGAACTCGGGCGGCTGCCCGGCGTCGGTCCGAAGAGCGCGCAACGCATCGCCTTCCATCTGCTCTCCGCCGAGACCGCCGACGTCAAGCGGCTGGTCCACGCGCTGGTCGAGGTCAAGGAGCGGGTCCGGTTCTGCTCGGTGTGCGGCAACGTCTCCGAGGAGCAGGAGTGCCGGATCTGCCGTGATGTGCGCCGCGATGCCGCGGTGATCTGCGTGGTCGAGGAGTCCAAGGACGTCGTCGCCATCGAACGCACCCGCGAGTTCCGCGGGCGTTACCACGTGCTGGGCGGCGCCATCAGCCCCATCGAGGGCATCGGCCCCGACGACCTCCGCGTCAAAGAGCTGATGGCCCGGCTCTCGGACGGCCAGATCACCGAACTGATCCTGGCCACCGACCCCAACCTGGAGGGCGAGGCGACCGCCACATACCTGGCGCGCCTGGTCAAACCCTTGGGGATGAAAGTCACCCGGCTGGCCAGCGGCCTGCCCGTCGGCGGCGACCTGGAGTACGCCGACGAGGTCACCCTCGGCCGCGCCTTCGAGGGGCGCCGGAGCCTGGAGTTCTAGGCGCTTCCGGCCATCCGGCGGGTCGCCCCCGCCACCCGGCTCCCGGGCCGCCTCCCGGCCGGTGCGGATGAACCCGCCCGAACCGGGTATGCCCTCGCCCCGGTGCCCTCGAACCCCGGCCGTCCCACGCCGAACAGGGGCGAAGCCCAGGTGAGAAGGTGTCCGCAGATTACCGATAGCTACACTTCTTAGTTGATTACCGTGATCCCAACTCCTCAGGAGCAACGACCGTGGCTCTGATCGTGCAGAAGTACGGTGGGTCTTCCGTCGCCGACGCGGAAGCCATCAAGCGAGTGGCCCAACGGATCGTCGCCCAGAAAAAGGCGGGGTATGACGTGGTCGTCGTGGTCTCGGCCATGGGCGACACCACCGACGAACTCCTCGACCTCGCCGAGCAGGTGTCCCCGCTGCCGCCCGGCCGCGAGCTGGACATGCTGCTGACCGCCGGTGAGCGCATGTCGATGGCGCTGGTCGCGATGGCCATCGGCAACCTCGGCTACGAAGCCCGTTCGTTCACCGGATCGCAGGCCGGCGTCATCACGACGTCGCTGCACGGCAACGCCAAGATCATCGATGTGACGCCCGGCCGCATCCAGGAGGCCCTGGATGAGGGCTCCATCTGCATCGTCGCCGGTTTCCAGGGTGTCTCGCAGGACAGCAAGGACATCACGACCCTGGGCCGCGGCGGCTCCGACACCACGGCGGTCGCACTCGCCGCGGCGCTGAACGCCGACGCGTGCGAGATCTACAGCGACGTCGACGGCGTGTTCACCGCCGACCCGCGGATCGTGCCCACGGCCCGCCGCATCCCCAAGATCTCCTACGAGGAGATGCTGGAGATGGCGGCCAGCGGCACCAAGATCCTGCACCTCCGATGCGTGGAGTACGCACGGCGGTACAACATCCCGCTGCATGTCCGCTCGTCGTTCAGCCAGAGGCCCGGTACCTGGGTCGTCTCCGAAGTTGAGGAAGCCGAAGGCATGGAACAACCGATCATCTCCGGCGTCGCACACGACCGGAGCGAGGCCAAGATCACGGTCGTGGGCGTCCCCGACAAGGTCGGTGAGGCCGCCTCGATCTTCAAGTCGCTGGCCGACGCCGAGATCAACATCGACATGATCGTGCAGAACGTGTCGGCCGCGTCGACCTCGCGCACCGACATCTCCTTCACCGTGCCGATGGAGGCCGGGCAGACCGCGCTGTCGGTGCTGAAGAAGATCCAGGACACGGTCGCGTTCGAGGCGCTGCGCTACGACGACCAGATCGGCAAGGTGTCCCTGGTGGGCGCGGGCATGCGCTCCTACCCCGGTGTCACCGCGCGCTTCTTCGACGCCATCGCCCGCTCGGGCACCAACATCGAGATGATCTCCACCTCGGAGATCCGGATCTCGGTCGTGGTGGAGCAGGACCAGGTCGACACCGCCGTCGCCGCCGCCCACTCGGAATTCCAGCTCGACGCGGACCAGGTCGAAGCCGTCGTCTACGGAGGTACCGGCCGATGAGCCGCAGCGATCTGCCCACCCTGGCCGTCGTCGGGGCCACCGGGGCCGTCGGCACCGTGATGCTCGACATCCTCTCCACCCGCGAGAACGTGTGGGGTGAGATCCGCCTCGTGGCCTCGCCGCGCTCGGCGGGCAAGCGCCTCACCGTCCGCGGCGAGGAGGTCGAGGTCCAGGCCCTGGCCCCCGAGGTCTTCGACGGCGTGGACGTCGCCATGTTCGACGTCCCCGACGACGTCTCCAAGGTGTGGGCGCCCATCGCCGCCGAGCGCGGCGCCGTGGCGGTCGACAACTCCGGCGCCTTCCGGATGGACCCCGACGTCCCGCTGGTGGTGCCCGAGGTCAACGCCGCGGAGACCGCCAACCGCCCGCGCGGCATCATCAGCAACCCCAACTGCACCACGCTCTCGATGATCGTGGCCATGGGGGCGCTGCACCGCGCCTACGGCCTGACCGACCTCGTCGTGTCCTCCTACCAGGCGGCCTCCGGCGCCGGCCAAGAGGGCATCGACACCCTGCACGACCAGGTCGAGAAGGTCGCCACCGACCGCACCCTGGGCAGCCGGGCGGGCGACGTGCGCGCCGCGGTCGGCGAGCTGGGCCCGTTCCCCGCTCCGCTGGCGATGAACGTCGTGCCGTGGGCGGGCTCGCTGAAGGACGACGGCTACTCCTCGGAGGAGCTGAAGGTCCGCAACGAGTCCCGGAAGATCCTCGGCCTGCCCGGCCTGCGGGTGTCGGCCACGTGCGTGCGCGTCCCGGTGGTCACCACCCACGCGCTGGCCGTGCACGCGACCTTCGACACCGAGGTCGACGCCGACGCCGCGCGCACGCTGCTGGCGTCGGCGCCCGGGGTGGTCGTGCTCGACGACCCCGGGGCGGGCGAGTTCCCGACCCCCGCCGACGTGGTGGGCACCGACCCCACCTGGGTGGGCCGGATCCGCCGCTCGATCGACGACCAGAAGTCGCTCGACCTGTTCCTGTGCGGCGACAACCTCCGCAAGGGCGCGGCGCTCAACACCGCCCAGATCGCCGAGGTCGTGGCCCAGGAGTTCACCGGCGCCTGACCGGCGACGGCACGGCAGTGCGGACGGCGGCCCACCGGCACGGTGGGCCGCCGTTCCGCGTCATTCCCGTGTCCGCCACGCCTGCGGCAGTACCGCCGCCGGATCGAATGAGAACCCCAGCGGCTCGACCTCCAGCACATCGCCGGCACCGGCCTTGGCCACCTGCGTGTACCGGCCCTCGTCCAACCGGTGCAGGCTCGCCTCGATCCACCCTTCTCCGGCGTCGACGATCAGGTACCAGGGGATGCCCTCTTTGGCATAGATGTCGTGTTTGAAGACCTGATCGCGGGTGCGCTGCCCCGGGGAGACGATCTCGGCCGCCAACAGCACGAGGTCCGCATCGGTGATCGCCTGAGTGCCGGGCTCACGGAAGACCACGACGTCGGGGATCAGGACGCATTCGTCGCGCAGCCGGACGTTGGCGCCTTCCTCGACTTCGCCGCCGAGCCGTTCGGCGGGTTCGTCGAAGAGGTTGGCGAGCAGGCGGGAGATGCGCCGATGCGGACGCGCCGGGTTAGGACTCACGAGCAGGCTCCCGTCGAGCAGCTCGATCAGGGGCCCGTCGCTGGGCAGATTCAGCCACTCCTGCTCGGACCACGGGCCGGAGCGCGACCATACGCTCGCCGACCACACGTCCGTCGGATCCACGGTCATCACGCTCACTCCGGTCGGCCTCCCCGAGACGCGTCCAGTCTGGCATAGGGGCTAGGACGTGCTTCATACGTTGAGCATCGATGATCGCCGTGTGTCATCACGCGGATCCGCAACGTCCGGCCGAATCCGGTCGCGAAGTGGCGTTTCGGCCAGGGGTACAGGGGTTTTCCGCTGCCGGCTCACCGCCCTTTCTTCGGCGGGCGGGCGAGGCTGAGGCGGTAGAGGAGGCGGCAGTGGTCGACCGAGCCCACCAGGTCGGAGGTCTCGACCGGGCGCTGGCCGTTGAAGTGGGTGCGCTCCACGACCAGGACCGGCAGGCCCGGGGCGAGCTGGAGGAGGGTGGCCTCGGGCTCGCGGAGGGGGCGTACTCCGACCTCCTCCACCACGCGGTCGATGATGACCCCCGCGGCGCCGAGCCGGTCCAGTACCCCGGTGCCGGGTTCGGCGTCGGCGGGGGTCCGCAAGGTGCCCTGGGTGAGGACCATGGGCTCCCAGGCGGTGTGCAGCGCGACGGGGGCGCCGTCGGCCAGCCCCAGGGAGCGCGAGCGGTAGACCATCTCGCCGTCGCGCAGGGTCAGCCGCCGTGCCACGAGGTCGTTCACCTTCACGGTGAGGGTGCCCAGCTCCTCGCGGTGCAGCGGCTCGACCCCCGACCCCGAGGCGCGGTCCGTGCGGGAGAACCGGTGGATCTGCGGCACGGGGCGGACGTAGTAGCCCGACCCCGGGCGCGCTTCCACGAGCCCTTCGCTGACCAGCAGCCGCAGCGCGTGCCGTGAGACCTGCTCGCTGACGTGGTGGGTGCGGGCCAGCCGGGAACGCGACGGCAGCCTGCTGCCGGGCGCCAGCTCCCCGTTCAGGATGGGGCGGCGGAGCATGTCGGCCACCCAGAGATAGCGCGGTTGCCCTCCCATGGCTACACGGCCCTTGGGGACGGTCCTCCCGCCTGCGTTCCGGTGTTTCTCAGGGCGAAGTCCAGCTCGACGGCCATATGCCGGACGCGCTCCTCGACCACGAACGACCCGTGCCCCGCGTCGAAGCGGTGCACCTCGTGGGGAACGCCCAGCTCGGTGAGGCGGGCGAGGTAGGTGTCGATCTGCCGGATGGGGCAGCGGGGGTCGTTCTCCCCGGCCAGGACGAGGACCGGGGCGGTGACGCGGTCCGCGTAGGTCAGGGGTGAAGAGCGCCTGTACAGCTCGGGTACCTCCTGAGGTGAGCCGCCGAACATGGAGCGGTCGAAGGCGCGGAGGGCCTCCATCTCGTCGGCGTAGGCGGTGACGTAATCGGCGATGGGGACGCCCGCGATGCCCAGGCTCCAGCCGCCGGGGCGGACCCCCAGGCCGAGCAGGGTGAGGTAGCCGCCCCACGACCAGCCTTCGAGGATCAGCCGGCCGGGGTCGGCGAGCCCGGTGTCCACGGCCCAGTCGCGCACGGCGGTGATGTCCTCCAGCTCGGTCAGCCCCACGCGCCCTTCCAGGGCGTCGCGCCAGGCGCTGCCGTAGCCGGTGGAGCCGCGGTAGTTGACGCGCACCACGGCGAAGCCGTGGTCCACCCACGCGGCGACGTCGGGCCGGAAGGAGTCGAGGTCCTGGGCCTGGGGGCCGCCGTGCACCACGAACACGGTCGGGTGGGGGGCCGCGGAGCCGTCGCCGGGGACGGACACCAGCGCGTGGACGGGGCCGCCAGGGCCGTCGACGACCGCGTCGCGCACGGGGACCGACGGAGGGGCGGCCACGCCCGGGGGAGCCAGGACGATCCGGCCGGCCGTGTCGCGGATCGCCGGCGGCAGCTCCGAGCTGGACCACGCGTACTCGACCGTGCCATCGGGGCGCGCCGCGGCCGCGGACACCAGCCCGCGCGGGGTGCCGACCGGCTCGGTCGCGCCGGTGGCGAGGTCGTGCAGGTGGAGCCGCGACCTCGCCCGGTGTTCCTGGGTGATCAGCAGGCGCGCGCCATCGGGGGTCCAGTCGGCCGACAGTTCGCCGTCGAGGCCGAGGACCGGACCGATGTCGAGCTCGGTGCCGGTGACCGGGTCCCAGATGAGCGGTTCGGCCGTGCCCCTGCGCTCGTGCAGGACGAGCAGCCGGTGGCCGCCGGGCTCGAAGGCGACGGGGGTGAGGTCGTGCCCCGGGCCGTCCCAGAGGTCGCCGACGGTGCCGGTATCGCCGCCGGCGTGCAGCCGCAGCACGCGGACCGCCATGTGGCGGCTGTCGCCGTGCTCGCTGTGCGCGATGGCCAGCAGCGACTCGTCGTCGGTGAGTGCGGCGACGCGGCCCTCCTGGCGGTGGGCGTAGACGGTGCGCGGCGGGTCGCCCGGCACGCTCGCGTGCGCGCTGAAGCCGTCGTCGGTCGAGCGGCCCACCACCGCCGACCCGGACGCTCCGAGCGCGAGCCCGCCGGGGTAGGAGGGGGCCAGCCCGGGGACGGCGGCGCGGCCGGGCCCGCCGCCGAACGGCTGTACTCGCCAGACGCCGAACTCGTCGCCGTCGGTGTCGTCGAACCACCACACCCGCTCACCGGTGGGATCGAGGGCGGCGAGCCGCGTGCCGTGCCGCCGTTCGGTCGCCTGCCGCTGCTCGCCCGTGCCCCGGTCCCAGGTGTGGATCTCCCAGGTTCCGGAGGCGTTGCCGCGGAACAGTGACCGGTCCGGCGCCTCGCGCGCCCAGGAGGGGAGACCGGTCCTGCCTGCGCGGAAACGATCCTGCCAACGCTCGCCCATGATCCCCAGTAAAGCAGTGGAGTTCTGCTTATTGGGGGCGAATCGATGAGTCGACATGGTCATACGCCGTCGAATCCACATGTCAGTACCGGTGCGCGGGGCGCGGGGGCACCGCCGGCCGGTGCCGGGGAGACACCTGAGCACCCTCGTGGCGGATGTACGGAAGAATGCGGATATGCACAACGAGCCGCCCCTGTCGCTCGAGGACCTGCGCGCCCGAGCCGCGCGTGGCGAGCGGCTGCGCTACCTGTACTTCTGGGGCCACAGGGCGCGGCGCGACGGCGTGCCCGGCCCCGGGTGCCTGAGCCAGTGGTGGCCCTCGGCCTTCACGGTCGCCGGGGAGCGCTACGCCACCGCCGAGCACTGGATGATGGCCGGGAAGGCCCGTCTGTTCGGCGACATCGAGGCGGCCGAGCGCATCCTGGCGACCGCGGAGCCCGGCGCGGCCAAACGGCTCGGGCGCGGGGTCCGGGGGTTCGACGACGAGGTGTGGCGGGAGCGGCGCTTCGGCATCGTCGTGCGCGGGTCGGTGCACAAGTTCGGCCAGAACCCGGAGATCGGGGCCTACCTCCGCCGGACCGCGGCGCGGGTGCTGGTCGAGGCGAGCCCGCTCGACCCCGTGTGGGGGATCGGCCTGGCCGCCGGCGACGAGCGCGCGGCCGACCCCGCCCTGTGGCCCGGCGAGAACCTCCTCGGCTTCGCCCTCATGCGGGCGCGGGCGGAACTGGCCGCCGCGGCGGGGTGACTCCGGCCGCCGCGGCCCCGGCCGTCAGCGGCGGCGCCGGGGCAGGGCGCGCCGCCGGGCGCGGGCCCGTTCGACGGCCGACGCCAGCCCGTGCACCGAGCCGAGCACCACGGGCACCAGCAGCAGCGATCCGGTGCCCGGCGCCGCCGCGGGTACGCCGGCCCGGCGCAGCCGCCCCCACGCCCACAGCGAGAACGGCGCGGCGACCAGCGGTGCGGTCACCACCCCGGGGGTGTAGCCGCGGGTGAGCGCCGATTGCGCCAGGTGGGTCACCGTGTGCAGGCCGAACCCGGCCAGGGCCGCCTGGTAGAAGGGGCTGCGCCCGCCGGTGCGCGCGCCATCGGCCGCGGCGGCGGCCATCACGATCCCCATCAGGCCGATCGCGGTGGCGGTGTGGGAGCGGGAGACGTCGAGCCGGTCCCAGACCGCCCCCGGAACCGCCGGGAGCGCCGCCTCCAGGCGCGGCCGTGCGCGGCGCGCCCACCCCGGCATGGTGATCAGCTCCTCGGCATCGTGCAGGGCCCAGGCGGCGAGCAGCCCCCAGGTCGCCGCGGCGGGCAGCGGCGTGTGCCCGGCCGCGGCGGCACCATAGGTGGTCGGCGGGTGTGGCATGCCGTTCATTCGACCACGCCCCCGGGCGGCGCGGCGGCCCGGGGGTGCCCCGCGGGCCGCCGCCGTCCCGCTAGAGGTCGACCCGGGTCACGGTCACACCGTCGGCGTTCAGCAGGCGGCGGACCAGATCGGGGTCGTAATCCGCGAGCCCGGCATCGTTGAGCACGAGCATGTCCACGGGGTGGGGCAGCACGCGCTGCGGGTGGGCCTGATCGATGCCGGCCACTTCGGCGGGGTCTCCGGTGAATCCGTCCGGAACCGCGCAGGGGCGCAGCGCGCGGTAGACGTGCAGGTGAACGTGGTAGGGCTCGTCGTCGGCGCCGCCGGATCCGTGCACCTCGTAGATCCCGGTCGGCGCCAGGACGCCGGTGCGCACCCCGGCGTCGCTCTCGGCGGCGCGGCGGGCGGCCTGCTCCGCGCTCTCCTCCGGCGAGATCGTGCCGCGCGGCAGCAGCCAGTGCCCGGCGTGGATGCCGCTGCTGCGCAGGACGAAGGTCAGCGTCCACTCGGGCCCGGGGACGATGGCGGCGGCGGACATGGCGGGTTCGGCCGCTGCCGGCGGCTGCGGGGCGGTCATTCGGGGGGCGTCCCTCCTGGTCGGCGGTGGGCGGTGCGGACCACCCTTGCGCACGGCCGCAGGCGGCGCCACCCGGCGGGGCGCACGGCAAGCCAACCGTGACCTTGGGTGTTTCATGTGAAACCAGGTGTACCGGATGCGGGCGCTCCGCGGCGCCATCGGGGACGCTCCGCCGCTGGAATCGCCTCCACTGGGGTACGGGCCAGGGTTCCGCGGAGCCTGCCCGGAACGCGCCGCAGCGCCCGCCCCGGGAGAGCGGGGCGGGCGCTGCGGCGGTGGAACGGGCGGACTACAGGATGATCCGCATGGGGTTCTCCAGCACGTCGGTGAGGTCCTTCAGGAACGCGGCGCCGACGGCGCCGTCGATCGCCCGGTGGTCCACCGACAGCTCCAGCGCGATGGTGTTGCGGGCGACGATCTCGCCGTCGCGCACCACCGGCTGCTGCTTCATCGCGCCCACCGCGAGGATGGCCGCCTCGGGCGGGTTGATGACCGCGGAGAAGCTGTCGACGCCGAACATGCCCAGGTTGCTGACGCTGAACGTGCCGCCGCTCATCTCCTGGGGCTTGAGCTTGCCGTCGCGGGCGCGGCCGGCCAGCTCGCGGGTGGAGGTGGCGATCTGCGACAGGGGCATCGCGTCGGTGTCGTGCAGCACCGGGACGACCAGCCCGCCTTCGACCGCGACGGCCACGCCGACGTTGATCCGGCCGTGCCGGAGCAGCCTGTCGTCCACCCACGAGGTGTTGCACTCGGGGTGGGCCGCCAGCGTGGTGGCCACCGCCTTGACGATGAGGTCGTTGAAGCTGACCTTGACGCCGGTGCTCGCGAGCTGCTCGTTGATCTGGCCGCGGAACTCCTTGAGCGCCTCGGCGTCGATCGTGCGCCGCAGGTAGAAGTGCGGCACCTCCTGCTTGCTCTGGGTGAGCCGGCGCGCCACGACCTTGCGGACGTTGCTGATCTTCACCTCTTCGGAGGCGCGGCCGTCGTCGTAGGCGTCCTGGGGGCGGCCGGCCGCCGCGGGGGCCGGTGCGGCGGCGGGCGCCGCAGCGGCGGGGGCGCCGCTCTCGCGCTGGCGCCGGGCGGCGGCTTCGATGTCCGCGCGCACGACGCGGCCCTTGGGGCCCGAGCCGTCGATGGACTCGATGTCGAGCCCGTACTCGCGGGCCAGCCGGCGGGCGAGCGGGGAGCTGAGCGGGCGCGGGGCGGTGCCCTCGGCGGCGGGCGCCGCGGCCGGCTCGGGCTCGGCCGGAGCGGGGGCCGGCTCGGCCTCCGCGGCAGGGGCCGCGGACTCCGCGGGCTCCGCCGCGGGTGCGCCGGACTCCTCGGGGACGGCGTCGGGGCTGTCGCCGAGGACGCCGATCACCGCGCCGATCGGCACGGTGTCGCCCTCGGACACCGACTGTTCGACGAGGAAGCCGTCCTCGTAGGCCTCGTACTCCATGACGGCCTTGTCGGTCTCGATCTCGACCAGCACATCGCCGGACGCGACCTTGTCGCCGACCTTCTTGACCCAGGAGCTGATGACGCCTTCCTCCATGGTGTCGGAGAGGCGCGGCATGTAGATCTCAGTCATCGTGTGCGTTTCCCCTTTACCCGACCCGCTTGCCCACAGCGCTCAGGGTCTCCTTGACAGCGGTGGTGATCGACTCGACCGACGGCAGTGCCGCGGTCTCCAGCGGCTTGGCGTAGGGCATCGGCACCTCGGCCATGGCGACCCGGCGCACCGGGGCGTCCAGGTAGTCGAACGCGCCCTCCTGGATGGTGGCGGCGATCTCGGCGCCGATCCCGTAGGTCAGCCAGTCGTCCTCGGCGACCACCGCGGAGCCGGTCTTGCGCACCGAGTTCACGATCGTGGCGCGGTCGAGCGGCCGGAGGCTGCGCAGGTCGACGACCTCGACGCTGATGTCCTCGTCCGCGAGCTTCTCGGCGACCTGGTTGGCGACCATGGCCATCCGGGAGTAGCCGATCAGCGTGATGTCGCTGCCCTCGCGGGTCACCGCGGCGCGGCCGATCTCGGCCACGGTGTCGTCCCCCTCGGGGACCTCGCCCTTGGTGTTGTAGAGGCCGAGGTTCTCCAGGAACAGCACCGGGTCGTCGTCGCGGATGGCGGCGCGCAGCATCGACGCGGCCTCGGCGGGGGTGCTCGGGGCGAGGACCTTCAGACCCGGGATGAACGAGTAGAACAGCTCGATGTTCTGCGAGTGCGTGGCGCCGAGCTGCTGGCCGCCGCCCCCGGGGGTGCGGATGACCATCGGCACGCTGGTCTGGCCGCCGAACATGCCGTAGATCTTCGCGGCGTGGTTGATGATCTGGTCGATGGCGATGAGCGAGAAGTTGATCGTCATCAGCTCGACGACGGGGCGCAGCCCCAGCATCGCGGCGCCGATCGCGGCGCCGACGAAGCCCTCCTCGGCGATGGGGGTGTCGCGGACGCGGCGCTCGCCGAACTCCTTGAGCAGCCCCTCGGTGATCTTGTAGGACCCCTCGAAGACGCCGATCTCCTCACCGAGGAGGAGGACGTTCTCGTCGCGGTGCATCTCGGCGCGCAGCGTGTCGCGCAGCGCCTGGCGGTAGGTGATCACGGACATGGACCCGCTCCTTTTCTACTCGGCGAAGACCGGGTCGGCGGGCATGCGGCGCGACTCGTTCGCCACGGGGGTGGCGTAGGTGTAGTCGAACAGCGTGGAGACCTCGGGGTGGGGGCTGTTCTCCGCGAAATCGGCGGCGTCGGCGACCTCGTCGCGGACGGAGTCGGCGATCTCGCGCTTGGCGTCCTCGGTGAGGATCCCGGCCTCTTCGAGCTGGGCCTCGAACGCGGCGACCGGGTCGTTGGCCTTGGCCTCGTCGACCTGTTCGGCGGTGCGGTACTTGGCGGGGTCGACCACCGAGTGGCCCTTCATCCGGTAGCTGGTGGCCTCCAGCAGGAAGGGGCGCTGCTCGGCGCGGGCGCGCTCGACGAGGTCGGTGGCCGCGTCGCGGACGGCGAGCACGTCGCGGCCGTCCACCCGGACGCCCTCGATGCGGAAGGCGGAGCCGCGCTTGTACAGGTCGGGTTCCGCGGAGGACTTCTCGACGGTGGTGCCCATGCCGGTGAAGTTGTTGATGACCACGAAGACGATGGGCAGGTTCCACAGCGCCGCGATGTTCAGCGACTCGTGCCAGGCGCCGATGTTGGTGGTGCCGTCGCCCATCTGGCACATGACGACCTCGTCGCCGCCCCGGTAGGAGACGGCCAGCGCGGCGCCGGTGGCCAGCGGGAGCTGCCCGCCGACGATCCCGTAGCCGCCCAGCATCCGGGTCTCGGTGTCGTACATGTGCATGGACCCGCCCCAGCCCTTGGACACGCCGTCGGAGCGTCCGTAGAGCTCGGCCATGACGGCGCGCGGGCTCATGCCCTTGCCGATCGCGTAGCCGTGGTCGCGGTAGTTGGTGAAGAGGTAGTCGCGCTCTTGGAGGGCGGTCATCAGGCCGACGACGGTGGCCTCTTCGCCCAGGTTGAGGTGGCAGTATCCGCCGATGCGCGCCTGCGTGTACGCCTGGCCGGTGCGCTCCTCGAACCGGCGGATGAGCAGCATCTGCCGGTAGTAGTCGAGCAGCACCGCGGGCTGCTCGTCGGAGAGGTCGGGGGTGGCGCCCTTCCGGCTCCGCCGGCGGCCACCCGTGTTCCTGGCGGTGCCGCCGCCCTTCGGCTTGGCCGTGTCAGCCATGGTGGTGCCTTTCTACGTACGGGAACGGCCTGGGTCCGGACCGGTGGGCCCGGGAAGGCCGGTGCCGGGGCGCGCGGTCGCCCGCGGCCACGGCGTCCGCGCCGACGCCGGGCTCAACGGCGGGGTCGCGGGAGTGGCTGTTGAGTTGTCGTGGCCGAACACTCCGTGCGCTCGCCCCCCGGTGGTCGTCACCCTGCCCATTCCTGGGCGGAGGTCACCTGTTCGTCCGGCCGGTTCGCGCGTGGCTCGCAACACGCCCGTCATGTGTGTGACGTGCGTCGCGCACACTCTACGTACTGATCGATGATCGATCAATACGACTTTAGGGGAGATCCGGGGCGTATTCGGCAAAGGGGTGGGTTCCCGGCGGGCGGGCCCGGAGGTGCGGGTCAGCGGACCGCGTTGTGCGACTTCATTGCGGCTTCGACGTAGTTGAGCACGTGGTCGCGCAGCATCCGGCCGACCTCGGGGTCGCACTTTCGAAACGCTTCTGTGATCTGGGCGTGGTCGGCGGCCTTGGCGTGCAGCTCCATGTTCAGCCAGCGGACCGACAGCCGCGTCCACACCTCGACGCCCAGGGACTCCCAGGTGTGCAGGAGCACGCTGTTGCGGGCGGCCCGGACGATCTCGCGGTGGAACTCCACGCTGTGCTTGATCTGCTCCTCGACGTCCCCCTCGGCGGTCGCGCGCTTGAGGGCGTCGACCTCGCGTTCCAGCGGGCGCGGGTCCTCGGCCAGGCCGGGGGCGGCGAGTTCGGCGGCGACGAGTTCGAGACCGGCGCGGACGGGATAGATCTCCGCCATGTCCGCGACACCGAACGCACGGACCCGGGCCCCCTTGTTCGGCACCGACTCGATGAGGCGCAGCGTCTCCAGTTCGCGCAGCGCCTCCCGCACCGGGGCCTGGCTCACATTCAGCTCCGCCGCGATCCGCCGTTCGACGATGCGCTCCCCGGGCTGCCAGCGGCCTGAGAGCAGACCGTCGACGAGGACGCGGCGGATCTGCTCCCGCAGCGGGTTGCGGGCCAACCGGGACCGATCATCGGATCCCACGGGCAGGTCGACCATCGACGGCCTTTCAGCTGGGTGGGGTTGCACGAGCGCTCAGGCTCATTACGAAGAGTGCCACACGACGGCGCGGACCCGGGATCACGCCCGTCGGCAGGGGGCGGCGGGCGCTGAACCGCCGACTTCGGCGAACAGTGGGAGCACGGCTCTGAACAGGACGGTTAAGCGCGAGTTAGCACGTTCGTAAACGTCAGGGGCTCGCGGCGCGTCCCCTTACGGGGCGCTATGCTCTCCTGTCGGAAATGTTCGAACATGGCGAACACAGCCGGGTGTCGTGCAGTGGCGTCCCCCACACGGGGGCGGTGGAACCGATTCACCGATTGCGCCACCAGCGGTGTCCCCGGTCGTGGACCGTAGTGATGACGCAGATGTCTCCGGCTGCGTGGATGCTCTGACCATGCGTCCCCCGCCTTCCTGCCCCCTACCGAACCCGTCCGAAGCCACCCGAGCCAACGTCCGAGCGGCGAGCCCGTCCCCCTACGCACAAGCGTGCCGCAGGCCAGCCCACAATTCGTGAGACAGCACTGAGCACACATGATGCATACATTGCGGATACGGTCGAACCCGCCGTTTCGGGCGGGCCATTCGATCCCCACATTCCAAAGGTCCCGGGCGGCACTGCGTGCCGCCCCCGGGGCCGCTCTGGCGCGCACCGCGCGCCGGCGCTCCGGGGGGCCCGGGGTCACCTGGCCCAGCGTCAGTGAGATCGCATGGGGCCTGGCATCGGACAAGCGCGCGATCGTGCTGGCCGTCGTGCTCATCACCATGACCGTGCTCTCCGCCGGACCACTGCACCCCGTCGACATCTTCATCAACGAAGCGCCCCGCCCCTACTGGGACCAGCTGCGCGAACCGCTGATCCTGTGGCCCGACACCGTGGCCTCCCGGTTCGTCGCGCTGCCGGTGCTGGCCGCGACCGCCATCCAGCTCGCCTACTGGCACCGCTCGTGGCGGCCGATCATCCTCGGAGCGGGCGGCGTCGTGGGCATGATGAGCATGGTCGCCACGATGAAGCTCATCCTGGCGCGCGGCCACCCCCGCACCGGCGACCCCTCGTTCTTCTCCGAAGGCGGGGTCTCCTTCCCCTCCGGCCACGGCGCGAACGCGATCCTCATCTACGGGCTCGTGCTGTTCCTCATCATCCGCTACCGGGCGGCCCGGCCCCACATCATCCGGCGGCTCGCCTACTGCATCGTCGTCATCGCCGTACTCCAGGCGGCCGTCTCGGCGTTCCTGCACTTCCACTGGTTCACCGACCTGCTGACCGGGATGGTCGCGGGCGGGTTCGCGCTCAGCCTGACCATCCGGCTGGACCGCATGATCCCCGGCGGACGCACCGCCACCTGGTGGCCCTGGTACGACCCGGACGGCAACGCCCCCGGCGAGGGCGACGAGGCGGGCGACCGGGAGCGCGCCGAACCGCGCCCCTCCGGCGGTGCCGGATGAGCCCGGCGGCCGGCGCGGGCGAGGTGCGCCGGTCCGTTGCCGGCGGCGTGGCGACCATCACGATCGACAACCCCGCCACCCGCAACGCCATGACGGCTGAGATGTACCGGGCCATCCCCCCGCTCTTCGCCGAGGTGGCCGCCGACCCCGCGGTGCGGGTCGCCGTGCTCACCGGCGCCGGCGGCACCTTCTGCTCCGGAGCCGACATCGGCCAGCTCGACCGCATCGGCCACGGCGAGAACGATCTGCCGACCCTGGCCGAAGAGGCCATCGCGGCCTGTCCCAAACCCGTCATCGCCGCCATCCGCGGCCACTGCTACGGCGGCGGCTGCCAGCTCGCGGCAGCCTGCGACCTGCGCATCGCCGCCGACGACGCGCGGTTCGCCATCACCCCGGCCAAGCTCGGCGTCGTCTACCCCGTGAGCGCGCTGCGCCGCCTGGTCCGGCTGGCGGGGGCGGCCCGGGTCAAGTACCTCGTCTACACGGCCGACGCGATCGACGCCGAGCGGGCGCTGCGGGAGGGCTTCTACACCGAGGTCGTCCCCGGGGCCGCGCTGGCCGAGCGGGTGGCCGGGCTCACCGCGGTCATCGGCTCCCGATCGCAGTTCACCGTGCACGCGACCAAGGACATCCTCGACCGCATCGACGGCGGCGCCCTCACCCCGGAGCGGGTCGCCCATTGGCGCTCGGCGATGTGGGCCGCCGGCGACCTCGACGAGGGCGTGGCGGCCTTCGAAGAGCGCCGCGCGCCCGGCTTCCCGTGGACCGGATCCGCGGCTCACCCGGACGGCTGACCCCGCCCGGCCGGACCGCAGGCGGCGGTCCCGGCAGCGCCCCCGCTGTCGCACGCGGCGCCGATCGGGTCCGCCGGACCCGTTTCCCGCCACGCGAGCCGGGGCACGTTCGCCGAGGTGGGGACGATGACGGGCGGGAGCGCGCGGGTGCCGCGCGTGCGGACCGTGCCCGGGCGCACGGACCGCGTCGTGGTGGTCGGCGCCGGGCTGTCCGGCCTGGCGGCGGCGCTGCACCTGCGCGGCGCGGGGCGCGAGGTCACCGTCGTGGAGCGCGACGCGCACCCGGGCGGGCGCGCGGGCCGCATCGACATCGACGGCTTCCGGATCGACACTGGGCCCACGGTGCTGACCATGCCCGATCTGATCGACGAGGCCCTGGGCGCGGTCGGATCCTCGGTCGGCGACGTCCTGGACCTGGTCCCGCTGGCACCGGCCTACCGCGCGGCCTTCGCCGACGGCACCGAGGTCGACGTGCACACCGGCGCCGAGGAGATGGCCGCCGAGGTGCGGCGGGTCGCCGGGCCCCGGGAGGAGGCGGGCTACCTGCGGCTGCGCGCCTGGCTGAGCCGCCTCTACGAGGTGCAGATGCGGCGGTTCATCGACGCGAACTTCGACTCCCCGCTCGGCCTGCTGACCCCCGATCTCGCCCGGCTGGCCGCCGCCGGCGGGTTCGGCCGGCTGGGCCCGGCCATCGGCCGGTTCCTGGCGGACCCCCGGCTCCAGCGGATCTTCTCCTTCCAGGCGCTCTACGCGGGGGTGCCGCCCCGGCGGGCGATGGCCGCCTACGGGGTCATCGCCTACATGGACACGGTCGCCGGGGTGTACTTCCCGCGCGGGGGGATGCGCGCGCTGGGCGACGGGCTCGCCGGCGCCGCCGCCAAGGCCGGGGTCTCCTTCCGCTACAACGAGCCGGTGCGCGGGCTGGAGCGCCGGGGCGACCGGATCACGGCCGTGCTCACCGCCCACGGCGACCGGATCCCCTGCGACGCGGTCGTCCTCACCCCCGACCTGCCCGTGTCCTACCGGCTGCTGGGGCGGGTCCCCTGGCGCGCGGTGCCGCTGCGGTTCTCGCCTTCGGCGGTCGTCCTGCACGCCGGGACCGCACGCGCCTGGCCGCGGCTCCACCACCACACGATCTCCTTCGGAGCCGCCTGGGACCGCACCTTCGACGAGATCACCCGGCTGGGCCGGACCATGAGCGACCCGTCGCTGCTCATCACGCGGCCCACCGCCACCGATCCCGCCCTCGCCCCTCCCGGGCACGACCTGTTCTACGTTCTGGCGCCGACACCGAACCTGCGCACCGGGGGCCCCGACTGGCGCGACGCGGGACCGCGCTACCGCGACGCGCTCGTACGCACCCTGGAGGAGCGCGGACTGAGCGGACTCGGCGCGGCGATCACGACGGAGCGCCTGGTCACCCCGCACGATTGGGAGCGTCAAGGGCTGGCGTTCGGGACCCCGTTCGCGACCGCGCACACCTTCGCCCAGACCGGGCCGTTCCGGCCGCGCAACCTGGTCTCGGGGACCGCCAACGCGGTGCTCGCGGGCTGCGGGACCACACCGGGGGTGGGGCTGCCGACCGTCCTGATCTCCGGAAAGCTCGCGGCGGCGCGGATCACCGGCGCCGCCCGGCCCGCAGGGAGCCGATGATGGGGACCGATGCCGAACTCGACGCGGCGGGGATCGGCGGCGCGCCACTGCGCGCGGCCTACGCCCACTGCCGGGAACTGCACGCCCGCCACGGCCGGAGCTACTACCTCGCCACCCGCGTCCTGCCGCCCGCACGAAGACCCGCGATCCACGCGCTCTACGGCTTCGCGCGGTGGGTGGACGACATCGTCGACGCCCCCGGCCCGGCGGACACCCCCGCCGGAGGGCGCCGGCTGATCGACGCGGTCGAGGCCGACCTCGCGGCGGCCCTCGCGGGCGCCCCCGCCGAACGGCCGGTCGTGCGGGCCGTCGCCGATTGCGCGCTGCGCTACGACATCGACCCGCCGCTGTTCTCGGCGTTCCTGGCCTCGATGCGCATGGACCTCGACGTGGCCGGCTACGCCGACTACGCCGCGCTGCGCGGCTACATGTACGGGTCGGCGGCCGTGATCGGCCTCCAGGTGCTGCCCGTCCTGGGCACGTCGGTGCCCCGTGCCGAGGCGGCGCCGCACGCGGCGGCGCTGGGCGAGGCGTTCCAGCTCACCAACTTCCTCCGCGACGTCGCCGAGGACCTGGACCGCGGCCGGGTGTACCTGCCCGCCGACGTGCTCGCCGCGCACGGCGCCGACCGCGGCCTGCTCGCCCACTGCCGCCGGACGGGGGACCAGGACCCGCGCGTGCGCGCGGCGTTCGCCGAACTCGCGCGGATCAACCGCGACGTCTACCGCCGGGCCGAACCGGGGATCGCCATGCTGCACCCGGTCTCCCGCCCGTGTGTCGCCACGGCCCTGCGGCTCTACCGGGGGATCCTGGACCGCATCGAGGCCGCCGACTACGACGTGTGGACCCGGCGGCACAGCGTGCCGCGCGCCCGGCGCGCGGGGATGGCGCTGCCCGCGCTGGGCCGCGCCCTCACCGCACGACTGCTCTCCCCGTGACCGCACCCGATACGGGCGATGGCCCGTTGAGAGGACCACAAGGCCATGTCCCTCCCCGACCCCCGGCCGCGGGGGATCCCGCTGCGCCGGATGCCCGCGACCGCGTGGGCCCGGCAGCGGCCGACCTGGCGCCAGGCGACCCCGGCGGTCATCGGCGCGGCCCTGGACCGGGCGCTGGCCCGGCCGTCCGGGAACTGGTACGTGCTGGCCGCCGCGAGCGAGGTCCGCCCCGGCCGGCCCTTCGGGCGGGTGGTGGCCGGGACCGAGGTCGTCGCCTGGCGCGGCGCCGGCGGCACCCTGCACGCCGCCCCCGGCGCCTGCCCGCACCTGGGGGCGCCGCTGTGCCGCGGCGCGGTGGACGCCGGCCGGCTCGTCTGCCGCTGGCACGGGCTGGCGCTCGACGGCAGGGGCTTCCCGGGCTGGACGCCGTTCCCCGCCCATGACGACGGCGTCCTCGCGTGGGTCCGCCTGGACGGCGCGGGCGGCGAGGAGCCGCTGCCGCGCCCGGTCCTGCCCGAGCGCCCGCACGGCGCGCCCGCCATCTCCGCGGTGGAGAGCATGGCGGGGCGGTGCGAGCCCGAGGACATCGTGGCCAACCGGCTCGACCCCTGGCACGGGTCGTGGTTCCACCCGTACTCGTTCGTGGGGCTGCGGGTCACCGAGGTGCCCGAAGGGCCGGCCCCCGACCCGGACCGCATGGTGGTGGAGGTGGCGTTCAAGGTCGCGGGCCGCTGGGGCGTCCCCGTGCGTGCGGCGTTCTCCTGCCCCGAGCCGCGCACGGTCGTCATGCACATCATCGAGGGGGAGGGGGCCGGCAGCGTCGTGGAGACGCACGCGACCCCGCTGGGCGTCGACCGCAACGGGGTACCGCGCACCGCGGTCATCGAGGCGGTGATCGCCACCTCACCGCGCCCCGGGTTCGCCCTCGCGCGGCGCGCGGCGCCCGCGATCCGCCCGATGATCCGCTCGGTGGCCCGGCGGCTGTGGCGCGACGACCTCGCCTACGCCGAACGCCGCCACCTCCTGCGCACGGCCGAGCCCACCGGGGGCTGAGACCTGGTGCGGCCCGGCCGCCGGGGCGGGCGCACCGGCACGGCGGCGCGGGCCGGTCAGCCGGCGCGGCGGGCGGCGCGGGCCAGGGCGCGCAGGAACGGGACCCGGCCCCGCCGGGGCACGGTCCGCACGGCGTGGCCGGGCAGCCCCCATTGGCCGAGGAGACGGTTGGCCGCCAGCAGCCCGCTGGTGGCGGCCCGCTCCATCAGCGCCACCGGCAGGTCGACCCGCACGTGGTCGCCCGCCACGACCAGCCAGGGATCGGGGGTGCGCACGGGCAGGCGGGCGCCGAACCCGCCGGGCGGGAACAGCGGGCAGTCGGCGTGCAGCTCGTGCCGCTGGTCGACGATCCGCGCCCCGCGCGTCTCGGGGTACACGCCGTGCAGCTGCCGGATCAGCCGCTCCTGCTCGGCCGCCGGGTCGCAGCCGTCGCGCAGGGCGTAGGCGTGCAGCTCCACCACCGAGCCGCCCGTGCGCCGCGCCCATGCGGCGGCCTCGTCCTCGTAGCGCTCCAGCACGCTGACGTTGTCGAGCGTGGGGTGGCCGCCGGTGCCCAGGAAGGCGGGGCGGTCGGAGCGCACGGGCCGGTCCAGCCACAGCCGCGACACCAGGAACGGCGGGGCCGTGGGCACGCGCCCGGCACCGGCCCGCCACGCGGGCGTGGCCAGCCCGGGAGAGGCGTCCGCCAGCGGGCCGAGGGAACCGGGGTCGGTGGCCAGCACGACCGCGTCGGCCTCCTCCACGGCGCCGTCGGCGCCGTGGACCGCGAACCTGCGGCGTGCCCCGGACCCGATCGCGGTGACGGGCCGACCGGTGCGCACCTCGGCTCCGTTCTTCTCCAGGTGGGTGGCCAGCGGATCCCACAGGGCCCGGGGGAAGGGCGCGTTGGGGACGTCGAACAGCAGCCCCTCCGCGGAGCCGAGGAAGTAGATGTGGAACATCACCGCCAGCTCCGCGGCCGAGAGCGACCGCGGGTCGGCGAAGAAGCTCCGGGAGAACACCTCGAAGGCGAGGTGCCGGGCGCCCGGAGGGAAGCGGACGAGGTCGAGGAACCGCACCGCGTCCAGGTGGTCCAGGCGGCGGTAGACGCCCGGCACGTCGACGTCCAGCAGTTGCAGGGCGGCGGGCACGTTCACCGCGGCGGTGGCGGACAGGGGGAACCCGCGGCTCCGCCAGGCGAACGCCAGCGCGTTCCACGGGGGAGTCCCGGGCAGCCCGGCGAACCGGTCGGCCTGGCCGCGGGCGTGCGCCAGCGGGTAGTCGGGCAGCGGCGTGAGCATGCCCAGGCCGGGATCGGCCCGGCGCAGCAGCGCACGCAGGTTGTAGTACTGCCGGAAGAACGCGTGGAACCCGCGGCTCATCGTCGCCGCCGAGCCGTCGGCCAGCATCGTGGGGTGGCCGCGCAGTCGGCCGCCGAGTCCCGCTGTGCGCTCCAGGACGACGGTGCGCACGCCGCGCTCGGCCAGGGCGGTGGCCGCCGAGAGCCCGGCGATGCCGCCGCCGACCACCACGGCGTGCGGCGCCCGGGCCGGCGGCGGCCCCTGCGGGGCGGCGGGCTGGATCGTCTCGGCGCGCGGGTCGCGGCCCTCAGCGGTCACGCGCCGTCCCCCGGCGCCGCCGGCGGGGTGCGCCCCACGAACGTGTGCGTGATGCCGTACTGCCAGCCGGGCAGCGGCGCGGTCCGCACGCCTTCGAGGCCGGCGGCGCGCATCCGGTCGCGCAGGGCGGCGGCCCCGTCGAACGCCAGGACGCTGCGCCACAGGTAGCGGTAGAGGTCGGCGCGACCGGTGAGCGCCCGGCCGGCGGGGATGACGACGCCCCAGCACACCGCGTGCCACACCGCGCGGGCCCGCGCCGAGTCGGCGACGGAGTACTCGTGGAGCGCCACCCGGCCGCCCGGCCGCAGCAGCGAGCCCATGACCGTGAGCGCCCGGTCGGGATCGGGGCAGTTGCGCAGCAGGTAGGCGGCGAGCGCCGCGTCAGCGGGGCCGCCGATGTCCCTGAGGGTGAGGTCCTCGGCGCGCGCGTGCACGAACCGCACGCCCGGCGGCCAGCGCTTCGCGCGGGCGGCGTCGAGCATCCCGGCCGAGGCGTCGACCGCGATGATCTCGGCGCGCGGCAGGACGCTCACCAGCGCCGCGGTGGAGGCGCCCGTTCCGCACCCCAGGTCGAGCACGCGCAGCCCGGCGCCCCCGCGGGGCAGCCCGAGCCGCCGCGCCGACACGCGCAGGTGCCGGTGGTAGCCGGGGTTGGCCGCCACCAGCCGGTCATAGGACGCGGCGGCGGTGTCGAACTCTTCCGTCAGCGTTCCGGTGTCCATCGGGACCCCTCTGTCCGTGGCGGGCGCGTCCCGGGGCCGGGCCCCGCGCCCTTGTTCGTGGTGTCGCGGAGCGGCCCGGCCGCCCCGTGCGATGCTGGGTCGCATGCGGGAGTTCGACGTGGCCGTCGTGGGCGCGGGAGCCGCTGGACTGTCCCTTACCCGGCGCCTGGACCGGATGAAACCGCAGGCGGACGGCGGGGTGGGCGCGGTCGCGCTGATCGAGGCGCCGCCGGGGCCGCTGCGGGCGCCCGTTCGGACGTGGTGCTTCTGGGAGGCCGGCGGCGGTCCGTGGGACGACGTCCTGGCGGCCCGCTGGAGCCTCCTGGAGGTGGTCGGCCCCGGCGGCGACGCGACCGCGGCACCGATCTCCCCGCTGTCCTACAAGATGCTGCGGTCGACCGACTTCGAGGCGCACGTCCGCGCCGGGATGAGCGGGCGGGTCGAGGAGATCGGCGCGGCGGTCGAGGAGATCGAGGACGGCCCCGACCGCGCCGTGGTGCGCGGGCGCGACGCGTCGGGCGGGCCCGTCGAGGTCGCCGCGCGGTGGGTGTTCGACTCCCGCCCGGTGCCCGTCCCGCCATCGGCGCGGACCACCCTCCTCCAGCACTTCCGCGGGTGGTTCGTGCGGACCGCCGCCGACGCGTTCGACCCGGGCCGGGCGGTGCTGATGGACCTGCGCCCGCCGCAGCCGCGCAACGGGGTCGCGTTCGGCTACGTGCTGCCGCTGTCGCCGCGCGAGGCGCTGGTGGAGTACACCGAGTTCACCCGCGGGGTCCTCGACGGCGCCGGGTACGACGCGGCGCTGCGCGACTACACCGGACGGGTGCTGGAGCTGGGCGCGTTCGAGGTGACGGGGGTGGAGCAGGGCGCGATCCCGATGACCGACGGCGCCTTCCGCACCCGGCCGGGGCGCCGGGTCTTCCGGATCGGCGCGGCCGGGGGCGCGACCCGGCCGTCCACCGGCTACACGTTCAGCGGCATCCAGCGGCAGGCGGCGGCGGTGGCCGGCGCGCTCGCCCGCGGCCGCACCCCGGTGCCGCCGGTGCCCCACCTGCGGCGCCACCTGGCCATGGACGCGGTCCTGCTGCGGGCGCTCGACACTGGGCGGATCGACGGAGCGGCGTTCTTCGCGGGGCTCTTCCGGCGCAACGGCATCCCGGGCGTCCTGGCCTTTCTCGACGGCGGCTCGCGGCTGCCCGGCGAACTCGCCATGGGGTTCACGACCCCGGTCGCGCCCATGGCGCTGACAACGGCGGAATGCGCGTGGCGGGCGCTGCTCCGCAGGTGAGGGAATCGCTCCCGGCGCCCCTGGTTTCGGTGCGATCATGTTCCCGGAGTTTCGCCCGGATGAATTGCGGAAACGGAGATCTTTTCCACAGAATCGAACCGAAGCCATCGATTGCAGGGTAAAAGAAGGGTAAAGTGCGCCGCATGGCTACTCGTTCTCATGGACGCTTCAAGCGCTATACGGCCAGGGCCGCCGCCCTCGCCCTGTCGGCGGTCGTCGCGACGGGGGCCGGGTTCGCGGTCCCGGGCGCGACGGCCTCGGCCGCCGCGGCGCCGGCCGGACTCTCGTTCAACTGGGGCTCCTCGGAACTGCGCGTCGGCGACTCCGGGCGCGAGGTCGTTGCATTGCAGGAACGCCTCATGGAACTCGGCTACTGGATCGATTCCGCCGACGGCGAGTTCGGCGGCCTGACCGTTCACGCCGTTTACGCCATTCAGAAGGCGGCGGGGATCGACCGCGACGGCATCGTCGGCCCCGACACCCGCAGGGCGCTCGACGACGGCGTGCGCCCCGACGCCTCCAGCACGTCGGGCAACGTCGTCGAGATCGACCTCGAACGCCAGCTGCTGCTCGTCGTCTCCGACGGCGACGTCGAGCAGGTGTTCAACACCTCCACCGGCTCCGGCGAGACCTACGAGTCCCGCGGCCGCGAGAGCGTGGCCGTGACCCCCACCGGCGAGTACACCGTCTTCCGCGGTGTCGACGCCTGGGACCCCGGCCCCCTGGGCGCGCTGTACCGGCCCAAGTACTTCAACGGCGGCATCGCCGTCCACGGCTACAACTCCGTTCCCCCCTACCCCGCGTCGCACGGCTGCGCCCGCGTCAGCATCGCGGCCATGGACTGGCTGTGGGACAGCGGCCGGCTCGACAACAACTCGATCGTCATCGTCCGCTGACCGCCCACCCGGCTCTCCGCGAACGCCCCGGATCCCCTCTCCGGGGCGTTCGCGCGTCTCCGGGGGCGGGTGGTCCCGGCGGGTCGGCTCCGGCCTCCGGCCGGCGCGGACCCGGGCGGGCGGGGCTCAGCCCGACGGCGGGGGCGGCTGCTGCCCGGCCGCCACGGGCTCGGCGCGGGCCAGGCGCTCGGATTGGAGCGCGGCGGCCATGGAGCGGTCCGGGCCGACGGAGCCGCGCAGCGCCTTGCGGCGCGACCCGCGGCGCATGAGGGTCATGGCGTCGGCCTCGGACATCCGGCCCGCGGCCACATCGCCGGCGAAGGCGCGCATCATGCGGTGCCGGTAGGCGTGCCGGACGGTGAAGTACACCACGACGGCGATCACGAAGTTCAGCAGGGACGCGAAGAGCGTGCCGCCCGTGGTGGCCGCCAGCAGCGGGGCGTTGAAGAACCAGTGCATGGCCACGGCCAGCAGGATCAGCAGCACGGCCGGCACCAGGCGCCGCGCCGGAGCCCGGCCGGCCGCCGCCGCGATCAGGCCGAAGCCGGCGCCCGCGACCGCCGTCATCGCCCAGTGCGACCCCCACCCCGTCAGGAGGACACGGGCCGCGAACGACAGGATGACGGAACCGGCTCCGGCGGTCGCCCCTTGCTGGACCACCAGGTTCAGCGCGTAGGTCAGGTTCTCCATGACCTGGAAGCCCAGGCCGACGAGCGCGCCGAAGACGAACCCGTCCATGGGCCCGCGGAAGGCCCGCGGCGCCGCCAGCGCGATCAGCGCGAGCCCGCAGAGCTTCAGCAGCTCCTCATTGACCGGGGCCGACAGCGCCGCCCCCCACAGCGACGTGAAGGGCAGCCCCGCTGTCTTGGACAGCATCCCGTGTACGCCGTTGTTGGCGAGCAGCGCGGCCCCGGTGGCGGCGGTCGCCCCCCACAGCACGCAGGCCGCGGACAGGCCGCGCGGCGGCGACCATACCGGCCGGATGCGGCGCAGCAGCGCGAATCCGATGGCCACGGAGACGGCGAGCAGGAGGAGCGACAGCATCGTCTCGCCGGGGAACACCCGCATCTGCGCCCCGAAGGACACCAGGATGGAGATCACGCCCGCCGCGCACAGGACCCCGAAGACGGTCCACACCGCGCGGCCGCGCTGCGATCGGGGGACGCCGTGCAGCAGCGGATGGCCGGGGTGCAGGCCGCCGTGCCGCGGGCCCGCGCCGGGCCGTTCGTGTGCCCCGGTGCGGGCGGGGCCCGGCTCGTAGGGGCGCTCGTGGCGGCTCATGACCCGCCCTTTCCGACGAAGGCGATCGAGGACGCGAGCTCGCCCGCGGCCCGCCGGTCGCCATCCGAGGCGTCCGCGGCGGCCAGCACGGTCATCTCGACCGCGAACGCGGTGCCGGGCGAGGGGTAGATGACGGCCCGTCCCGTCTGGTCGCCGTCGACCAGCGGCCCGGTCCAGCCGCCGGCGCCGTTGCGGCTCATGGTGACGCGGGGCTCGCCGAGCTCGGCGCCGGGGTGGTCCACCTGCGTGACCCGGCGCAGCCCCGTCCAGAGCTCGTCGATGTCGCGGGGCTGGTCCAGGACCGCGGACAGGACGGTCATCCGCACGCCGCCGTGGGTGAAGCTGTAGGTCTGCCCCTTGGTGCTCCGGCCGGGCTGGAGGGTCCACCCGGGGCCGAAGGTGAGCCGCGCCTCGTGGCCGCCGCCCTCCGCGACGCTCATGGTGCTGCCGTCGGCCACCGGTGCCTCGTCGGCGATCGCGGCGTTCACGATCGGCCACCCCACCGCCAGCAGGACCACGATGCCGATGATGACCGCAAGGCTCCGCCAGGGCACCCGCGCCGCCGGGGGCCCGCCGGGTTCCGGCTGTGGCTCGTGCATCGGCGTCCTCCGCTCCTCGTCACGTCCGCGGACCACCGTCCGTCACCCGTTCATGCAAACACGGAGCGTGACGATGGATCCTCAGGGTGGGACGTGTCGGGCGTAAATTCCGCGTCCGGAACGGCGCCGCTCGCGTCGGCCGCCACGCGCCGCGACACGTGCCCGGAGCGGCGGGCGCCGGGGGAGTGGGCTGGGGCCGGCGGAGGGGCGGGGTTCCCGCCGCCGCCGGGCGCCGGCGGGCGCGCGCCGTGCCGCGGGCGGGGGCGGGCGCCGCGGGGCTGGCCGGGCGTCCAGGACGGCGAGGGCGGTGCGGGTCCGCGCGACGGCGCCGGGGTGGGCGCGCCGCTCCTCGGCGCCGACGACGGCGCGATGGCGGCGGAGCACCTGGTCCGCGTCCCGGCATCGCTCGCCAAGGGCCTGGAGTTCGACGCCGTCGTGGTCGCGGAGCCGGCCATCGCCGCGTCCGGTCCGCGCGGCGCGCACGGCCTCAACGTCGCACTCACGCCCACGCTGAGCACGCGGTCTCCTACGCGGCCGACACCACCTGGCGGATGTCGCACTCACGCGCGCGGTAGGCACGCCGCACGCCGTGCACGCCGACCCGCTCGCCACCCTCCTTCGCCGACCCCGGCCGCCCTGTCCCCGGCCGGCCGTGCGGCGCTCCAGCGTCCGCGGGGCCCGCGGGGTTCCTGGGAAATCCGGGGGATTCCTGGGAATCGGCCCAAGGGCCCTTCACCGCGCCGGAGGAGGCGTGAAAGCGTCCGGCAAGAGAGCCGGAAGCGTGTCCGGCGAGGCTGGGCGGTGAACGCGACCGGCCCTGGCGGGCGACCCCTCCGCCCGCCGCCTCCGGCGGCCGGACCGCCACGTCGCCGCTCCGCTCGCCGCCCACGACCGGCGGTGAACGGGCGCCCCGAGGAAGGGCAGGATGATCGAGACCGCGTCCCCCACCGCGGATCCGCAGGCGGCCGACCGGTCCGCGCGCCGGAAACGGCGCGCCGGCACCGGTTCGCACCCCGCCGACGACGCCTACGTCGTGTCGGCGGCCCGAGCCCCGGGGTGGCGGTGCGTCCGCGCCTTGGGCGACGTCCGCGTGTGGGCCGTCTCCCCCGCGCCCCCTGAGGACACCGGGACCTCGTCGCCCGTGCGCGATTCCGGTCCCGGGGAGCTGTTCATCTCGCTGCCGCCGGACGCCGCCACCCCCGGCGCGCGGCCCGGGCCCGAGACCGCGACCGCACCGGAAACAGCGGACGGTCCGGAAACAGCGGGCGGTATCGACCTGTACGACGCGCCGTACCCGTTCCCCCATGCCTCCGGCACACCGGGACGCGGCAGCGCCGCCGGGCTCCACAGCGAAGGCGGCGCTGTTGCGGCCTTCGGAGACGGCGGCGCTTTCGGCACCCCCGGGGACGGTGGCGTGCTCGGGGGAGCCGGGGGCGACGCCGGGTCCGGGATCGCCCGAGACGGCGCCGCGTCCGGGGCGGCCGCCGTCGGCGTGCCGCGGGCGGCCCTGCTGCTGCCCGCGCCGTGGGTCGACGGCCTCCTCGGCCGGAGGATCCCGGTAGCCGACCCGGTCGGCGTGCTCCTGGCCGGGCTCGTCCAGCGGGTCGCGTCCGACGCGGCGGGCTTCGGGGCCGCCGCCGACGAGCGCCTGGGCGGCGCCGTCCTCGACCTGGCGGCCGCGCTGCTCGCCCGCGAACTCGACCTGGACGCGCCCGAGGAGAGCCACCGGCGGAACCTGATCCTGCGCATCCAGGCGTTCGTCAACCGGCACCTCGGCGACCCGCTGTTGAGCCCCGGCATGATCGCGGAGGCACACGGGATCTCCGTGGGCTACCTGCACCGGCTCCTCCAGGGGCACGACACGACGCTGGCGGCGTGGATCCGGCGCCGCCGCCTCGACGGTGCCCGCCGCGCCCTCTCCGATCCGCGGCTCGCCCGCCTGCGCGTGCAGGAGATCGGCACCCGCTGGGGCTTCCCGCACCCTTCGGCTTTCAGCCGCGCCTTTCGCACCGCGTACGGAACGACCCCGAAGGACTACCGGGAGGCGGCGGCCCGCCCAGCGGACCCCGTGCCCCCGGCCGGCTGAGGCCCGCGGCGCGGGCCTCAGCCGGCCTGCCGGCGTTCTCCGGCCCGGCGGCCACTGGGCTCCGGCCCTGCGGACCGAGCACCGAGCACCGAGCGCCGCGTGGCCGCGCGCCGGGCATCGGTGTTCCGCGGATCGCGGTGCCACCGGAGCGTCAGGGGGCGGGGTCCTCGGAGGCGTGCCGGCCCCGCGCCCGCCGGAGCGCGACGGCCCGCACGGCGGCCAGCACCAGGAAGACGGCGGCGGCCGCGAACGCCGTCCAGGTGATCCATCCCGTTCCGGGGAGCAGGACGCAGCCGATCGCCAGCCAGACCACTCCCACCACCGCCAGCGTGACCGCGTCGCGCCGCACCGTGTCCTCCACGCGCACCCTCCCAACGCCGCCGCGCAATTCGGCGGACGCAAGATCATATTCCGGATCGCCCGCAGGAGAAATTCCCTATTTCTCGGAAATCGGATATCCGGGAAGAAAACAAAAACATTGTTAACGCGCCGGAAAAGAGCGCCGGCCGTCGAGACGGAAGTCGAGACGGCCGTCGGGCCGAGCGCCGTCGCGGCGGGCAGGGCCCCGGCCGGGAATCGGAACGCCGGATCGGCCGCGCCCGGGCGATGCCGCGCGGCACGCGGGTCGACAATGGCGGCGACGGAACGAGCGGGGACGAACGGGGCGGCGGGGCCGACGCGCCGCCGATTCCTTTCCGGTATGGGCTGATGCAAAAACGACCTTGGACGTGCATGAGTGACGGGGGTTACGTTCGAGGTGAACGCGGCGATCACCGCCGGCCACTGCCGCCCGCCCGAGGAAAGGCGTCGATGAGCGCTCCGCCGAAGACCCCCGTCGTCACCGCCATGCGTGTGATCCCCGTGGCGGGCCACGACAGCATGCTGCTCAACCTCAGCGGCGCGCACGCCCCGTTCTTCACCCGCAACCTCGTCGTCCTCACCGACTCCGACGGCCGCAGCGGCGTCGGCGAGGTCCCCGGCGGCGAGTCGATCCGCGCCACCCTGGAGGACGCCATCACGCTCGTCGTCGGGCGGCCGATCGGCGACCGCAACGGCGTCCTGAACGACATCCGGGCCCGCTTCAGCGACCGCGACGCGGCGGGGCGGGGCGCGCAGACCTTCGACCTGCGGGTGACGGTGCACGCGGTCACCGCGGTGGAATCGGCGCTGCTGGACCTGCTCGGGCAGTACCTCGACGTCCCCGTCGCCGCCCTGCTCGGCGACGGCGTGCAGCGCGACCGGGTGCCCGTGCTCGGCTACCTGTTCTACGTGGGCGACCGCGGGCGCACCGACCTCCCGTACCGGTCGGACGGCGACGCGGAGGACGACTGGATCCGGCTCCGCGACGAGGAGGCGCTGACCCCCGAGGCGGTGGTCCGCCTCGCCGAGGCGGCCCAGCGGCGCTACGGCTTCCGCGACTTCAAGCTCAAGGGCGGCGTGCTCCCGGGCGAGGAGGAGGCCGAGACCATCCGCGCGCTGGCCGACCGGTTCCCCGACGCGCGCGTCACGCTCGACCCCAACGGGGGTTGGCCACTGGCCCGTGCGATCGAACTCGGGCGCTCCCTGCGCGACGTGCTCGCCTACGCCGAGGATCCGTGCGGCGCCGAGGCCGGCTTCTCGGGCCGCGAGGTGCTCGCGGAGTTCCGCCGGGCCACCGGCCTGCCCACCGCGACCAACATGATCGCGACCGACTGGCGCCAGCTCGGGCACGCGGTGCGCGGCGCGTCCGTCGACATCCCGCTGGCCGACCCGCACTTCTGGACGATGCAGGGGTCGGTCCGCGTCGCCCAGCTCTGCGACGCGTGGGGGCTGACGTGGGGGTCGCACTCCAACAACCACTTCGACGTCTCCCTGGCGATGTTCACCCACGTCGCCGCGGCCGCGCCCGGCGACATCACGGCGATCGACACGCACTGGATCTGGCAGGACGGCCAGCGGCTCACCACCGACCCCCTCGTCATCAGCGACGGGGAACTCGCGCTTCCCGACCGCCCCGGCCTCGGCGTGGAGCTGGACATGGAACGGGTGGACGCCGCCAACCGGCTCTACCGCGAGCACGGCCTCGGCGCGCGCGACGACGCGGCCGCGATGCGGTACCTCGTTCCCGGATGGAGCTTCGACCCCAAGCGCCCGGCGCTCGACCGGGAGCCGTCCGCCGCGGGGTGACCGGAGGCTGAACGTCGGAGTCCGGAGACGGAGGACGGAATCCGGGAGCGGCGGGTCGTCGCCTGGGCCGGATTTGCCGTTGTCTGACCAACGTCAGATACTTGCTCCATGGACACCGACGTGCGCAACATCAGCGACGCCCTGGCCGGCATCACCGACCAGTGGCAGCCGCGCCGCCTGACGAGCGTCAACGACTACGACGTCAAGGTCGTCAAGCTCCAGGGCGAGTTCGTGTGGCATTCCCACCCCGACACCGACGAGATGTTCCTCGTCATCTCCGGCGAGCTGACCATCCGGCTCCGCGATCGCGACGTCGTCCTGGGGCCCGATGACGTCTTCGTGGTCCCGCGCGGTGTCGAGCACTGCCCCAAGGCCGAGGGCGAGGTCTCCGTGATGCTCTTCGAACCGAAGGGCACGGTCAACACCGGCGACGCGGGCGGCGCGCGGACGGCCGAGCTCCAGGAACTGACCGGCTGAGGGGCGGACGATGGGCACGGTGAGTCACGCCGCGGAGTTCCGCGACTTCAACCGCTACTACACGCAGCGGATCGGCCTGCTGACCGATCGCTATATGGGCGCCGACCGGCCGCTCAGCGAGTCCCGCGTCCTCTTCGAGATCGGTTCCGGCGCCGACGTGCGCGATCTCCGGGCGCGGTTGGAACTCGACTCCGGGTACCTGAGCCGGCTCCTGCGCTCCCTGGAAGGGCAGGGCCTCATCACGGTGCGGGCCGCGGACGGCGACCGCCGCATCCGGACCGCGGCCCTCACTCCGGCCGGCGACGCCGCGCTCGCGGACATGAACAGCCGGGCGACGGATGTGGCCGACGATCTGCTGTCCGCCCTCGACCAGCCGCAGCAGGACCGGCTCATCGACGCCATGGCGCAGGTCCGCCGGCTGCTCCGGCTGGCGGGGATCGACGTCGCGGTGGCCGAGGCGACCTCGGCCCCCGCCCGGGCCTGCCTGTCGGCGTTCGCGGACGAGATGCGCGCTCGCGTCCCCGAAGGCTACGACGACGGCGAACTGGTCGACGCCGACGAGCTCACCGCCCCCCGGGGGGCCCTGCTGATCGCGACCGAGCACGGACGCGCGGTCGGCTGTGCGGCGCTGCGCAGGCTCGATGACGACGGAGTCGGCGAGGTGCGGCACATGTGGGTGCGCTCCGACGCCCGCGGCATCGGGCTGGGACACCGCCTGCTGCGCGAGGTCGAGCTCCACGCCGCGGCCATGGGCATGCACGCCCTGCGGCTCGGCACGAACAGCGCCCTGCGCGAGGCCCTGGCCATGTACCGCACCCGCGGATACGTGGAGATCCCGCCCTACGACGGCGACATCCACGTCCACCACGCCTTCGAGAAGGCCCTCCGGACAGGATGACGCGGGGGCGGGCCACCGCCCAGGGAACGCCGTCGAAAGGGAGACGCCGGCCGAAGCGCCCGAGCGCCGAGAAGGCGTCGAGAAGCGAGAAGAGCGCGAGAGGTGCCGCGAAGCCGTCCCGGTCCCGGTGGGCGACCACACGATCGCCCACCGGAACGGGTCCCGGACCGGGCGCGAATCAGTCCCGGACCGGGCCGGAGCAGGTGCCGGACCGGGCCGGAACCGGGGCGGGAAATGCGCCGGAGCCCTAGATGTACTGCCCCGAGAGGTTAGGTACGCGGGTGGCGGGAGGGCCGCTGATCGCGGTGTGGAACCGGTGGTGATTGTAGTGGTGCAGCCATTCCGGGAACGCCTGGCGCCGCTGGGTCTCTGAGGTGTA
>NZ_JBHSFQ010000025.1:0-102032 GCF_042653925.1 Nocardiopsis mangrovi
CGCCAGGACAACCACGCGCCGCGCGCGATCGGTGAACCTCTCGAACATGACTCGTCGCTCCTCACAGAGCGGTCAGACAGGGACGGAAAACCCGAACCCCACTTTCCGCAAACCAGCCCCCGGGGAGAAACCCCACCAGGGGGCACCGTGCCGGCACGGCTTTTCCAGGGATGTCCTGCTTACATCCAACTACTCGAAGCGCATTTCGTGTCCCGAATTCGCGGCAAGCGAACGGATCCCCCCTTGCGCGGGCGCGCCGGCCGTCACTATTTACCGTGCCGACACGAATCCGGGGCGTCACCCCGCCTCCGTGAGGGCCGCCACGACGGCGTCGGCGGCGGTGTAGGGGTCGGTGTGGCCGCGGGCCACCTCGTCGGCGAGCTTGTCCAGGGCCGAGTGGCCGTGCACGTCGCCCAGCCGCTCGCGCAGCGCGCGCACGGCGACGGCCTCGATCTCCTCACGGGCGCGCGCGGTGCGCCGCACCTCCAGTTCACCGCTGCCGCGCAGGTGGGCGTCGTGGTCGTCGAGCCGGCCCAGCAGCTCGGCGATGCCGTCGCCCTGGGCGGCCACCGTGCTCACGATCGGCGGCTTCCACGCGCCGGCGGGGCGCTCGACGTGCGCGATCATCTGGCGCAGCTCGCGCACGGTGGCGTGCGCGCCCTCGCGGTCGGCCTTGTTGACCACGAAGACGTCGGCGATCTCCAGAACGCCGGCCTTGGCCGCCTGCACACCGTCGCCCATGCCCGGAGCGCTCAGCACGACCGTGGTGTCGGCGTGCCGGGCGATGTCCACCTCGGCCTGGCCCACGCCGACCGTCTCCACGAGGATCACCCCGAACCCCGCCGCGTCGAGCACGCGCAGCGCGTGCGGGGTCGCCCAGGACAGCCCGCCCAGGTGGCCGCGGCTGGCCATCGACCGGATGAACACGCCGGTGTCGCCCGCGTGCTCCTGCATGCGCACCCGGTCGCCGAGCAGGGCGCCTCCGGTGAAGGGCGAGGAGGGGTCGACGGCGAGGACGGCGACGCTGGTGCCCCGCTCGCGCAGCCGCGCCACAAGGGCGCTGGTGCTGGTGGACTTGCCCACACCGGGCGCCCCCGTGAGCCCGACGACCCGGGCCCGCCCCGTGTGCGGGGCCAGCCCGGACATGATCTCCCGCAGGACGGGCGACGCGTTCTCCACCAGGGAGATCGCGCGTGCGATGGCGCGGGGGTCGCCGTGCAGGGTGCGGTCGACGAGTTGGCGGACGTCCATCTGACTCCTCGGCGCTGAAGGTCCCGGTCCGCCCGAGTATCGCAAGCGCCGCCCGCGCGGGGGCGCCGGAGGTGACGGTGTCGCCGGTACGGCGATCCGGCCGGGCGCGCACGGCCCGGCCCACCCGGCCGGATCGGTCTTCGGGGCCGGACCGCGGCGGACGGCCGCCCGCGGACCCCCGGCCGCGGCTTCCCGGGGCCGCGGTCCGAAGGTCCGGCGCGGTCCGGCGGCTCAGCCGATGAGGTCATCGGCCGCTTCCGCGGCCCGGTCGATGGGGACCGCGAAGCCGATGCCGATGCTTCCGCCGCCGGGCCCCACGGTCGCGATGGCGGTGTTGACCCCGACGACCCGCCCCGCCGTGTCGATCAGCGGGCCACCGGAGTTGCCGATGTTGATGGCCGCGTCCGTCTGGATGACCGGCTGCGGGTCGGCCGCCCCGCCCAGCCGCGCTTCGCGGTCCACGGCGCTGACGATGCCCGAGGTGACCGTCCCCGCCAGGCGCAGCGGCGAGCCGGCGGCCAGGACCGTGTCGCCGATGCGCAGCGCGGCGGCGTCGCCCAGTCGCACCGGCTCCAGCCCGGCGTCGGGGGCGTACAGGACGGCGATGTCCCGCGCGGTGTCCGTACCGACCACCTCGGCGTCGACGGGCCGCTCCCCCGCACGCACCACGCGGACCGCTTCGGCGTCGCCCACGACGTGGGCGTTGGTGAGGACGTGGCCGGCGCCTCCGTAGGCGAAGCCGGAGCCCGAGGTGGCGGCGGTCTCGACCGACACCAGGCTGGGGAGCACGACCGCCGCGGCGTCGGCGACGCCGGCCGGAGAGGACGGCACCGCGGCCGTCTCGGCCGGCACCGCGGGCGTCTGGGCGGCCTGGAGGGCGCCCTCCCGGGCGACCGACCCGCCCAGCCACCCGGCGGTGCCGCCGGTGAGCGCGGCGAGCAGCACGGCCACGGGGACGACCCCCCGGGGCCCGCGCCGGGCCGGAGGCGGCCCGCCGGTGCCGGTGGTGCGGTGCCGTCCGCGCTCCCCCTTTCTCGGGGCCGGCCGCGCGGCCGTGGCCCACACCGTAGGTGTCGGCGCCGGCGGTGGGGGCGGTGGCGGCCAGGAGGAGCGGGCCTCTCGTGTCCTCCGGGCGGTGAGATCGGGTCCGGGTGCGTCGGGGAAGAAGAAATCGGGCCCGCGTGCCGGCGGCCGGTGGTGCGGCGTCACCGGTCCCACCCGGAAGCGGATGAGGCCCGTGTACCGGGAACGGTCCAGGGGCGGCGCCGGGCGGGCACGTCGTGCGTCGGGGCGTGGGCGGCTCCCAGGCGGATGTGGGTGACACCGGCGGCGTGGAAGGCCGCGAGCCGGCGCCGGCCGCGCTCCGTCGCCGCCGCTGCGTGGCGGTCGCGCAGCAGCGGGTCGGAGGTGGCGATCTCCCGCCGCGCGCCCGTTGCCGGGTCGACCAGGGCGATCACCCCCACATCGGGGAGGTCGAGGTCGCGCGGGTCGGGGATCTCCACGGCGGTGACGTCGTGGCGGAGGGCCAGCCGGCGCAGCGGGGCCTCCCACGGCAGCGGTCCCGTTCCGCCCTCGCCGCAGGGAAAGGCGGCGGCGATGATCCTCGGCCCGGGGCCCGGGTGCTCGCTGTGCAGCCGGTCCAGCGCCTCGGCGAGGTCGACCCCGGGGACGTCCCACCGGGCGGGGGCCGGCAGCCCGAGCAGCGTGCGCAGCGTGCTCGTCATCGGGGCCGGCCCGTCCTTCGCGGGGACCGTGCCGAGCATTCGGCCGTAGGCGATGCGCACGCCCACCGGGTGCCGCGAGCGCTCGGCCAGCAGGGCGACGGTGGAGACGACCGAGGTGGCCAGGTCCCGCTTCGGCATGGTGGCGGCGCCGAAGTCCATGGCCGCCGGGGCGTCGACGAGCGCCCACGTCTGCTGCTCCGCCTCCACCGGCGCGGCTCCCCGTGGGGGTTCGGCCGGGTGGGCGGCCCGGCGGCGGGTGCCGTCGGCGATGGTGCGGAGTCGTTGCGCTTCCCCCTGCATGTACCCCTCCTGCGTGCGTCCGGTGGTCGGTGTCCGGGTGCGCGGCGCGCACCCGCCTGCCGTGTTCACAGCCGCGGCCCCGTCCACGGCCGCCGGCCCGGCGGCACGGTCTCGGGACGGGGCACCCCGTCCAGGACGCGGCCGACGACCGCGCGCGGATCGTGGCCGTCGGCGAGCGCGGCGGGGGTCGGGACGAGCCGGTGGGCCAGCACGTCGGCGGCGACGTCGGCGATATCGCCGGGCAGCAGGTAGTCGCGGCCGCGCAGGACGGCGAGCGCGCGTCCCGCCGCGGCCAGGCCGAGGGTGGCGCGCGGCCCGGCCCCGAACGCCACGAGCCCGGCCACGTCCGCGAGGCCGTAGGCGGCGGGTTCCCGGGTTGCGTGCACCAGCCGCACGGTGTATTCGGCCACGGCGTCGTGCACGAACACGTCGTCGGCGGCCTCTTGCAGCTCGGCGACGAGGTCGGGGGCCAGGACGGCGGAGGGGCGCGGCGGGCGCACGCCCATGCGCCGCAGGATGGCCAGCTCGTCCAGTGGCGCGGGGTGGTCCACGACCAGCTTCATGAGGAACCGGTCGCGCTGCGCCGCCGACAGCGGGCCGGCGCCGTCGGACTCGACGGGGTTCAGGGTGGCCAGGACCAGGAAGGGCGACGGCAGCGGGTGGGCGGTCCCGGCGACGGCGATCCGCCCTTCGGCCATGGCCTCCAGCAGCGCCGTCCGCACCCTGGCCGGGGCGCGGTCGATCCCGTCTGCCAGGACGAGGTGGGCGAAGACGGGCCCGGGTTCGAACGCGAAGCCGTCGGACGCCGGCCGCCGCACGCGGGTGCCGACGACGTCGCCGGGCTCCAGGTCGGGGGTCAGGGTCAGGCGGGCGAACCGGCCGCCGATCACGGCGGCCAGGGTGCGCGCCGTGAGTGTCTTGGCGACTCCCGGGGCTCCTTCGAGCAGGCAGTGGCCGCGGGCGAGCAGCCCCACGAGCATCCGCTCGATCAGCCGGTCCTGGCCGACGACGACCCGTTCGACCTCGGCGAGGGTGCGCTCCAGAAGGGCCGCGCGGGCGCCGGCCCGCCGCGCTCCGGGGGGCTCCTCGGGTCCGAGGTCGGCGAGCGCCCCGGTGGCCGGCCCGGTGTTCACAGCCGCCCCGCCGCGGTGCGGCCGGCCTCGGCGGGACCGTGTGCGGCGGCTCCGTGCGCGATGACGTCGCCCGGTGCCCCTCCGGCACGGGCGGCCGGAACCGTGCCGGCATCGGGGTGCGCCGACCACACCGTCTCGACGTAGGCCGGTGCCCCGCTCCGGGCGTCGGCGGCGACGGCGCAGGCGGCGCCGGCCAGGACCAGCCCGGCGGCGAGGCCGGTCGTGGCGCAGGCGAGCGTGCTGCGGCCGTGGCGGGGCGGTTCGGCCATGGGGGCTCCTTCGCGGTCCACACTGCCGACCGTGGGCGGCCGGCTCCGGACAGCACACCAGCGACCCCCGAAAACGCCCGGAAACGTCACCGAAAATCCGTTGAAAGCCGACCCTGGAGGGCCTTCCCCGCACGGTTATGGTGAGTCCGTGCGACTTCTGGTGGTGGAAGACGAAGAGGGGTTGGTCAGCGCGCTGCGCAGCGGCCTCGGCCGCGCGGGGTACGCGGTGGACACCGCGGCCACCGCCGCCGAGGCCACCGAGAAGCTGGCCGTCACCGAGTACGACCTGATGATCCTCGACATCACCCTGCCCGACTCCGACGGCTTCACGATCTGCCGGGCGGTGCGGCGCGGCGACCTCGCCACGGCGTCGGGGCCCGAACTGCGCATCCTGATGCTGACGGCGCGCTCGGGGCTGACCGACCGCGTCCGCGGCCTCGACGAAGGCGCCGACGACTACATCACGAAACCGTTCGCGCTGGTGGAGCTGCTCGCCCGGATCCGGGCGCTGCTGCGCAGGGACGTCACCGGCGGCTCGGCCGTGCTGGAGGTCGGCGGCCTCTACCTCGACAGCGCGCGGCACGTGGCGGCCCGCGACGGCCGCGAACTGTCGCTGACGCTGAAGGAGTTCGGCGTGCTGCGCTACATGATGTCGCGGCCGGGCCACGTGGTCTCGGCCGAAGAGCTGCTGGAACACGTCTGGGACGAGAACACCGACCCGTTCACGCAGAGCGTGCGGGTCACGGTCGGCACGCTGCGGCGCAAGCTGACCGCCGATGGGGAGGGGCCGGTCCTGGAGACGGTGATCGGCCGCGGATACCGGCTACGGGCGGAGCGGTGACATGTGGGGCGAGGCGCGCGGGACCGGCTCTGGGGCAGGGACCGGTGAGCGGCTCCGGGCCGCGGGCACGGGGGTGCTGCGCCGGGGGCCGGCGTGGTCGCAGACGATCCGGTTCCGGCTGACGGTCACCTATTCGGCGGTGCTGTTCGGGTTCGCCGTGCTGGTCCTGGGCGGGATCTACGTCTCGCTGTCCAGCACACTGGAGGCCGAGCCGCTGCAACCGGTCACGGCGGGCAAGGTCTACGAGGACGAGAGCGGGGACCTGCAGGTCAAGGACGGGCGCGAGTTCGAGGCCGTCGACATGCGCGGCGTCGAGGCGGCGGTCAACTACAAGGTGCTCAAACTCCTGCGCGACTACTCGGTGGTGGCGGCGGGCGGGCTGTTCATCGCCAGCCTGGCCACCGGGTGGTGGCTGTCGGGGCGGGCGCTGCGACCCGTCCGGCGCATCACGGCCGCCGCCCGCGACATCTCCGCCACCGACCTGTCGCGGCGCATCGGATCGGAGGGGCCGCGCGACGAGCTGCGCGCGCTCTCCGACACCGTCGACGACATGCTCAACCGGCTGGAGGGCGCGTTCACGGCGCAGCGGCAGATGGTCGACGACGCCTCCCACGAACTGCGCAACCCGCTGGCCGTCATCCAGGCGAACGTCGACGCCGTGCTCGCCCACGACGACGCCGCCCCGGCCGCGCGGGCGCAGGCGGCGGCGATCGTCACGCGGGCCACGGGGCGGATGACCAGCCTGGTGGAGGACCTGCTGGCGTCCGCCCGGCGCAACTCCCCCGCGTTCGCCGACGTCGACGTGGACCTGGCCGCGATCGCCGGGGAGGCGGCCGAGGAGTACACGGCGCTGGCCGCCGAGCGCGAGCTGGCGCTGACCCGGCGGCTGGCACCCGGGCCGGTGGTGGCGGGCGACCCGCAGGCGCTGCGCCGGGCCGTCGACAACCTGCTGTCCAACGCCGTGCGCATGGCACCGGGCGGCAGCGTGCTACTGCTGGCGGTCGGGAGCCACAGCGGGTGGGCGTGGATCGCCTTGCGCGACGACGGTCCGGGCATCGCGGCCGGCGACCAGGACCGGATCTTCGACCGGTTCGGCCGGCCCGAGCGCGCCATGGCCGCGCCCCCGACCCCCGGGGAGCGCCGGGTGGGCCTGGGGCTGGCGATCGTCCGCCAGATCGCCGAGAGCCACGGCGGTGCAGTGGCGGTGCATTCGGCGCTGGGCGTGGGCAGCACCTTCGTGCTGTGGCTGCCCGACCGCGCCCTGGCCGACGCCGACCGCCGCACCGCCGCGCCGCCCGCCGGGGACCCGCTGGGCGACCGGTCACCGGTCCTGCACGCGCCGCGGATCTGACCCCGCGGCTCCGCGTCCGCGCCTCATTCCCCCCGGGCGCCGTCGAGCTGTTCGCGGATGATGTCGGCGTGGCCCGCGTGCCGGCCGGTCTCCTCGATCATGTGCACGAGGATCCACCGGAGGGACACCTCGCCGACCTGCTCGTGGGACGCGCGGTCGCCCAGGGCGTAGCCGGCCGCGATCTCCCGCGACCGCTCGCAGACCCGCTCGTATTCGGCGATGAGGCCGGCGACGGTCGCGTCCTCGGGAACGGTCCAGGAGTCGTCGGGGCCGGGCAGGTCGATGCCCACCTCGGCCCGCGTGCGGCCCGTGAGGGTGCGGTGGAACCAGTTCTTCTCGACCAGGCACAGGTGGGGCAGCATCCCGGCCAGTGTGGTGTGCGACGGCACCAGGCGGCGGCGGGCCTCCGCCTCGCCCGCCCCGGAGATCTTGCGCACGACGGCGTCGCGCAGGTAGTCGAGGAACGCCTCCAGGGTCTCGCGCTCGCCGCCGGTCCCGGCGCGCAGCACCCGCGCCTCCGCCGGGCTCGGGGTCCACTCGGCCGGGGAGGGGGTGGGGGCGTCGGCGGCGGTGTCGGCCCGTTCTCCGGGCTGTGCGGTGGTCATGCGCACGACCGTAGCGAGGCGGCCCGGGGACGGGAAGGCGCGTTCGCCTTCGGCGTGCGCCCGGGCCGCTCGCGCGGTGGTGGAGCGGGGGTCAGGCTCCCGGGACGGTGAACAGCAGGGCGTCGCCCTGGCCGCCGCCCCCGCACAGTGCGGCGGCGCCCAGCCCGCCCCCGCGGCGGCGCAGCTCGTGGACCAAGTGCAGGGCGATGCGCGCGCCGGAGGCGCCGATGGGGTGGCCCAGGGCGATGGCCCCGCCGTTGACGTTCACGATGTCCTCGGAGACCCCGAGTTCGCGCACCGACTGCACGGCGACGCTGGCGAACGCCTCGTTGATCTCGATGAGGTCGAGGGCGGCGGTGTCGCCGCCGGCCCTGCCCAGGGCGTGCCGGATCGCGTTGGCGGGCTGGGACTGCAGGGAGTTGTCGGGGCCGGCGACGTTGCCGTGCGCGCCGATCTCGGCGAGGACCGTGCAGCCCAGTTCCTCGGCCTTGGCCCGGCTCATGACCACGACGGCGGCGGCGCCGTCGGAGATCTGCGAGGAGGAGCCCGCGGTGATCGTGCCGTCGGCGTCGAAGGCCGGGCGCAGGCGGGCCAGGGAGTCGGCCGTGGTCTCGGGCCGCACGCCCTCGTCCTCGGTGAAGAGGCGGGGCTCGCCCTTGCGCTGCGGGATGCTCACGGGCACGATCTCGGCGTCGAAGCGGCCGTCCTTGATCGCGGCCGCCGCGCGCTGGTGCGAGCGGGCGGCGAAGGCGTCCTGCTCCTCGCGGCCGATGCCGAGCCGGGTGTTGTGCCGCTCGGTGGAGGCGCCCATGGAGTCGCCGTCGAAGGCGTCGGTCAGGCCGTCGTGGGCCGTGGCGTCGAGCACCTCGATGGACCCGTACTTGTAGCCGTGGCGGGACTTGGGCAGCAGGTGGGGGGCGTTGGTCATGGACTCCATGCCGCCCGCCACGACGACGTCGAACTCCCCGGCGGCGATGAGCTGGTCGGCGAGGGCGATGGCGTCGAGGCCCGACAGGCACACCTTGTTGATGGTCAGGGAGGGCACGCTCATGGGGATGCCCGCCTTGACCGCGGCCTGGCGCGAGGGGATCTGCCCCTGGCCGGCCTGGAGGACCTGGCCGAGGACGACGTAGCCGACCTGTCCGCCGGTGATGCCGGCGCGGGAGAGCGCGGCCTCGATGGCGACGGCGCCGAGGTCGACGGCGCTGAATCCGGCGAGCGACCCGAGCAGCCTTCCGGTGGGGGTCCGTGCTCCACTGACGATGACGGATCCGGGCATCGAGGGCCTCCACACTCTTGTGACGCTGTGTCGCTCCGGGTCTGCAACGATACCTACACGTCGGTGACCGATCCCCTGGGAGGTTGGACTGCCATGCTCACCCGTATCGACCACGTCGGCATCGCCTGCAAGGACCTCGACGCCGGAATCGAGTTCTACCGGTCCGCCTACGGCTTCGAGGTCGCCCACATCGAGGTCAACGAGGAGCAGGGCGTGCGCGAGGCCATGCTCCGGGTCAACGGCACGGACGACGGCCAGGCCACCTACCTGCAACTGCTGGAACCCATCCGGGAGGACTCGCCGGTCGCCAAGTTCCTCGCCCGCCACGGCGAGGGGGTGCACCACGTGGCGTTCGGGACCCCCGACGTCGCCGCAGAGACCGAGGCCATCGGCGCGCGGGGCGTGCGCGTCCTCGACCCGGTCCCGCGCGCGGGGTCGATGGGGTCGCGGATCGCCTTCCTGCACCCCAAGGACTGCGGGGGCGTGCTGACCGAGATCGTGCAGGCGGCGGAGGCCGGCGACGGCCACGGGTGAGCGGGGCGCCTCCGCGCTCCACGGGCCGCGGGGCGCCGGAGGTGTAATGCAACCGTCACTTTCGGCGTCCGCGCACGTCTGTCCGCACGGATATGGGCCGCATCATGGACGAATTACCGCGAACCCTCTTCCCAGGGGGCGTGGGATTGGTAAAGTCTGCTAGCTGCCAGTTCTCTGGCGCTGTCCCTGTCCCCCGCCCGAGCAGGTCCGAGCCGGGTCCGGCGCACATGGCGTCCCTCGCAGGCCGGCGACGACTCCATATCGATATCGATGGAGCGAACTTCCCTACGCGGCAGGTCTTGGCGGAGTAGCCTCCCCGGAGGACAGCCCGCCGGACCCAGGCGTGGGGACCGGCCGCACACGGCGACGCGCACAGCGCACCCGCCTCGACAGCATGACCCCCGTAATGCAGCCGTCTCGTCTCCCGTTCAGGAACCCGCCACATGTCGTCCAATAATATTGAAACCCAGCTCACCAACTTCTTCGAGGAAGGCAGCCAGGCCACCGAGTTCGACGTGGTGCTGCGCGGCTTCGACCGGGACCAGGTCACCACCTACATCGCGCAGAAGCACGCGGAGCTGAACCAGGCGCGCCACGAGGTCGAGCGGAGCCGCAACGACCTCTCCGAGGCCAAGCGCCAGCTCCAGGAGCAGGACCGTCCCACCTACTCCGGGCTGGGCGCGCGCATCGAGCAGCTGCTGCGCCTCGCCGAGGAGCAGGCCACCGAACTCGTCCAGGGCGCCCGCGCCGAGGCCGGCGACATCAAGGCCGGCGCCAAGATCGAGGCCGCCGAGATGCGCGCGGCGGCCGAGAACGAGGCCACCGACCTCCGCACCTCCGCTCAGCGCGAAGCCGACGAGACCCGGCAGAGCGCCGAGGGCGAGGCCGACGAGATCCGCACCACGGCCCGCCGCGAGGCCGACGAGCTCACGTCGACCACCGAGCGCGAGGTCCAGAAGAAGCGCTCCGCCGTCGACCACGAGATCGCCGAGAAGCGCGCCACCTTCGAGGGCGAGATCGCCAAGCTGCGCACGACCACCGAGCGCGAGTGCGCCCAGGCCCGTGCGTCCGCCAAGCGCGAGCGCGACGAAACCGTGCAGACCGCCAAGCGCCAGGCCGACGAAATGCGCGCGCAGGCGCAGCGCACGGCCGAGGAGAGCGAGGCCAAGCGGGCGCAGGAAGAGGCCGAGTTCGAGATCCAGCTCGCCAGCCGCCGCGAGGAGGCCGAGCGCCAGGACGCCGAGCGCCTGGCCGCCGCGCAGGCCGCCACGCAGAAGCTGGTGTCGGAGGCCGAGGAGCGCGCCTCCAGCGCCGAGCAGCGCGCCACCAAGGCCAGCGCCCAGGCCGAGCAGACCCGGCGCGACGCCGAGCAGCACGCCAAGCAGGTCGTCGCCAACGCCAAGAAGAACGCCGAGCAGGTCAACGGCGAGGCCAAGTCCAAGGCCGAGCACCTGGTCGGCGACGCCAAGTCCGAGGCCGACCGGATCATGACCGCTGCCCAGCAGCAGGTCGACGAGCTCACCCGCCAGCGCGACAGCATCCAGTCGCACCTCCAGCAGCTGCGCCAGCTGCTCGGCGGCGGCGACGCCTCGATGCCGGCCGTGCCCGCTTCCGCCCCGGCCCCGGCCGCCCAGCCGGTGTCCGCGGCCAAGGAGCAGCCCGCGATCGAGCCCACCAAGGGCGCCGGCCGCCAGCCGGTGTCCGCCGGCAAGGGCGCCGACAACGAGGACTGGTGGCAGGAGTAGGGCCTACTCCCCCACCGTCGAGTACGCCGAGGGCCCCGATCCGGGTGGATCGGGGCCCTCGGCGTTCCACCGGCCGCACGGCGCGTGGGAGGTGTGTGACGCAGGGCTCGGGAGGCGGGTTCGAAAGCGCGGACGGCGGCCTCCTACCCTGGAGGGGTGAGTCCGCGCCGCAACTCCCCCCGCCGCAAGGGGGACCCCGCCCGACCGACGTCCGATCCCGACGCGCTGCTGCTGCGCGTCACCGGCGGCGAGCGCCGGGAGACCGGCCCCGACGGCGAATGGGCGGTGCGGCGGATCAGCGGCGCCGCCGCGGCGAAGCCCTACCGGTGTCCGGGCTGCCACCAGGAGATCCCGCCCGGCATGCCGCACGTGGTGGCCTGGCGGCCGTTCGGCGACGGCGACGACCGCCGCCACTGGCACTCCTCCTGCTGGGAGAAGCGCGCCCACCGGGGCGTCCGGCCGCCGAGGTACTGAGGTACCGAGGCCGCGGCCCGGACCGGCCGGGACCGCGGCAGCACACCGGGCGGCCCGTCCGCCCGGCGCACCGCCCACCACCTTCCGACGTGCTCGTGCCGCGTCCACGAGCCGGTGACATCCGACCGAGGAGCCATGGACATCCGCGCCAGCACGGTGCTGCCCGCCGACCGCCGCCCCATCACCCTGCACACCGCCGACGGCCTTGAGCTGGTCGGGGAGCTCGCGCTCCCCGAGGACCGCGATCCCGTCGCCACCATCATCTGCCTGCACCCGCTGCCGACGGCCGAGGGGATGATGGACAGCCACGTCATGCGCAAGGCGTCCTTCCGGCTGCCCGCGCTCGCCGGGGTGGCGGTGCTGCGCTTCAACACGCGCGGCACGACGTCGCGGCACGGCACCAGCCAGGGCACGTTCGGCGAGGGCGAGACCGAGCGGTACGACGTCGCCGCCGCGATCGAGTTCGCCGAGTTCGAGGGGCTGCCCGCGCCGTGGCTCGTGGGCTGGTCCTTCGGCACCGAGCTCGCGCTGAAGTGGGGCTGCGACCCGGAGGTGCGGGGCGCGGTGCTGCTGTCCCCGCCGCTGCACCGCGCGGGCGACGCCGATCTCGACGTGTGGGCCGCGTCCGGCAAGCCCCTTGTGGCGCTCGTCCCCGAGTTCGACGACTACCTGCGCCCCGATGAGGCGCGCAGGCGGTTCGCCCGCGTGCCGCAGGCCGAGGTCATCGGCGTGGACAACGCCAAGCACCTGTGGGTCGGCGAGCCCTACGTGCGCACCGCGCTCGACGAGATCGTACGGCGCGTGGCGCCCGGCGCCCACCCGTTGCCCACCGAGTGGGACGGCCCCTACGAGCGCGACACCCTCTGACCGGCGGCCGCGCCGCCGGGGCCGGTGTCAGCCCTCGGCGTCGACGAGGCGGGCCAGGTGCTCGCCGATCACCATGGCGGTCGCGCCGGTGCCGCGCTCGGGGACCCGGGGCAGCAGGGAGGTGTCTGCCACCCGCAGGCCGTCGACGCCCAGGACCCGGCCGTGGGCGTCGGCGACGTCGCCCATGGCGCACCCGCCCGACAGGTGCACGGCGGTGGACAGCCGGGCACGGATCCAGCCGTCGAGCTCCCGGTCGGAGCCGAGGACCGCGGGCGGGGGCCCGTTGTGCCGCGGGGACACGGCGCGGAAAGCGGCGGTCTCCATGATGTCGACGCACAGCCGCACGCCGTCGCGCATGCACGCCCGGTCGGCCGCCGTGGTGAGGTGGCCGTGGGAGAGCAGGGCCGGCGCCCCTGGGTCGGCGGAGGCGAGGGTGACGGTCCCGGTGCGTGCGGGGCGCAGCACCTGCACGCCGATCGCGCACTCGCCCGGGCCGGGGGCGGCGCCCGGTGCGGGGATCAGCCGGTCGAAGGGGGCGGTGTAGGGCATGAGCTCCAGCCCGGCCGCGCCGGCCGGCGCGGCCGCGTGCAGCGCGGCCTCCGCCACGGGGCTGTCCGGCCCCCGCACCGCGCCGGCCGCGGGCAGGTGGCCGACCGCGACGCTCGGGTGGTCGCTCATCCGCGTCCCCACCCCCGGGGCGGCGTGCACCACCGGGATGCCGTGGCCGGCCAGCCGGGCCGCGGGCCCGATACCCGACAGCATGAGCAGCCGCGGGGTGCCGACCGCGCCCGCGCTGAGCACGACCTCGGGTGCGTGGAAGACGCGCGGCCGACCGCCGATGAGCGCCTCGACGCCGGTCGCGCGCGTGCCGCGGAAGCGCACCCGCCGGACGGTGGCGCCGCCGAGCACGGTCAGGCCGGGGCGGCCCGCTCTGGGGAGCAGGTGGGTGAACAGGGCGCTGTGCCGGACACCGCCGACCACATTGAGCGGGAGCGGCCCGGCGCCCGGGGGCCCGCCGGCGTTCTTGTCGGCCTCCTCGGGCAGGCCGAGGCCGGCGCAGGCGTCGAGGAACGCCGCGGTCACGGGGGCCGCGCCGGTGCGGACCCGGCGCACGGGGACCGGCCCGCGCGTGCCGTGGCCGGGGCCGGTGAAGTCGTGGTCGGTCTCCAGTGCGGCGAACGACGCGAGCACGGCGCGGTGGGACCACTCAGGGTGCCCGGCCGCTGCCATGGCGTCGAAGTCGGCCGGGGTGGCGCGCACGAAGGCGCCGCCGTTGATCGCCCCCGACCCGCCCGCGACCCGGCCGCGGGGTACCGGCCGCCGCAGCCCCGGGGTGACGGTGCTGGTGAGCGACCAGTTCAGCGGGTGGCCGGGCACGGCTGCGGCCATGGTGGTGCCGTCGCGCACCTCCGGCGGCACGTCGGCGGCGCGGGTGTAGGCGGGGCCCGACTCCAGGAGCAGCACCCGCCGGCCGGGCCGGTCGCTCAGGCGCGCGGCGAGGACGGCTCCGCTGGAGCCGGCCCCGACGACGATGACGTCGTGGCCGCCGTACCGGCCCACGGCGCTCAGGACGGGGCGTGCGGCGACGAGCGGCCGTCGCGCACCATCGCGGCGAGCAGCGGGGAGGGGGCGTAGGGCGCGAAGTGGGCGTCGGCCACGGCGCCGAGGGTGCCGGCGACGGCGTCGGGGCCGCGTTCCATGAGCAGCTCGACGGGCCCCTTGGGGTAGCCGCAGCCGAACCGCATGGCGGTGTCGACGGCGTCGGCGTCGGCGTAGCCGTCGCCCACCATGCGGGCGGCGTCGTCGATGTGCCGCGCCAGCAGCAGGTCGGCCACGCCGAAGTCGAGCTCTCCCCCGCGTACGGACGCGGCCAGCCGCCCGGCGGGCAGGTCCTCGGCGACGTCCTCCCGGGTGTGGTCGTAGAAGCCGCGTCCGCTCTTGCGGCCCAGGCGCCCGGCGGCGACCATGCGGCGCAGCAGCGGGGCGGCGACGTAGCGGGGCGCGCGGAACTCCGCCCAGAGCACGTCCAGCACGGCCAGGCAGACGTCCAGGCCGACCAGGTCGGCCAGTGTGAGCGGCCCCATGGGGACGCCCGCGGCCGCGGTCATGGCGGTGTCGATCTCTTCGCGGGAGGCGATCCGGTGCTCGTAGAGGCCGATGGCGTCGTTGATGTAGGGGACCAGCAGCGCGTTGGCGACGAACCCGGCGCGGTCGCCGGCCACGACCGGGGTCTTGCCGATGCGCTTGGCGACCTCGGCCGCGAGTTCGACGGTGCCGGGCTCGCTGATGACGGTGCCGACGACCTCGACCAGCTTCATCACCGGCGCCGGGTTGAAGAAGTGCAGGCCGACCACCTTGCCGGGGCGGCTGGTGAGCGCGGCGATCTCGGTGACGGCCAGGGAGGAGGTGTTGGTGGCCAGGATGGTTCCGGGCGGGCAGATGCGGTCGAGGTCGGTGAAGACGTGGCGCTTGATGTCGAGGCGTTCGGGGACGGCCTCGACGACGAAGTCGGCGTCGGCCAGCGCGCCGCGGTCCGTGCCGAAGGTGATGCGGTCCTCGATGGCGGTCTGCTCGTGCCCCGTGAGCTTGCCCTTGTCCACCGCCTTGGACAGCGACGCGGCGACGCGGGCGCGGCCCCCGTCGAGCGCGGTGTCGTCGATCTCGACACCGGTCACCTCGAACCCGGCCCGTGCGAACACCTCGGTGATGCCGGCGCCCATCGCGCCGAGCCCGACCACTCCGACCTTGTGGAATTCCTGCACCATGGCTTCACCCTAGCCCGTTGCCGCCACCCCGTTACCGCCGGGTAGCCGTGGCCGGCCGGGCCGCGGCGGACCGTTTCCGGCGGCCGGGCCGCGGGCGTCCGGCCGCCGGAAGCGCGCGCATCCGCGCCGGGGGCGGGGATCAGCAGTCGACGAGTTCGGGCGACTGGTTGAGCAGCTGGGCGCGGGGCGTGACGAACTCGCGGCGGGCGGTTTCGGCGGCGGGCGTGAACAGGGCGACCCGGTGGCAGTTCTGGAATGCCAGGCGCATGCCGAAGTGGCGCTCCACGGCCGCCCGCATGGCGTCGCTGGCGAGAAGGCGGAGCAGCTGGCCGCGCTCGGTCTCGCCGGGCGGCGGGACCTCGTTGGCCGCGAAGCCGGAACCCCCGTCCCGCGCGCTTTCGGCGAGCCCGCTGACGACGCCCCAGGCGTAGGGCAGCGAGGCCCGGACGCACGCGAGGAAGTCCGGATCGGCCACGGGGCCCTGCTCGGCCTTGTCGAGAAGTTCCGGTGCGACCGTCAACGACATGTGTGTCCCTCTCTCGGTGGCACATGGCGCCGCGGCCCGGGGCCGGCACCGTCGGCGGCGCCGGGGGCCGCTCGCGCCTGGTGCGACGTTCGACGCTAGCCGCCCGGGCGCCGTCGTCCTAGCGCGCGGCGGACAGACCTGGCTACCTCCGGCGCCACACGGGGATGAGGTCCCCTTCCCGGGCGCGGGTCCGCCCGGCGCGCGGACCGGTGCCCCCCTCGGCACTACCGGAGCCCGCGGAGCGGCCCCCCGGGCCGCACAGCGGGGCTAGGATCGTGCAGCGTGAGACTCGTGATCGCCCGGTGCAGCGTCGACTACGTCGGCCGCCTCACCGCCCACCTGCCCATGGCCCCCCGGCTCATCCTGATGAAGGCCGACGGGTCGGTGTCGATTCATGCCGACGACCGCGCCTTCAAGCCGCTGAACTGGATGAACCCACCGTGCACGGTGCGCGAGGGGGTGGCCGACGACGGCACCGACGTCTGGACGGTCACCCACGGCAAGTCCGGCGAGAAGCTGGTCCTGCGCATCGAGGAGATCCAGCACGACAGCTCCCACGAGCTGGGGACCGACCCCGGATTGCAGAAGGACGGGGTCGAGGCCCACCTCCAGGAGCTGCTCGCCGAGCACATCACCACCCTCGGCGAGGGCTACACCCTGATCCGCCGCGAGTTCCCCACCGCCATCGGACCGGTGGACATCCTCTGCCGCGACCGCGCCGGCGCGACCGTCGCCGTCGAGCTGAAGCGGCGCGGGGACATCGACGGCGTCGAACAGCTCACGCGCTACCTGGAACTCCTCAACCGCGACCCCGCTCTCAAGCCCGTGCGCGGGGTCTTCGCCGCCCAGGAGATCAAGCCGCAGGCGCGCGTGCTGGCCACCGACCGCGGCATCGGCTGCGTGACCCTCGACTACGACGCCCTGCGCGGAATCGAGCCCGACATCCCGCGCCTCTTCTAAAAAGAGGACATATGGGGTGATCATGATCAAGTGGAACCGTTCATCACACCACACCATCTGCCGCCCGCGGAAGGTATGTGGCTGGATGTGGCAATGACGGGCGGCCCGCCTTGATCTGCGTATGCCCTCCTGACAGTCTGCTCGGTACCTCGCATCTTCGCGCCCGCCCCATCACCCCTGGTAGGCGGGCGCTCGCTCAGGAGGATGAACGTGCCCAGCAGACACCCCGTACCATCCCCCGGCCGCGCCCCCGTGGCGCGGCGGCTGGCCGCGGGCGGCGCCACCGCCGCCCTCGTGCTCGGCTTCGGGCTGGCGCCCGGCACCGCGCACGCCGATGAGTCCGTGCTGCCCACCCTGGTGACCACGGACAAGATCCGCGCGCACATGGAGAACCTCCAGACGATCGCGGACTACAACGGCGGCAACCGCGCGAGCGCCACCGCGGGCTACGACGTCGCGGCGAAGTACGTGATCAACCAGCTGGAGCGGGCGGGCTACACCCCCGTCAAGCACACCTACGAGTACGACAGCTGGGCCGAGAACAGCCCCGCGGTCCTCACCCAGACCGCCCCCGAGAAGCGCGAGTTCACCCCGGCCGACGACTTCGTCACGATGTCGTACTCCGGTGCGGGCGACACCACCGCGCCGGGTGTGCCGGTCAACGCCGACAGCGCCGAGAGCGGCTGCGCGGCGGACGACTTCGCCGGCTTCCCCGAGGGCGCCGTCGCCATCACCCTGCGCGGCACCTGCCCGTTCTCCGAGAAGACGCAGAACGCCGCCGACGCGGGCGCCTCCGGAGTCGTCGTCATCAACAACGAGCCCGGCCCGCTGAACGGCACCGTGGGCACCGAGTCCGCCGTCCCGGTCGTGGGGGTCACCCCGGAGGTCGGCGCCGAGCTGCTGGCCGCGGGCGAGGGCCTCGAACTCCGGCTGGCCGTCGACGCCGCGGTCACCACGCGGTCCTCCTACAACATCATCGCCGAATCCGCCGGCGGCGCGCCCGACAACACCGTGGTCGTCGGCGCCCACCTGGACGGCGTCCCCGAAGGCGCCGGCATCAACGACAACGGCAGCGGCACGGCGGCGGTCCTGGAGACGGCCCGGCAGTTCGCCCGGCTCGACACCCCCAACAACCAGGTGCGCTTCGCGTTCTGGGGCACCGAGGAGGAGGGGCTGGTCGGCTCCACCCGCTACGTCGAAGGGCTGAGCGACGACGAGCTGGAGCAGATCGCGCTCTACCTGAACTTCGACATGATCGGCTCGGAGAACTTCGGCCGGTTCGTCTACGACGGCCGCGGCGAGCTCGACGGCTCGCTGCCGCCGCCCGCGGGCTCCGCCGCGATCCAGAAGCTCTTCGAGGACTACTTCACCGGCCAGGACCTGGTCAGCGAGCCCACGGAGTTCAGCGGCCGGTCCGACTACAGCGCCTTCATGGAGGCGGGGGTCCCCTCGGGCGGCCTGTTCAGCGGCGCCGACGGGATCAAGACCGAGGAGCAGGTGGAGTACTACGGCGGGGTCGCCGGGGAGCCCTACGACGCCAACTACCACACGGCCGACGACCGGGTCGATGAGATCAACTGGGACGCGGTGGAGGACCTGTCCGACGCCATCGCCCACTCCGTCGAGACCTACGCCGACAGCACCCTCCCGGTGAACGGCGTCGCGTCCACACAGCAGGCCCAGGAGTTCGAGGCCGATCGCCTGGGCGACCGCTGGCTGCGGTAACCGTCCGACCGCACTGGGCGCCCGTGGACGAGGAGCGATCCTCGTCCACGGGCGTTTCACGCCGCCCCGGGGGCCCGGGACGGCGTGCGCGGGCGGAAGTGACCCCCGGACCCGCTGGTGCCTCGGGGACGGCTGACCTGGCCCCCCGACCCGTGTCAGCCGCCCCGCGCGGACCAGGCCGCGTCAGGCGGGAAGCGCCTCCCGAGCGTTCCTCCCTTCGGCCGGCCCCCGCCATCACACCCGAAGAGCGGTGGCACGCACATGCGCCGGCCACCGAATCGCTACTCTGGGTAGCACTTCCACTGCACACGGTATCAGGGGTGTGAAGCGCCTTCACCCCCCGATGCCGAACGGTTATGCACGGCCCCGTCTAGGGTTGCCCCATGACCAAACGGGATTCCGACACTCCTGTCGTGCTGTCGAAGATCTACACCCGGACCGGGGACGCCGGGACGACCCACCTGGGCGACATGAGCCGCGCCGCCAAGACCGACCCGCGCCTGGCCGCCTACGCCGACGTGGAGGAGGCCAACGCCGCCATCGGGACCGCCCTGGCCGTGGGCGAGATCCCCGATGACATCCGCACGCTGCTGGGCCGGGTGCAGAACGAGCTGTTCGACCTCGGCGCCGACCTGTCGTGCCCTGTGCGGGCCGAGACCGCGGCCCCGCCGCTGCGGGTGGAGCCGGACTACATCGACCGGCTGGAGGCCGACTGCGACGCCTACAACGCCGGCCTCCCGGTGCTGCGGAGCTTCATCCTGCCCGGCGGCTCACCGACGGTGGCGTTCATGCACACGGCCCGCGTGGTGACCCGCCGCGCCGAGCGCAGCGCCTGGGCGGCGATCGAGGCCCACGGCGACGGCGTGAACCCGCTGACCGCCCGCTACCTCAACCGGCTCTCCGACCTGCTGTTCGTGCTGTGCCGGGTCCTGGGCCGCGACGGCACCGAAGTGCTGTGGAAACCGGGCGGCGAACGCTGAACCACGCCGGCGGCCGGCTCCGCCCCGGCGGCCGCCGGCGCACGCCGGGACCACCGCGGCGGAGCCGCTCGCGGAAGGAACGCAGGGAAGGTGTCAGGAGCCGGCGGCGAGTTCGCGTTCGACCGACTCGACCTTGTGGCTGAGGCCCTCGGTCACGCCGTCGCGGATGTCGGCCTTGAGGGTGAGGCTGACCCGGCCGGCGCCGTCGCCGGCCGCGGCCACCGCGCGCTTGACGACGTCCATGACCTCGTCCCACTCGCCTTCGATGCTGGTGAACATCGCGTCGGTGCGGTTCGGCAGCCCGCTCTCGCGGACGACGCGCACGGCGCGCGCGACGGCCGGGGCGACGGACTCACCGGTTCCCAGAGGGCTCACAGAGAATGCCACGATCATGCCCCCACCCTAAGCCGCGGCGGCCCGGATGTCGCGTGTCGGGGCGCCCCGCTGCGAATCCGCGTCGGCCGGCGGCCGGGACGGCCCGCTGAGGGGCCGCGGCGAGGCGGCGGCGAGGCGGCGGCGTCCGGGCCGGGTCAGGACTGCCAGATGGTGCCGGGCGGCATGGACTCCAGCCACGACAGGAAGCCGGTCAGCGCGCTCTCGCTCATGGCCAGCTCGTACACCGGCTCCTTGGGATCGGAACCGTCGGCGGCGGCCCAGCCCACCTCGACCACCACCACGTCAGGGGCGAGTTCGGCGAGGTCGGCCGGAGTGGGCGTGCGGCGCCCCACAACGACGAGACCGCGGCGCGACAGCTCGGCTGCCGGCCGCGGCCAGAGGGAGAAGATGCGGTACCACCGCAGGTCATCGCTCCCATAGCGCCCGAATCCCATGCGCCACGGGCCTTTCCGGGGCCCGACGGCGCGCAGGTGGCACTCGACGGCGCCACCCCCGCGTTCCAGGACGAACCTGCGCACGGTGACGCCGATCAACAACAGGAGGGCCACCAGGAGCAGGGTGAAGACGAGCCATTCGGCGATCCGGAACCACACCTGATCGAACAGCCCTTGCACCCTGGTCCTCGCCCTCGCCTCTCGTGATCCGCCGCCGGGCGTGCCCGGCGGACGGCGGACCCGTCTTCCGTCAGACCGACTCGCCGGCGGCCTGGAGGCGGCTGCGCGCACGGGCCACGCGGGCCTGGCCCTCGGTGTCCTCCACGCCCGTGCCCTCGGACTCCGCTGCGGCGAGGGCCGCTTTGGCGCGCGAGACGTCGATGTCCTCGGCCAGCTCGGCGACCTCGGCGAGGATGGAGACCCGGTTGCCGTCGGACACGGAGATGAACCCCCCGTGGGCCGCGGCCCGGACATCGCCGTTCTCGCGTCCGCCGACGACCCGCACCACCGCGCCGGGCGCCAGCAGCGCGAGCACCGGGATGTGCCCCGGCTGCACGCCGATCTCGCCGTCGGTCGTCTTCGCGATGACCATGTCGCCCTCGCCCGCCCACAGCTCGCGCTCGGGCGACACGATCTCGACGGAAAGCTTCTTCGACACTGCCATTAACCCCTTTGCTCGTGGGCGAATTCGCGGGAAGCGGGCGGCGTGTCGCCGCCCGCTTCCCGCCGAACGCTAGCCTTGGAGCTTCTTGGCCTTCTCGACGGCCATCTCGATGTTGCCGACGTCCAGGAACGCCTGCTCGGGCAGGTGGTCGTACTCGCCGTCGCAGACCGCCTTGAAGGAGGCGATGGTCTCCTCCAGCGGCACGAACACACCGGGGTTGCCGGTGAACTTCTCGGCGACGAACATGTTCTGCGAGAGGAAGCGCTCCAGGCGCCGGGCCCTCTGCACGATGATCTTGTCCTCTTCGGACAGCTCATCGATACCGAGGATCGCGATCTGGTCCTGGAGGTCGTTGTTGCGCTGAAGGATCCCGATCACGCGCTGCGCCACATCGTAGTGCTCCTGGCCCACGTACTGCGGGTCGAGGATGCGCGAGGTCGAGGCCAGCGGGTCCACCGCCGGGTAGATCCCCTTCTGCGAAATCGGCCGCGACAGCTCGGTGGTGGCGTCGAGGTGGGCGAACGTGGTGGCCGGCGCGGGGTCGGTGTAGTCGTCCGCGGGCACGTAGATCGCCTGCATCGACGTGATCGAGTTGCCCCGGGTCGAGGTGATGCGCTCCTGGAGGAGGCCCATCTCGTCGGCCAGGTTCGGCTGGTAGCCCACCGCGGAGGGCATGCGCCCCAGCAGGGTGGAGACCTCGGAACCGGCCTGGGTGAACCGGAAGATGTTGTCGATGAACAGCAGCACGTCCTGGTTCTTCACATCGCGGAAGTACTCCGCCATGGTCAGAGCCGACAGGGCGACGCGCAGCCGGGTGCCCGGAGGCTCGTCCATCTGGCCGAACACCAGCGCGGTGTCCGGGAGGACCTCCATCTCGCCCATCTCCAGGAAGAGGTCGGTGCCCTCACGGGTACGCTCCCCCACCCCGGCGAAGACGGACACACCGCCGAAGTTGCGGGCGATACGGGTGATCATCTCCTGGATGAGCACCGTCTTGCCCACACCCGCGCCGCCGAACAGGCCGATCTTGCCGCCCCGGACGTAGGGGGTCAGCAGGTCGATGACCTTGATGCCGGTGACCATCATCTCGGTCTTCGACTCGAGCTGGTCGAAGGGCGGGGCCTTGCGGTGGATCGGCCAGCGCTCCTGGACCCCGAGCTCGGCGGTGGGCACGTCCATGGACTCGCCCAGCGTGTTGAACACGTGGCCCTTGACGACGTCGCCGACCGGGACGCTGATGGGGCCGCCGGTGTCGCGGACCTCGGCGCCGCGGACCATGCCGTCCTGCGGCGCGAGGCTGATGGTGCGGACCAGGTTGTCGCCGAGGTGCTGGGCGACCTCCAGGGTCAGCGTCTTGGTCTCACCGCCCAGGGTCACATCGGTGTGCAGGGCGTTGTAGATCGCGGGCAGCGCGTCGACGGGGAACTCCACGTCGACGACCGGGCCGGTGACCCGGGCGATGCGCCCCGTGGCCGTGCCAGGCGCTGCCGTCCCTTCGACTGTCGCAGTCACTTCTCACTCACTCCCTGGCAGCAGCGAGGGCATCGGCGCCGCCGACGATCTCGCTGATCTCGTTGGTGATCTCCGCCTGGCGGGCCTGGTTGGCCTGGCGGGTCAGGTTCTTGACAAGGTCCTCGGCGTTGTCCGTGGCCGACTTCATCGCATTGCGGCGCGATGCCCACTGGGATGCCGCGGACTCGAGGAGGGCGAAGTAGATCCGGTTCGTCACGTACTGCGGCAGCAGCTGGTCGAGGGCCTCTTCGGGCGAGGGCTCGAAGTCGTAGAGCGGCAGGTTCTTGCCCTGCTCGCGCTCCAGCTCCTCGGCCTCGACCTCTTCGACCTCCAGCGGCAGCGCCCGGTGCGACTCCGCCCGCTGCGTGAGCATGGAGACGAACTCGGTCGCGACGATGTGGATCTCGTCCACGCCGTCCTCGGTCTCGCTGTCCTTGGTGAAGCGGCCCATCAGGGTCTCACCGATCTCCTTGGCGCTGGCGTAGGCCGGACGCTCGGTGATGCCCTCCCAGGTCTGCTCGATGGCGCGGTCGCGGAACCGGTAGTACGCGATCCCCTTGCGGCCGACCACGTACAGCAGGACCTCCTTGCCCTGCTCGCGCAGGAGCGCGGTCAGGGATTCGGCCTCCTTGATGGCGTTGGCGGTGTAGGCGCCGGCCTGTCCCTTGTCACTGGTGATGACGAGGATGGCCGCCCGGGTCGGGTTCTCGGACTCGGTGAGCAGCGGGTGCTCGGAGACCCGCGAGGCCACGGCCGAGACGGCGCGGGTGATCTCGCGTGCGTAGGGACCCGCCGCCTCGACCGCCCGCTGCGCCTTGGTGATGCGCGTGGTGGCGATGAGCTCCATCGCCCGGGTGATCTTCGCCATCGACTTGGTCGAGCGGATCCTCCGGCGATAGACGCGAAGCTGTGCTCCCATGGGCTACTTCCCGGCGCTCTTGGCGACCTTGATGGTCTCCTGGCCGACTTCGCTCTCCTCCAGGGCCTCGGCTTCCTCGTTGCCGAGGAGGGTGCCGGCGCTGGTCTGGAACGCCTGCTTGAAGCCGGCGATGGCCTCCTTCAGGGTGGCCGCGGTCTCGTCCTCGAACTTGCCGCTCTCGCGGATGTTGTCGAGGACCTTGGGGTGCTCGCGGCCCAGGAAGTCCAGGAACTCCGACTCGAAGCGGAGCACGTCCTCGACCGGGACCTCGTCGAGCTCGCCGGTGGTGCCGGCCCAGATCGCGACGACCTCCTTCTCCACGGCGAAGGGGCGGTACTGGCCCTGCTTGAACAGCTCCATCAGGCGCGCACCGCGCGCCAGCTGCGCCTTGGAGACCGCGTCGAGGTCGGAGCCGAAGGCGGCGAACGCCTCCAGCTCGCGGTACTGGGCGAGGCTGGTCCGCAGCGGGCCGGTGACCTTCTTCATCGCCTTGGTCTGGGCTGCGCCGCCGACACGCGACACCGACACGCCGACGCTGATGGCCGGGCGCTGACCCTGGTTGAACAGGTCGGCCTCCAGGAACACCTGGCCGTCGGTGATGGAGATGACGTTGGTCGGGATGTAGGCCGAGACGTCGCCCGCCTTGGTCTCGATGATCGGCAGGCCGGTCATCGAGCCCGCGCCCAGCTCGTCGGAGAGCTTCGCGCAGCGCTCCAGCAGCCGGGAGTGCAGGTAGAACACGTCACCCGGGTAGGCTTCGCGGCCCGGCGGGCGGCGCAGCAGCAGGGACACGGCGCGGTAGGCCTCGGCCTGCTTGGTGAGGTCGTCGAAGACGATGAGGACGTGCTTGCCCTGGTACATCCAGTGCTGGCCGAGGGCCGAACCGGTGTAGGGGGCGAGGTACTTGTAGCCCGCGGGGTCGGAGGCCGGGGCGGCGACGATGGTGGTGTACTCCATCGCGCCGGCCTCTTCGAGGGCCCCGCGCACGCTGGCGATGGTCGAGCCCTTCTGGCCGACCGCCACGTAGATGCAGCGCACCTGCTTGCTGGGGTCGCCGGACTCCCAGTTCGACTTCTGGTTGATGATGGTGTCGATGCAGATCGCGGTCTTGCCGGTCTGCCGGTCACCGATGATCAGCTGGCGCTGGCCGCGACCGATGGGGGTCATCGAGTCGATGGCCTTGATGCCGGTCTGCATCGGCTCGCCGACCGGCTGGCGCTGCATGACCGTGGGCGCCTGGAGCTCCAGCTCGCGGCGCTCGGTGGTCTCGATGTCGCCCTGGCCGTCGATGGGGCGACCCATGGGGTCGACCACGCGGCCGAGGAAGTTGTCGCCGACCGGCACCGAGAGGACCTGGCCGGTGCGGCGCACCGTCTGGCCCTCTTCGATGCCGTTGAAGTCGCCCAGGACAACGGCGCCGATCTCGCCGATCTCCAGGTTCTGGGCCAGGCCCATGGTTCCGTCTTCGAATTGCAGCAGCTCGTTCGCCATCGCAGAGGGAAGGCCACCGACGCGGGCGATGCCGTCACCGGAGTAGGTGACGGTTCCGATCTCCTCGCGTGCGGCGGCTTCGGGCTCGTACGATTGGACGAAGCGCTCCAGCGCGTTCCGGATTTCCTCCGGCCGGATCGTCAGCTCCGCCATCTCACGTATGTCCTTGCTCTCGTATGGCGCCGCGTTGTCCGGGGCGCCGTGCGTGCGTTGCGTTGGCCGAATTCGTCGCGTCAGCCGGCCAGCCGGCGCCGGACCTCGGCGAGGCGCCCGGCGACGGTACCGTCGATGACCTCATCGCCCACGCGGATGGAGAGCCCACCCACGATCTCCGGGACGACTTCGATGTTGAGGTGGATGGGGCGTCCGTACACCCGGGCCAGCGTGGCCTGGAGCCGCGCCTGCCGGTCCTCGCTCAGCGGCACGGCGGTGCGCACCACGGCGATGTAGCGCTTGGCGCGCTCGGCGACGATCTGCCCGTAGTGGTCCAGGGCCTGTTCCAGTGTGCGGCCCCGGGGACGGGTGACCGCCTCGGTGATCAGCGCGAGCGTGGCGGCGTCGGCCTTGCCCGAGAGCAGGTCCGCCACCAGGGCGCGCTTGTGCTCGGCCGCGACGCCCTCGGTGGTGAGCGCCGCGCGCAGGCCGTGCTCGGCGACGACGATCCGGCCGAACCGGAACAGCTCGTCCTCGATGTCGCCGAGCCGCTGCTCGTCCACCGCGGCGACCGTCGCGTAGACGGCCAGCCGCTCGGCGGCGTCGACGAGGTCGCGCGGTTTGGACCACGCGGCCCCGGCGATGTCGCCGGCCACCATGACGGTGGCCGGGGAGACCTTGGCCTCCAGCAGCGAGCCCACCAGGCCGGACTTGGCCTCGGCCGGGTTGGCGGGGTCGGCCAGCCAGCGGCGCAGGGAGTGCTCCCGCTGGAGGAGCGCGACGACCTCGAAGAGCTCGTGCCCCAGCGTCGCCGGGTCGGCGGACGCGAGGACCGCGTCGAACCGCTCGGTGACCTCGGCCAGGGAGGTGCGGCTGATACCACGCATCAGCGCACCTCGGCCTGGGCCGGGCTGTCGGCCTGGTCCAGCTCCTCCAGGAACCGGTCGATGACGCGGTTCTGGGCGGCGCTGTCGCTCAGGGTCTCACCGACGATGCGGGTGGCGAGGTCCGTGGAGAGCGTGCCGATCTCCGACCGCAGCTGCGCGAACGCGTGCTGGCGGTCGGCCTCGATCTGCGCGTGGGCGGCCTCGATGATGCGCCGACCCTCGGCCTGGGCCTCTTCGCGCGCCTCCGCGATGATGGCGGCGCGCTGCTCCCGGGCCTTCTCCAGCTCTTGGGCGTACTGGCGGTGCGCCTCTTCGAGCTTCTCGCGGTACTGCTGGCGGGTCTCCTCCGCCTCGGCTTCCGCCTTCTTCGCACGCTCGATGCCACCCTCGATCTGGTTGGCACGCTCGTCCAGGGCGGAGGTCAACCGCGGCCACATCTTGACGACGACGCCGAAGATGATCAGGAACGCGATGAGGCCGAAGGTGAATTCATCCCAGTGAATGCGCAGGATGTTCTCCTGCTCAGCAGCCAAGATCACGGCTGGCATCCCTTCGTGCTCGATCTTCTCTTCGCCGATCCGGGGATCAGGCCTGGATGAACGCGAGCACGAAGCCGAGGATGGCGAGTGCCTCGATGACCGCCATGCCCAGGATCATCTGGCCCTGGAGGATGCCACGGGCCTCGGGCTGGCGGGCGATGGCCTGCACGCCGTTGCCGAAGATGAGGCCGACACCGATGCCGGGGCCGATGCAGGCGAGGCCGTAACCGATGGTGGCGAGGGTTCCGGTCATTGTGGTGATTCCTTTTCTTATCTGGAGAACACGCCGACGAGCACGGTGTGCCGTCGAACTGACGTGGTGTACCGGGCTGGGGTCAGGGAGGAGCGGCCCGGATCAGTGGCCGCCCTCGATGGCCTCACCGATGTAGAAGGAGGCCAGTAGGACGAACACATAGGCCTGGAGGCCCATGATGAACAGCTCGAAAGCGGTGAACACGAGGAACCCGAACAGTGCCATGCCGGAGTAGCCGATCGACACCGCGCTGAGAATGCCCCCCGCGTCGGGGTTGAAGAGGTAGAACCCGGCCGCGGCGAACACGGCGAGCAGCATGTGGCCCGCGAACATGGTCGCGAAGAGCCGGACCGCGTGGGTGAGCGGGCGGAAGATGAAGTTCGAGATGAACTCGATGGGGATCAGCACCGGCATGATCCACATGGGGGCGCCGCTGGGGACCAGCTTGGCCTTGATGTGGCCGCCGAACCCGTGCTCGCGGATGCCGACGACGTTCCACAGCACGTACACCAGGAGCGACAGCACCGCGGGGAAGGCGAGGTTGCTGGTGACCGGGAGCTGGAGCCCCGGCACGATGCCCACGACGTTCATGAACAGGATGAACGTGAACAGCGTGACCATCAGCGGCATGTAGCGGTCGCCGGCCTTGCCCATACCGGGGCGGACCATCTGGTCGCGGACGAAGCCGACGGTCAGCTCGGCGACGCTCTGCCAGCGCCCGGGGACCACCTTGGCGCTGCGCGAGGTGAAGAACCAGAAGGCGCTGACCAGCACCACCACGACGGCCAGGACCAGCGCGTACTTGGTGATGCCGGACGTCCCCGGAAGGTCGTAGGTGAACCACGGGGTCGGGAAGAAGATCGCGGTCGTGGGAGCCTCGAACTTACAACCGAAATCATTGAAGATGTGGGGGTCCGGGCACTCGGCGCTCGGAGCGGCAGCAAGCACGTCAGCACTCACGGCGAACCCTTTCGTCGTGACGCAACTCAGTCCTCGATGTATAGGGCGGTCGCGCGCAGCTTGGGGTGTGCGGCACGCCACCGGGCGGGTCGGTCAGAACCGGACGTACTGGGTGATGATCAGATAGATCGAGCCGACCAGCCCCAGGACCAGGCCGATGGGCAGGAACACGGTCTCGAAGCCGAGAGCCCGGTCCGCCAACCAGCCCGCACCGCCCCAGACGGCCAAGCCTCCCAGCAGGTACGAGACGACGGTCATGCCCTCGGCACTCGGCTTCTCGCCGCTTTCGGCCGGACGACCGTTCATCTCGCTCCGGAAGATAGCAGTAGGTGAACAGTGCACGCACACCACCCCGTGGCCGCCCGATCACGGTTTGGCCTCGGCGTGCTCACCGGCTCCGGCCCCCTCGGCGGACTCGGGGTCCGCGGGGCTCTCGACCGGTTCGATGTAGAGGCGCCGCACCTTGAGACTGGCGACGGAGTGTCCCGTGAGCCAGACCACGACGCACACCCCGGCCGTCACGGCGAACGCGTTGAGGTCGAACACCTCGGCGCCGCCGAAGAGGAGCAGGACGATCGCGAGCGCGACCGCTTTGAGGGTGTAGGTGGCGAGGGCGGCCATCAGGACCAGCTGCGGCTGTCGCTTGGCCACCACGGCGATGATGACCGCCGAGATCGCGAAGAAGACGATGATCAGCACGGTGCCGACGAGCGCCCCCACGAGCCCGTGCACGCCCGCCGCGAAGAAGGCGATGACCATGGCGATCAGGCCCGCGGCGGCGGTGGGAATCGCGGCGCCCGCCAGAATTCGGGCGTCGTGTTCCTGCATGTAGAAGCTCCGTGGCTGTTCAGTGGGGTGCTTGCTCGTGAAAGCTATCACAAGGATTTCGGCCCCCGGCCCCGGGTGGCCTTTACACACATCTTACCGGCGTCCGGGATGTCCCGAACCTCGATATTTCCGCCTATGTGTTATGTCGGCTGCGGCGTGGCGCGGCCGGAAGCCCCAGGTCAGCGTCCTTTCGGGTCATGGAGCAACTGCGGTCCGAGGTAACCGGATCCTCACCCACCCGACGGTGTGGCGGGCGGATCTGTGACCTTTTCGTCAGCGTCACGGAGCCGGACGGCGGAGCGGCGGCGCCGCAGCCGCGGAAGCGTGATCAATCCGACCGCGCACATCGCGACCAGGACGGTCACGGCGAGCACCATCAGCGGCGAATTGAACACCGAGAGCGACACCGACGCGAACGCGATGATCGCGGCCCACAGGTACATCAGCAGCACGGCCCGCGCGTGGGAGTGGCCCAGTTCGAGCAGGCGGTGGTGCAGGTGCTTCTTGTCCGGTGCGAACGGCGACTTCCCCGCCAGGGTCCGGCGCACGACGGCCAGGACGAGGTCGGCCAGCGGCAGCGCCAGCACCAGCAGCGGCAGCAGGACCGGCAGGAACAGCGCCAGCCCGTGCACGCTGGTGCGGCCGTCGGGGTAGAACTGCCCGGTCACCGTGATGGTGATGGAGGTCAGGAGCAGCCCGAGGAGCATCGACCCGGTGTCGCCCATGAACACGCGCGCGGGGTTGAAGTTGTGCAGCAGGAACCCGATGCACACCCCTGCCAGGATGATCGCGATCATCGCCGGGTAGGACTGGCGCTCGAACCCCTGGTCCACGGCCGCGACGTAGTAGTAGGCGAAGAACGCGAACGCCGAGATCGCGACGATCCCGGCCGCGAGGCCGTCGAGGCCGTCGGCGAAGTTCACGGCGTTGATCGTGACCACGATCAGCAGGATCGACACCACCGCGCCCAGCCACGGGCCCAGCGAGAGCTGGGTGCCCGGCAGCGGCAGCCAGAGCATCTGCACGCCCGAGGCCACCAGGATCCCGGCGGCGACGGTCTGCCCCGCGAGCTTGGGCACCGCGGACATGCCCCACCGGTCGTCGACGATGCCGATGAGCGTGATCAGGCCGCCGGCCAGCAGCAGCCCCCGCCACGTGTCGTAGACGAACACCTCTTGCAGGTGCGGCAGCCGGTAGGAGATCAGCAGCGCCGCCGCGAACCCGCCGTAGATGGCGATTCCGCCCAGCCGGGGGATCGGCTCTGTGTGCACGTCGCGATCGCGGACCGGTGGAACCGCGCCGAAGGTGATGGCGGCGCGCCGGACGAAGGGGGTCAGCAGATAGGTGACCGCCATGGCGATGACGAAGGTGAGCGCGTACTCACGCACGGAAAGTCCAGCAGCCTCTCTTGGAGCCGACGCGTCGGCCGGACCCGGTGACGCGTGACCGTGGTCGGGTCTGCCCAAGAACCTAGCACTCCTGGACGGCCGTTTCTCTCCGAACGTCCGAGCCGGAACCCCGTCGTGGCCGCCCATGCGGTCCGCCTCCGCAAAGAGGGAGGGGCGGCGTGCGGCCCACGCCGGCGGCGCCTCCGCACGCATGACGGGACACTCGGTCGAGCGCCATGGCAGCACCCGTACCGACACGGGGAAGGGCGTGCGCGGCGGAGGGGCCGGCGCCGTCCTGCGTCGGCGGCGGACGGGGTCGCCGAGCCGCCTGCGAATGTCGGCCGCTCGGAGCCGAGGGGAGGGTGCCGGGGCGCCTCCGGCCCGGGGGACGTCAGGTCCCGGTCCGTGGTCCGTCCCCGTCAGGGGCGGCGGTCCTCGCCTGCCGGGGTCTCGGGGCCGGCGGCGCCGGTCGCGGAGGCGTCGGCGCCCTGCCCGGACGTTCCGTTGTCGCGGCGGGGGTCGGCCGCCGCGCGGGGCGCCTCTCCGGGCGCGTCCGGCGCGGCGGTCCCGTCATCGGCGGCCGGGAGTGGGGTCCCGGTGTCGCGGGACGGCGTCTCGGGGGCGGCGGCGCCGTCTGCCGTGGTGTCCTGGGGCCCCCGGCCGGCCGCGGTGTCCCCGGCCTCAGGGGCGGCCGGGGCGCCGGTACCGGCCGGGCCCTCGCCGGGGGCGTCGGCGTCCGAAGCCGCCCCGGCCTCGGCGTCCGCCGTGCCCTGCTCGGCGTTGCGGCCCTCGGGGCGGCGCCACGCCTTGGACTCTCCGATTACCGTGCCGCACACCGCGCGCAGCCGGTCGATCGAGATCGCCCCGGTGCGCAGCACGCGCGGAACGGCGTAGGTGAGGTCGACGATCGTGGAGGCTTCGGAGCCGGCGCAGTCGCCGCCGTCGAGGTAGACGCCGACCCGGTCGCCGAGCTGCTCCTCGGCCTGCTCGGCGGTGGTGGCGGCCGGCCGGCCGGACAGGTTGGCGCTGCTGACCGCCATGGGGCCGACCTCCTTCAGCAGCTCCAGGGCGACGGGGTGCATGGGCATGCGCACCGCGACGGTCCCCTTGGTGTCGCCGAGGTCCCACGACAGGCTCTGGGTGGCCGTGCAGACGATGGTGAGGGGACCGGGCCAGAACTCGTCGATGAGGTCCTGGCCGTGCGTGCCGAGGTCCTCGATCAGCGCGTGGGCGGCCCGCACGGAGCCCACCAGCACCGGCGGCGGCATGTCGCGGCCGCGGCCCTTGGCCTCCAGCAGCCCGGCGACCGCGGCCGGGCTGAAGGCGTCGGCACCGATCCCGTAGACGGTGTCGGTGGGCAGCACCACCAGTTCGCCGCGGCGGACGGTGGAGGCGGCATCGGCGATGCCCTCCGCGCGCGCCTTGTCGTCGGCGCAGTCGTAACTGCGGCTCACTGCGGTCACCTCTCTCGATCGACGCCCGTAGGCCGCGGGCGATGCGTGTGCGGGAACGCCGCTACGCGCCGTCGGACCGGCGCATCACCACGAAGCGGTCGCGGTGGGCGAGGTCCTTGCGGTTGCGGACGTCGCGCCAGCCCAGTTCCTCGGGGAACAGGCGCGGGATGTCGATGCCCTGGCCGTCGCCGTGTTCGAACGCCATGGCGCCGCCGGGGCGCAGCAGGCGCCGGCCGACCGCCTCCAGCTCGCGGATCATGTCGAGGCCGTCGGGGCCGGACCACAGCGCGGGCGCGGGGTCGTAGTCGCGGACCTCGGGCGGGATCTGCGCGGCGTCGTCGGTGGGCACGTAGGGCGGGTTGCTGATGAGCAGGTCGACGCCGCCGTCGAGCTCGGGGAGCGCCATGCGCAGGTCGGCGAGGTGTGCGGTGATGCGGTCGCCGTGCCCGCTGGCGTCGATGTTGCGCTTGGCCCAGGACAGGGCGCGGCCGTCGATCTCGACGGCGTGCACGCGCGAACGCGGGACCTCCTGCGCGATGGAGATCGCGATGGCGCCGGAGCCGGTGCCGAGGTCGGCGACGAGCGGGTCGGCGACGTCCATGGCGCGCAGGGTCTCGATGGCCCAGTCGACCATGATCTCGGTTTCGGGCCGTGGGACGAACACACCGGGCCCGACCCGGAGTTCCAGGTAGCGGAAGTAGGCCCTGCCGGTGATGTGCTGGAGCGGCTCGCGGGCGGCGCGGCGGGCGACGCACTCCCAGTACAGGGCGTCGAAGTCGGAGTCGGCGACCTCGTGCAGCCCTCCTCGACGGACGCCGTGCACGAACGCCGCGAGTTCCTCGGCGTCGGTGCGCGGCGACGGGACGCCCGCGTCGGCCAGCCTCAGCGTGGCGCGCGCGACCTCGTCGAGCAGGAAGTTCATGACTGGGCCTGCTCCAGCCTTTCCTTGGTGTCGGCGTCGATGAGGGACTGGAGTACAGCGTCGAGGTCGCCGTCGAGGACCTGGTCGAGGTTGTACGCCTTGTACCCGACGCGGTGGTCGGAGATCCGGTTCTCCGGGAAATTGTAGGTGCGGACCCGCTCGGAGCGGTCGACGGTGCGCACTTGGCTCTTGCGCTCGGCGGCGGCCTCGGCGTCGGCGCTGGCCTGGGCCTCGGCCAGCAGCCGGGCGCGCAGGATGCGCATGGCCTGCTCCTTGTTCTGGAGCTGGCTCTTCTCGTTCTGGCAGGAGACGACGATGCCGGAGGGCAGGTGGGTGATGCGCACCGCGGAGTCGGTGGTGTTGACGCTCTGGCCGCCGGGGCCGGAGGAGCGGAAGACGTCGATGCGCAGGTCGTTGTCGTTGATCTCGACGTCGACGTCCTCGGCCTCGGGCACCACCAGGACACCGGCGGCGGAGGTGTGGATGCGCCCCTGGGACTCGGTGACGGGGACGCGCTGCACGCGGTGCACACCGCCCTCGAACTTCAGCCGGGGCCATACGCCCTGGCCGGGCTCGGGGGTGCCGCGGTTCTTGAACGCGATCGTGATGTCCTTGTACCCGCCGAGGTCGGAGAAGGTGGAGTCGATGACCTCCGTCTTCCACCCCTGCCCTTCGGCGTAGCGCAGGTACATGCGCACCAGGTCGCCCGCGAACAGCGCGGACTCCTCGCCGCCCTCGCCCGCCTTGACCTCCAGGATGACGTTCTTGTCGTCGGCGGGGTCGCGCGGGAGCAGCAGCTGGCGCAGGCGCTCGGTCAGGCGCTCCTTGTCGGCGGTGAGCCGGCGTGCCTCCTCGGCGAAGGAGGAGTCCTCCGCGGCGAGTTCTTCGGCGGCCTCGATGTCGTTCTCGACCGCCATCAGCTCGCGGTAGGTGGCGATGATGGGGGTGAGCTGGGAGTAGCGCTTCCCGAGGCTGCGCGCCCTCCCCTGGTCGGCATGCACAGCGGGGTCGGCGAGCTGCTGTTCGAGCTCGTAGTACTCCCCCAGAAGGTCGTCCAGCTTCACGTCGCGTCCGTCTCTCGTCAGTGTTTCCCGCTCAGCCTGCGCGGCGCCTTCAAGGCGGCGCCAGTCCGGGGAAGCAGTCCTCGTCGCGGCGCACTCCCTCGTACCTCGGTCGCACCCCGCTCCTCAGTCCACACGACGCCGCGCCCCCACAGGCACGCTCGACGCGGGGTTCCCCTCTCGGTGGGCGCTGACGAGGGGTCCGGGCCGGGGCGGCCGCCGAATCCACGAATGGCGGCGCCGGGCGCGTGCGCCCGTGGGCACACGCGCGCCGGCGCCGCCGGGCAGACGCTACTGGCGCTTGCCGAAGCGCTTCTCGAAGCGGGCGACCCGGCCTCCGGTGTCCATGATCTTCTGCTTGCCCGTGTAGAACGGGTGGCAGGCGGAGCAGATGTCCGCACGGATGACACCGCTCGTCTGGGTGCTGCGGGTGGTGAACGTGTTCCCGCAGGTGCACGTCACGCTGGTGACGACGTACTCGGGGTGGATGTCGGCCTTCACGTGGATCTCCTCGCTGATGGCGGTTGCCGGACGCACGCGGTGGGCGTTCGGGGCGCAGGGGCACCCGGGGCCCGGAGGTGTGCGCGAACCGGTCCCGCGGCGGTCGATATACCAGTTTGCCAGACCTTCAACCCGGAACCGACCAGCATCTATTCCCGCAGGCCGTTTCGGGGGACGGCGGCCCCGTGCCGGTCAGCCGCCGTCGTCGCCGCGGCCGGTGCCGGTGACGGGCTCGCTCGGGTAGTCGGTCGGCGTCGGGGCGACCTCTTCGGGCTCATCTGGCGGGCACATCGCGGTCTCGATCGCCGCCCACGCGGGCGGGTCGGGGTTGGCCTGGTAGCGCGCCTGGAAGAGGGTGAAGTGGCGGTCCTCGCTGTGCACGGTCCAGTTGCGGTAGCCGGGGATGTTGCCCGAGTGGGTCCACACCTCGACGCCGCAGGTGAGGGTGTAGGCGCGCGGCCCCAGTGCGAAGCCGTAGCCGTCGTCGCTGGTGGCCTGGACGGCCAGCATCTCGTCGAGCATCGGCCGGTCGAGGATCTCGCCGCCGAGCAGCGCCTGCCAGAAGCGGTTGATGTCGGTGACGGTCGAGACCACCTGGGCGGTGCCGTACCACCGGGTGGGGTTGAACTCGGTGATGTCGCTGGGCAGCGCCTCGGCGCCGGCGTAGGGGCTCAGCGCGAGATAGGCGTGCATGACCGGCTCGGGCATGCCGGAGTCGGTCGGAATGGACGTGCCGGTCAGCCCGAGCGGCTCGATGACGCGCTCGGTGACGGCCTCGGTGTAGGGGCGGCCGGTGATCTCCTCGATCACCATCGCCGCCAGCACGTAGTTGGTGTTGGAGTAGGCGACATCGGTGCCCGGGGCGAACACGGGCCCGTTGGCGTTGGCGACCGCGACCAGTTCCTCGGGGCGCCAGGCGCGGTCGGGGTCGTCGGCCACGGCGGGCATGTCGCGGTTGTAGCTGAACAGGCCGCTGGTGTGGCTCAGGACCATCCGCAGGGTGATCGCCTCGCCGCCCTCGACCACGCCCGGCAGCAGGTCCTCCAGGCTGTCGTCGAGGTCCGCGCGCCCCTCGCCGACGATCTGGAGCAGGGTGGCGGCGACCATCGGCTTGGACAGGCTCGCGATGCGGAAGTGCGCGCCGGGGTCGACGGGAGCGCCCGTGGTGCGGTCGGCCACGCCGGCGACGCCGTTCCAGGTGTCGGAGCCGCCGGGGCCGGTGATGACGAGCTCGGCCACCGCCCCGCTGGAGCCCTGCTCGATCACGTCGTTCAGCGACCGCTGGAGGGTGACGCGTTCCACAGAGGTGATGCGGGGGGGTTCCTCCGTCGGAGTGGCCGAGACACTCACGGGTTCGGTGTCGCCGCCTGTGTTGTCGAGGCCCGAGGACCTGGTGGTCTGCACCGCGACCAGCGTCGCGGTGGCGGCCACCGCGATCCCGGCGAGAGCGGCCCATCGCTTCTTTTCCATCGGCTCGACATCGAAGCACGGAATGGCGGTTTTGGCGAATACGCCCGGGTTTTCTGATCTTGTGTCGGGGGAATATCAACTCGTCCGTCCGTGGCACCCCGCAGCGCTCTCAGACGCGCCCACGGCACGCCGGGAGCGGCGTCCCCGGGGCAACACGAAAGCGGCCCCTCCCGGTCGGGAGAAGCCGCTTCAGCGACCGCCTGGGACGGCCGGCCGGCGCGGTGCGGTGCGCCGGCCGTAGGCCGTCAGTGCTCGTTCGGGCCGACGGTGGTCTTCTGCACCTGGAGCAGGAACTCGGCGTTGCTCTTGGACTCCTTCATGCGGTCCAGGAGCAGTTCCAGCGCCTGCTGGGTGTCGAGGGCGTGCAGCACCCGGCGGAGCTTCCAGACGATGTTCAGCTCCTCGCCGGACATCAGGATCTCCTCCTTCCGCGTGCTGGAGGAGTCGACGTCGACGGCGGGGAAGATCCGCTTGTCGGCGAGGGACCGGTTGAGCTTCAGCTCCATGTTGCCGGTGCCCTTGAACTCCTCGAAGATGACCTCGTCCATCCGCGACCCGGTCTCGACCAGGGCCGTGGCCAGAATGGTCAGCGAGCCGCCGTGCTCGATGTTGCGCGCCGCGCCGAAGAACCGCTTCGGCGGGTAGAGCGCGGTGGAGTCGACACCGCCGGACAGGATGCGCCCGCTCGCCGGAGCGGCGAGGTTGTAGGCGCGGCCCAGCCGGGTGATGGAGTCGAGCAGCACCACGACGTCCAGGCCCATCTCCACCAGGCGCTTGGCGCGCTCGATGGCGAGCTCGGCGACGGTGGTGTGGTCCTCGGCGGGACGGTCGAAGGTCGAGTGGATGACCTCGCCCTTGACCGTGCGCTGCATGTCGGTGACCTCTTCGGGCCGCTCGTCGACGAGGACGACCATGAGGTGGCACTCGGGGTTGTTCTCGGTGATGGCGTTGGCGATGGACTGGAGCACCATCGTCTTGCCGGCCTTGGGCGGCGACACGATCAGCCCGCGCTGGCCCTTGCCGATGGGCGCGACGAGGTCGATGATGCGGGTCGTCATGATGTTGGGCTCGGTCTCCAGGCGGAGACGGTCCTGCGGGTAGAGCGGGACCAGCTTGTTGAACTCCGCCCGGTTGCGGGCCTGGTCGGGCGCCATGCCGTTGATGGTGTCGAGCCGGACGAGCGCGTTGAACTTCTCGCGGCGCTCGCCGTCGCGCGGCTGGCGCACGGCGCCGGTGATGGCGTCGCCCTTGCGCAGGCCGTTCTTGCGGACCTGGGCCAGCGACACGTAGACGTCGTTGGCACCCGGCAGGTAGCCGGTGGTGCGGACGAACGCGTAGTTGTCGAGGATGTCCAGTATCCCGGCGACGGGCAGCAGGACGTCGTCGTCGCTGATCACCGGCTCGGGGTCCTGGCGGTCGCGGCCGCGGCGGTCGCGGCGGTCACGCCGCCGGCCGCGGCGCCGACCGCCGAAGTCGTCCTCGGCGGTCGCGGTGCCGCCGCGGCCCTGGCCGCCGCCCTGCTGGCCGCTGTCCTGCGACTGCTGCTCCGCGGCGCCGTCCTCGCGGTTGCCTCGATTGCGTCGGTTGCGCTGCCGATCCCGGCCGGACTGTCCGCCCTGGGATTCGGGGCCGCTCTTCTGGGGGGTGCTGGATGTCTTGGTCACGCTGCTCGCGGTGGTAGAGGTGTCGGGACCGTCCGACGGGCGGCCCTGGTCGCCGGTTTCGTCGCGCTTGGCGCGGGACGCGCGGCGGCTGCGGGTGGCGGTCTTCTCGGACCGCTCCGCCTGTTCCGGCTCACCGACGCGCGCACCCGGTTCGGACTGCGCCGCCGAGGTCTCGCTCGGGGCGAGGTCGGCGACCGCGCTCGTACGGGGCGCGGACCGCCGTCCGGAGGCCGCTCCGTCGGTCGCATCGACCTTATCGGCTACGGGCCTGTTGTCGGAGGTCTTCACGGATTTCGCGGCCTGTGGCGCGGAGACGGGCCCGCCCTGCTTGGTCTCGATGGCGGCAATGATGTCGTTCTTACGCATCCGCCCCGTGCCCGTGATACCGAGACTCGACGCCAGCCGCTGCAGCTCGGTGAGCTTGAGCGCCGACAACCCGGTACCGCCGGCCTGGCGCCGGGACCGCGCCGACGCGCTCTTGGCGGCGGGTGCCGCGGAGTCGCCGGATTCCGCACCGGGCGCGGTCGAATTCTGCTGCGTGCTGACCGCCGCGTCCGTGTGGAGTTCGGTGGTGTCGCTCACTAAGGGTCCTTCCCAAGGAGCGGGCTAGGCCGTCATTGTGTGGTGAACGGCCGGCCCGGTGGTGCGAACCGGCGGGGGCCGGGTCGGGCTTGCCCCACGTGGATGTCGGGATCCGTCGAACGGGGCCCTTACCCAATCGCGGCGGGCTCTGGGTACAGCCAGACGTTGGGGCGATGAGCTCGGTCGTGCTGCCCGTGGACCATTCTGTCGCTCTCGCCGGACGAGTGATCGACTTCGGTGGGGTAGGCAGAGCCACGGATGCGCCGCGAACTCGACACAGTGGCCACGCAATGCACTCGCGGATGAGAGACCACGCGCGCGGACGCGGAAGACACTGTGGCGGATGAGCACACGCCCCGCATCGGGGCATCTGGTGCTTCACCTAGCCTAACATCACCGGAGCCCACAGCTATTCCTCGACACAGGTTCATGAACGGGGAGAACTGACCCACACCCCTGCCGCATCGATTCTTAAGGGGTGTATGTGCCATGCAGTACCCGTTCGTTCCCGTATTGAATCAACCCTCGCCTCACAGATTTGCGTGACGCCACCCTGATCGGTGGATTTCGCGCCGCTCACGGGCGCCTCAGCGGAGCCGCCGAGGACGAGCACGGTCGGCCCGGCGCCCGAGACGACGGCCGCAAGGCCGTCCCGCTCGCGCAGTTCCCGGATCAGCGCCGCGCCGGCGGGCATGGCCGGCGCTCGGTACCCCTCATGCAACCGGTCCTCGGTCGCCTCCAGCAACAGTTCGGGATGGCCGGAAACGGCCGCGACGAGAAGCGCCGCGCGACCGGCCGTAAATGCGGCGTCGGCGTGCGGCACCCGGTCGGGCAGCAGGCCGCGCGCCTCCTCCGTCGACAGCCGCGCCGCGGGCACGCACGCCACCGCCCGCAGCAGCGGCGAGGTCGGCAGGCGCAGCGCGCCCCACCCCGCGCCGCCGCGCCAGGCGACGGTGAATCCGCCGTGGACGCAGGGCGCCACGTTGTCGGGGTGGCCCTCCAGGTCGGCGGCGATGCGGAACAGCCGGTCGCGGTCGACCGCGTCGGCGCCGTGGACGAACGCCAGCGCGACCGCGGCCCCGGCCACGATCGCCGAGGCCGACGATCCCAGCCCGCGGCCGTGCGGAACGGCGTTGCGGCAGCGCAGGTCGGCCCCTGTGAACGGCACGCCTTCGGCCTCGCAGGTCTGCCGCATGGCCCGCACCACCAGGTGGGAGGCGTCGAGGGGCACCTCGCCCGCGCCCTCCCCCTCGACGGTGACGGTCACCTCTCCGTCGTCGCGCGGGCGGGCCTCGACCTCGTCGTAGAGCGCCAGCGCCAGGCCGAGGGCGTCGAAACCGGGCCCGAGGTTGGCGCTGGTGGCGGGCGTTCTCACGCGCACGCGCGTGGGGCGCGTCTGGGACATGCGGGTTCTCCGGGCGGGGTGGGGAAAGGGTGGGGTGCCTAGCCGAGGCCGAGGGCGGACGCGGCGGCGCCGGCGTCGACGGGAACGGTCGTGGCCGCGGACGCGCCGGCGAGCGCCCAGTCGGGGTCCTTGAGGCCGTTTCCGGTCACCGTGCACACCACGCGGCTGCCGCGTTCGATGTGCCCGGCGCCGACCGACTGGAGGAGGCCGGCGACGCTGGCCGCGGAGGCGAGCTCGACGAACACGCCCTCCTCGGCGGCGAGCATCCGGTAGGCGGCCAGGATCTGGCGGTCGGTCACCGCGTCGATGCGCCCCCCGGACTCGTCGCGCGCGTTCTCGGCGAAGGTCCAGGAGGCGGGGTTGCCGATGCGGATCGCGGTGGCGATGGTGCGCGGCTGCTGCACCGGGGCGCCGTTGACGATCGGGGCCGACCCGCTGGCCTGGAAGCCGAACATGCGCGGCCGGCGGGTCGCGATGCCGTCGTCGGCGTACTCCTTGTAGCCCATCCAGTAGGCGCTGATGTTGCCGGCGTTGCCGACGGGCAGGCAGTGGATGTCGGGGGCGTCGCCGAGCGCGTCCACGATCTCGAACGAGGCGGTCTTCTGGCCCTGGAGGCGGTAGGGGTTGACCGAGTTGACCAGGGCGACCGGGTAGTCCACCGAGAGCTTGCGGGCGAGTTCCAGGCAGTCGTCGAAGTTGCCGTCGACCTGGAGCAGCTTGGCGCCGTGCACGAGGGCCTGGGCGAGCTTGCCCATGGCGATCTTGCCCTGGGGGACGAGGACGGCGCAGGTCATCCCCGCGCGCACCGCGTAGGCGGCGGCGCTGGCGCTGGTGTTGCCGGTGGAGGCGCAGATGACGGCCTTCGCGCCGTCCTCGGCGGCCTTCGTGATCGCCATGGTCATCCCGCGGTCCTTGAAGGAGCCGGTGGGGTTGAGGCCCTCGACCTTGAGGTGGACCTCGCATCCCGTCAGCTGCGACACCCGATGGGCGGGCACCAGCGGGGTCCCGCCCTCAAGAAGGGTGACGACCGGGGTGTTGTCCGTGACGGGAAGGCGGTCGCGGTACTCCTCGACGACGCCTCGCCACGCCCGTGCCATGCTCACGACGGGGCCCTTTCGCAATGGGTGGAAACCTGAAAACCAGGACACAGTGAAAACCGGTGATCAGCGCCGGTGCGGCGCGGATCGCGGCCGGCGCGCGCGGCGCCCGGCGGCGGGTCGGCCGGCGGGGGTCGCCCGCGCGGCCTCGCGGTGCACCCGAGTCTAGGCCCCCGGGGGCACCGCACACGCATCCGGCCTGGCCCGTCTCAGCAGGTGGGATGGTGGGCGCGAGCGGTACCGGCGGGCCTACCGCAGGCCACCGCGGCGGCGCGGGCGGTGGCCGCGGCACGGCCGCGCGCGGCGGGACGGGCCCCGGCGCCCCGTCCCGCGTGTCCGCACGGCCGGCCCGGCGACACCGTCGGACTCACACGCCTTCCGCGGCGGGCGCCGCGCATGCGCGGACCCGCGGGCGCGCGGCCATAGCCCGGTGCACCCGCGAACCCGGGAGTTCGCCCGTGCCGCGCGGACCAGGGGACCGCCGGCCCCGCGGCGCGGGGTCACCGGACCCGCGCGCAACGGAGGGCGTCAGCCGCCCTCGGCGAACGCCTCCACGCGCATGACCGACGCCACCGACCGCACCTCGTCCAGCGCCCGCAGCCGCTCCACGGTCGCGGCGAGCGCGGCGTCGGGCGCCTGGTGGCTGACCAGCACGAGCTGGGCGTCGTCGCCGAACCCCTCCTGCCGGACGTTCTTGATGGAGACGCCGTTGTCGGCGAAGACCTCGGCCACGCGCGCCAGGACGCCCGGGCGGTCGGCGACGTCGAGCGCCACGTGGTAGCGGGTCACGGTCTGGCCCATGGGGTGCACCGGCAGCCCGGTGTCGTGGGCGCCCTCGGCCACCGAGGTCGCGGCCAGCCGGTTGCGGGCGACCGCCACCAGGTCGCCGAGGACCGCGCTGGCTGTGGGCGCGCCCCCGGCGCCGGCGCCGTAGAACATCAGCCGGCCCGCGGACTCCGCTTCGACGAACACCGCGTTGTAGGCCTCCGTGACGGTGGCGAGCGGGTGCTCGCGCGGCAGCATCACCGGGTGGACGCGCACCCCCACCGACGCGCCGTCGGCGGAGCGCTGGCAGATGGCCAGGAGTTTGACCACGCAGCCCATGGCCTTGGCGCTGGCGATGTCGCCCGCGGTGACATCGGTGATGCCCTCGCGGTGCACGTCGGCCGCTGTGACCTTCTGGGTGTGGAAGGCCAGGCGGGCCAGGATGGCGGCCTTGGCCGCGGCGTCGAACCCCTCGACGTCGGCGGTGGGGTCGGCCTCGGCGTAGCCGAGGGACTGGGCCTCCTCCAGCGACTCCGTGAACCCGGCGCCCAAGGCGTCCATGCGGTCCAGGATGAAGTTGGTGGTCCCGTTGACGATGCCCATGACGCGGTGCACACGGTCGCCGGCCAGGGAATCGCGCAGCGGGCGCACCAGCGGGATCGCGCCGGCGACGGACGCCTCGTAGTAGACGTCCACCCCGGCGTCGCGGGCGGCGGCGTGGATGACCGCGCCGTCCTCGGCGAGCAGCGCCTTGTTGGCGGTGACGACCGACTTGCCGGACTTGACCGCGGCGAGGATGAGCGACCGCGCGGGCTCGATTCCGCCGATCACCTCCACCACGAGGTCGATGTCGTCGCGCGTGACCAGGGCCATGGCGTCGGTGGTGAACAGCGCCGGGTCGATGCCCGTGCCCCGGTCGCGCCCGAGGCGCCGCACGGCGATGCCGCCGATCTCCAGGGACGTGCCGACCCGCGCGGCGAGCTCGGCCGCCTGCTCGTCGAGCAGCCGCACCACTTCGGCCCCAACAACGCCGCATCCGAGCAGCGCCACCTTCATCGCCATAAGAGGGGAACTCCCACTTCTCTCACGTCGTTCGATCCGGATCCCGGCCCCTGCCGGGGCCCGTTCTGGCCGGTCCGGTCCCGTCAGCCTACGTCCAGGCGGAGCAGGTCCTCCTCGGTCTCCCTGCGCACCAGTGTGCGGGAGCGGCCGTCGCGGACCGCGACCAGGGCGGGGCGCGGGACGTGGTTGTAGTTGCTGGCCATGGAGTGGCAGTAGGCGCCGGTGGCCGCGACCGCGACCAGGTCGCCGGGGCGCAGGTCCGCGGGCAGGTACAGGTCGTGCACGATGATGTCGCCGCTCTCGCAGTGCTTGCCGACCAGCCGCGACAGCATCGGCGGCGCGTCGCTCTCGCGGGACGCGAGCACGCAGGTGTACTCCGACCCGTAGAGGGCGGTGCGGATGTTGTCGCTCATGCCGCCGTCGACGCTGACGTAGGTGCGGATTCCCTCGACGTCCTTGACGGTGCCCACCCGGTACAGGGTGATGCCGGCGGGGCCGGCCACGGCGCGGCCGGGCTCCACCGCGATGCGCGGCACGGGCAGCCCGTGGGTCTCGCATTCGCGGCGGACGATGTCGAGCAGGCTCTTGGCGATCGTGTCGGGCGCGAGCGGGGCGTCGCCGGGCACGTAGGCGATGCCGAGGCCGCCGCCGAGGTCGAGTTCGGGCAGCGAGACGCCCATCTCGGAGTGGACGCGGGTGAGGAAGGCGGCCACCCGGCGGGCGGCGACCTCGAACCCGGCGGTGTCGAAGATCTGGGAGCCGATGTGGGAGTGCAGGCCCACCAGGGAGAGGTGGCCGGCGGCCAGGACGCGGCGCACGGCCTCCTCGGCGGCGCCGGTGCTGAGGGCGAAGCCGAACTTCTGGTCGTCGTGGGCGGTGGCCACGAACTCGTGGGTGTGGGCCTCGACCCCGGTGGTGACGCGGACCAGCACGTCGGGGACGCGGCCGCGCTCCGCGGACAGCCGCTCCAGGCGGTCGATCTCGTCGAAGGAGTCGACGATGAGGCGGCCGACCCCGGCGTCGACGGCGCGCGCCAGCTCGGCCTCGGACTTGTTGTTGCCGTGCATGCCGATACGGTCGGCGGGGAACCCGGCGGCCAGTGCGACGGCCAGCTCGCCGCCGGTGCACACGTCGAGCTTCAGGCCCTCCTCCAGCACCCAGCGGGCGACGGCCTTGGTCAGCAGGGCCTTGCCCGCGTAGTAGACGTCGGCCTCGGCCTCGCTGAAGGCGGCCCGGTAGTCGCGGGCGCGGGAGCGGAAGTCGTCCTCGTCGAGCACGTAGAGGGCGGTGCCGTGGTCGGCGGCCAGCCGCGAGACCGGCACCCCGCCGATGGCGAGCTCGCCGCCCACGCGGGTCGCGGTGGCGGGCCACACCCGGGGGTCCAGTTCGGCGAGGTCCTGGGGCGGGCTCGGCGGGTTGTCCTCGGGCAGCACGTCGGCGTGGCGCGGACCGGCGGGGTGGGCGTAGCGGCTCATGGGCGTGAACTCTCGGCGTTGCGTCGGGTGATCGGATGGGCGGTCGCTCCGGCGGGCATCCGGGGGCGGCCGTCCGGGGTGGAGCCGGTGCGGCGGCCGCGACGACGGGGTCCCTGCCGGCGCGCGTCCCCGGCGGGAGGGTGCCGTCGTCTCGGGTGGGGGCCTCGGCCGGCACGGCGCGGTGGGTTCACAGCCTTGTGGGCGCGGACACACCGAGCAGGGAGAGACCCGTTGCCAGGGCCCCGGCCGTTGCGGCGCACAGAGCGAGCCGCGCGGCCATGGCCTCCCCGCCCTCGTCACACGCGGCGGGACGACCTGCGACCGGACGGGCGTCCTCCCCCGGGACACCGCCGCAGGACTCCCACCACCCATGGTAGGCATCCGCGAGACCTTCGAGGTATCTGACCAGGATATGGGGTTCCCCCCGCCGCGCGGCGGTCAGCACCACCCCGGGCCCGTCGAACAGCTCCCCCACCAAGACCGCCGCCGCGCCCTCCCCCCAGACCCGGACGGCGGCCGCACCGGCCCCCGTCCGGCCGGACGGAGACGGGACATCGGACGGTGGCCCACCGGCCGGGGGACGCGCGGACGGTGGGCCGGCCGGCGGAGGCGCCGCGGACGCCGGAGGGGCCGCGATCGGGGCCCATGGCACGGCAGAGGTCCCCGCCGAGTGCGCCGGCGCAGCGGAGGGCCCGGATGAGGGTTCCGGCCCCGGCCGGCACCCGGCTGAGGACTTCGGATCGCCGGTCGCGCGGTCGTGGGCCCAGGCGATGCTGCGTACCGAATGGGCGTGGGCGTAGCGGACGGCGAAGGCGGGGTTGGCCGCCACCAGGCGGGCCCACTCCCCCGGTTCCTCCGCGGTCGGCACGGCCGACAGGCCGGGGCCGGTGGCCTCCCCGGGCTTCGGGCGGTCGGGAACCGACCGGCAGAACGCGATCCGCGCGGACGCCTCCCCCACCACGCCGAGCAGCCGGGCGGCCGCGCCGGGGCCGGGCGGCGCGTCGAGGTAGGGGTCCCGCCACGTCACTTCGGCGGGGGCGTCCTTTCCGAGCGCCGGCAACGGGGGGGCGGCGGGACGTTCGCCCGTTTCCGCTGCGTCCGCGTCCCCGGACCCCCGTAGCGGGAGGCCAGTGGGGCTCTCGCCCGTGTCGGCGGCGGGCGCCGCGGACGCGTCCAAGTCCGTGGAATCCTCGTTCCCGGCGGCGAGCCGGTCGGCCGCGCGGGTGATGCGGTCGGCAGCGGCGGCGATGCGCCTGCGGGCGTCGTCGCGCGCGAGGTCGCGGGCCTCGGCGACCGACCCTGCGAGGTGCAAGGGGGACAGCGCCGCGGGCGGGGCCGTGTCCTCGCGGCCGCCGGAGCCGGCCATCGGGGGCGCCGGAAGCGGGCGTCCGGAGCCGGGCCGTCCTTCGCGAGGCCGCGTCTCATGGGGCCGTGCCCCGTGGGACGGACCGTGGAGGGGGCCACCGCCGAAGGGGCCGCCGTGGAGGTGCTCGCCGTGCGGGGGATCGCCGCCGATCAGGTAGGCGGGGTCGTCCGCTGCCGCGCGGACCACCGACAGCCGGATTTCGGGCGGCAGTGTGACGGCGACGAACCCGCGCCCCTCTGCGTCCGCGTCGGCCACCTGCGGGTGGTCGCGCAGCACGGCCGCGATATCGGCGGCCACCTCCGCCGCCGGGCGCCCGGCGAGGGCGGCCAGGCGCAGCGGCAGGGCGCTGGCGTAGTCGCCGGCCTCGCCCTCGGGCACGCGGCGCGGCCGTGCCGACGGGACCTCCACGCCGCCGCCCACGACCTCGGCCGCGGCCCGGCGGAACAGCGCGTCGACCCACCACGGCGTCGCCGCGTCCAGCGCGGTCCCGCCGTCCGTCCGCTCCCCCACTGCCACCCCGCTGTCCGCCGCTCTCGGTCCTCGTTCGATCGTGCCCGTGCTCAGGGCAGGCCGGCGAGGTCGCGGACGGTGACGATGAGCTCATTCGGGTCGAACGGCTTGGTCAGGTACGCGTCGACGCCGATCTCGCGGCCGCGCCGCAGGTCGTCCTCTTGGGCGCGCGCGGTGATGAGGACGACCTTCATCCCGCGGGTCTCCTCGTTCTCGCGGAGGCGCAGGGCCGTGACCCAGCCGTCCAGGCGCGGCATCATGACGTCGAGAGTGATGACGTCGGGCCGCACGTCGCCCACGCGGTCGAGGCAGTCCTGGCCGTCGACCGCCGTGTGGACCTCGAAGCCCTCAAGTTGCAGGTTGACGGTGATGAGCTGCCTGATCACCTCGTTGTCATCGACCACCAGTACCCGTGCCAGTGCTTCACCCACGGCCGCGAGACTAGCGCCCGGGGCTCGGCCGCCGCTGGCGTATGCGCGAACGCACGGAAAACTGCGCGATCCACCCCCGGGCCCCTGCTAGGGTTGGTCCCGCGACAAGCCCCCTTAGCTCAGGGGATAGAGCAACGGCCTCCGGAGCCGTGTGCGCAGGTTCGAATCCTGCAGGGGGCACCTATCCGATCCGGCGCAGCCGTCGCGCGACCGTCACCTCGGTTTCGCGACGGCCGTATTCGTGTGCGCCGATCGAGATTCCTCGCAACACCTATCCGGACCCGGTCCGGCCATCGGCGGATCCGCTGCCTCGGTGTCGCACCGATTCAGCGGATCCGTTGGAGAAGCGTCACTTCCGGCCGGGGAGGACTAGCGCACCCACATCGTCCACGAGCCGCCGTTCGGGCGGCAGTCGAACTGGGTGTAGTCGTGATGGTCCTGGTTGATGTAGTCGATCCCGTCCTCCCAGCACTCCAGGTACGTGGCGTAGCCGCCTCCGGCCACCACCCAGTCGGCGGCGTTGGCGGCGCCGGCGGTCAGCGGGATGCTGATGAGCGCGGCACCGATGGCGATACCGGCAGCGATACGCGAACGCAAAGACGTCATGGCTACTCCACGTGATCGTCGGGGTTCGAATTCTCGTGATCGACGACCGGCACGGGCCGAGAAGACGCGACAACGACCTCGGCACCTGGCCTGCACGGTGGCCGGACGGGGCCCACCACCGGCTCGGCGCTAGGAATACGCTCGGCCTCAGCGCGTGCCGACCGCCGCGGCCGCACCGATCGGCGCCGCCGTGGCGCTCGGATCATATTCGGAGCGCGGCCGCTCGCGCTATTAGATCGTGCCCCTACGGCACACTCAATTCAAAATGATGTGGGACAGAACACACCATCATTGAACTGCGAGTCACCGTGCGGAGTTTCCATTGCCGGCGCGACCCGGGGCTTGAGTACGCCGCCACGGCATGGCTTTTCCTATGTGCGTCCGCACAGTGAGGGGAGATCATGGGAAAGCAGAATCCGCGGCCCGCTGACAGCAGGGACATGTACGCGGTCCACACCGGAATGCTGCTCCAGGACGCCTCCAGCGAGCAGCGTGCTCTTTTCAAGGAAGCCGTCGGCGCTCCGGTGTTCGCGGTGATGTCCAGGGTCGGACCGATCTCCGTGAAGCGCTACCGGGATACGGTGTTCTCCCCTTCGTGACACATGCCTTCGGCCTCCGACCGCGGGTCCCGCGGGCCGTGCACGAGGCATCGCAGGCCGCCACCGGCCTCTTACACGCCCGTGGACGCCACACTTGCGTCGCCTTCCGCGCATATCTCCGGGACCGCCCGGTGCATTGAGGGCGTGGCTGCGCAGGGATAACGTGGGAAATCCACGCGGACGCACCCCCATGTCCCGGATCCGGGAAGAGGACATGTGCGGGACCGTTGATTCCCCTTCTGGACGGTCGGCCATGGCGGATCGATCAGCGCCGAACACACGTCTCATCCGCCTCCAGCGGGAGGCGGGCCTGAGCGGCGAGGAACTGGCGCGGAAGGTCAATGCGGCGGGCCGGGAAATGGGCGTTCCCCTGCGGTACGGCCGCGCCTCGGTGAGCCAGTGGCGGTCGGGCACCCGGCCGCGGCCGCCGGTGCCCGACCTCATCGCCGAGGTGCTGTCGCGGAGCCTCGGCCGATCGATCACCGTCGCGGACGCCGGTTTCACCGAAGGGCCCGGAACCGTCCCCTCCCAGGAGGACGCCCTCGACGCGGTCGCCCGGCTCGACCGGCTGAGCGCCTCCATCGACCGCGGCCCGGAGTACGTCTTCACGCTGCACGGCCTGGCCGCGCCGCCGTGGCGCCCGGGCGCCGCGCCGCCGGCGTCTCGTCGCCGCCCTTATCCGATGATGCGTGTCGGGAGGAGCGAACTCGACGCGGCCGAGGCGATGCTGGATGTCTTCTCCGCGGCGGAGGCCCTTCACGGTGCCAGCCGGGTCGCGCCATTCCTCCAGGAATACCTCCATCGCCCCATGGCCCTCTGGCTGCGCTGCCCGAGCAGCACGGACACGCGGCGACGGCTTCTTCGGACGGCCGCGCGGCTCGCATATCTGGGCGGTTTCGCCTACTTCGACCTTGAGGAGCACGGTCTCGCGCAACGCTTCTACCGCGTCTCCCTGCTCTTCGCCGCCGAAGCCGACGACGCGTGGGGTTACGCGGTCACCCTGCGTGCGATGAGCGTGCAGGCGTTCTCTCTCGGGCACCACGGCCCTGCTCTGGATCTGTCCGCGGCCGCCGTCGACACCGCGCCGCGCGCGACGGACCATGTCTCGAAGGCCTTTCTCCGCGGCCAACTCGCCGTCACCCGGGCGCGACAAGGAGACAGGGAATCGGCGATCGGGTGCCTGCGCTCGGCCGAACGGCATATGGAGTCCGCGACGAGCCGCCCAGGACCGCCGGCCTACCATTGGGCGGCACTCGCCCACCAGCGCGCGGTCGTACGGGACCTTCTGGGCGACCGTCGCGGCGCGACACAGGATTTCGTGAACGCCGTGCGGTGGCGCCCCTCCTCCGAACGACGCTCGACGGCGCTCCTCTATGCGCGACTCGCCGAGCACCAGCTGAGCGGGGGCGAACTCGAACCGGCGGCGGTCAACTGGCACCGCTTCCTCGATATCTATCCCTCGATCCGCAGCGGACGCGCCCGGACGGCCCTCGCGGTCCTGCGCGCCCGGGTCCGCCCCCATTCCGCTCATGCATCAGGGCGCTACCTGCTGGCACGGGCCACCGAACTGTGGCGGCTGCCCTCCAAGGCCCCTTGAGCCGCGGTACGAGCCGCCCCGCCGAACGGCGCGTCCTGTGACCACGCTCCGGTGTCGCGGCAACGGCGGTCGTCGACGGTCAGCGGCCCCACTCCGGCAAGGGCCGCGATCAGCTCCCCGACGAGCCCGGCATCCGTGCCCTCACCGACCGCCATCCCGATGCGGGTGCGTCCGGCGAGCCATTCCGGGCGGATCACCATGCGCTCGTCCACGGCATGCACCTCGGCCGGCGATTCCCCGGCGCAGCCGACGCCGGGATGAACGCCGGACGGCCCGCCCACCGCGAGAACGACATCGGACGCCTCGGACCGCCCGCGGCAACGGCACGGGACCCCGTCGAAGAGCGCCAGCCGCCGCGTGCGCATCACGGCCATCCACGACTCCGTGACGTCCCGGGCGATCGCGACCCCGCGATCATCATCGGATCGCGCGCCGATCGCGATGCCGACGGGCAGACCCGAATCGGGATCGAGATAGCTGGCGGCACAGACGGTCGCCGCCCCCGTCTCACGATCCGGGCGGGTGTCGAGCGCGCCCACTCGGACATCGCGACCGCGGCCGCGGGTGTGGGCGGCGACGATCGGCGCAGCCGGGCTCGGTACCCGGCCCCTGCGGGGGTCGCGGAAGCATCCGGCGACCACCACCTCACCCTCACATACACCAGATGCGGCGATCCACGCCAATATCCGCGTTCTGCCCACAGTCGCCCTCATGCCCTTTTCGCCACCGAAAAATGAACCGGAGAACCAGAATCACCGGCAGCACGGATTCTGACCTTCCCAAGGAAATATAAACCGAGAGACCAGCGCCCGATGTGCACGAAAACATGTCAGGCACGGTAAATGCGTTTAATTCGCTTCGCCTGTTGACACATGAATTCCGCTTATTTCTTCCATCATGGGGCCGCTCGGAGGTCTACTGGGATCTTCCCCGAAACCCCCGACAGAGCCCTGGTCGGCGCGGCAGGCGATCCCGCCGCCGCAAGGCCGCTCCGGGCGACCCCTGGGAGCCGCCGGCGCGGACCCACACCTCCAGGGGACGACACGAGAATCCGCGCCATCGCGGGGCGGCGATCCGGGGAAGAAAACGAAAGGAATCGATGATGCCCGACGTATCCGCAGAGATCTCCACCATCCTGGCCGACGACTTCGACGTCCCAGCCGGGGAGATAACCCCGGAGAACACCCTCCAAGAGCTCGGCGTCGACTCCGTTGCGGCGGTCGAACTCGCCGACGTCCTCCAGGAGCGGCTGGGAATCACGATCGGCGACGAGGACCTGAGCACCCGGAGCACCATCGCACAGGTCATCGACGTCGTCACCGAAAGAGCGGGGGCGTAGCCCCGTGGCCGTCCGCGCACCCGTCGCGATCACCGGGATCGGACTCGTCACCCCGGCCGGAATCGGACGCGCCGCCAACTGGAAGGCCGTCTGTACCGGGGCCGCCACGGCCGACGTCGTCGACACGCTCGCGGACGCTCCGATCGGGTTCGCCAGCGTCGTGCCCGCGGCTTTCGACGCCGACCGGCTGGCCGGGCCCCGCGCCTCCCGCCGGTACGACCGCGGTACCCAGTTCGCGCTCGCCGCCGGATGGGAGGCCCTCGACGACGCCGGCCTCACACCGGCCGCTCTCGAAGGCGCCCGCGTCGCGGTCGTCATGGGAACCGCCTTCGGCGGGGTCCGGTCCTTCGAGGACGACCACGCACGGCTCATGGCCGACGGTCCGGGAGCCGTCACCGCCCGCTTCCTCCCCAAAGCCTTGGCGAACATGGCGTCGGGCGTCGCTTCGATCGAATTCGGCGCCACGGGCCCCGCCATGGTCGTCTCGACCGCCTGCGCCTCCGGCACGACCGCGATCGGGATCGGACTCGGTCTGCTGCGCTCGGGGGCGGCGGACGTCGTCCTCGCCGGCGGCACGGATGCCGCCGTGACCACCTTGAACGTGGCCGGGTTCCACAAGCTGCGCGCCCTGTCCCGAGCCGACCGGTTCCCGCCGGCCCGCGCTTCACGGCCGTTCGACATCGCCCACGACGGGTTCGTCATGGGCGAAGGCGCGGGGGTCCTCATCCTCGAACGCGTGCCCGATGCGACCGGGCGCGGGGCGCGGCCCTACGCCCTGCTCGCCGGATACGGGGCGGCGAGCGACGCACACCACATCACCGCACCCCACCCCGACGGCCGCGGAGCCAAGGAGGCGATCCGCGAGGCGTGCGACGACGCCGGGCTGTCCCCCGGGGACATCGACCACATCAACGCCCACGCCACGTCCACCCCCATAGGAGACGCGATCGAGGCCGGAGTCGTCGCCGAGATCGCGCCGAACGCGGCACTGACCTCGACCAAGGGCGTCACCGGCCACCCCATGGGAGCGGCCGGTGCGATCGAGGCCGCGTACACGGCCCTCACGCTCCACACCCGGACCGTGCCTCCCGTGGCGAACCTCGACGAACCCTGCGAGCGGGCCGGGGGCCTCGACCTCGTCATGGGCGGCGCCCGGTCCCAGAGAGTGGACACCGCACTGTCGAACAGCTTCGGATTCGGCGGTCACAACGCCGTCCTCGCCTTCACGTCCGCCTAACACCAGGAGGGGTCCGCCCATGGGCCAGGTCGCAGTCATCACGGGAGGCACCGCGGGGATCGGGCTCGCCTGCGCGCAAAGGCTCCTCGCCGACGGGGACACCATCGTCCTCGCCGGCCGGTCCACCGAACGCGGACGCGCCGCCACCACCGAGATCGGAGGCGGTGACCGGGTCCGATTCATCGCCTGCGACGCGACGGACCCTGACCAGGTCACGCGGTTGATCGAGGGGGCCGTGGACGAGTATCGGCGCATCGACGTGCTCGTCAACAACGCCGGAGGCGTCACCGATGACGGGCGGCCCGCCGTCGAACAGGAGGACGACGCCCTCGACCGCGCCTTCCGGCTCAACGTCGACTCGGCCTTCTGGGCGAGCCGCGCCGCCCTGAAGCACATGCTGCCGAGAGGCTACGGCCGGATCATCAACATGTCCTCGATAGCGGGCAAGACCGGGGCAGCGGGGCTCCTCGGCTACACCACCGCCAAACACGCGCTCATCGGTCTGACCAAGAGCCTGGCCAAAGAGGTCACGGCGCGCGGCGTCAGCGTCACCGCCGTCTGCCCCGGCATCACCGACACCGAGATGGTCCCGCGGGAACTCCAGGGAGCGATCGAGGCGTCCGGGGCCGACTTCGCGGCCGCGGCGGAGCACTACACCGGCGACCTCGGGCGCATGGTCGACCCGGCCGAGGTCGCATCGGTCGTCGCCCTCCTCGCCTCCCCGGACGGCTCCGCCGTCTCCGGCACCGCCATCAGCGTCGATGGCGGCTTCACCCAGTTCTAGCCTTCAGCTCAGAGAGGACCCGGCCGTGTCGCCGACCCCCTGGCTCGCCCACGCCCCCGACCCCGCCGCAGATGTGCACCTGCTGTGCTTCCCGCATTCCGGCGCACCGACGTCGCTGTTCCAGGGGTGGCGTATCCCAGGGGTGGACGTACTCCCGGTGCTGCTCCCCGGCCGGGGCCGCCGGAGCGACGAACCGCTCGTCCGATCGCTGCACGCCCTCGCCGAAGGCATCGCCGACGACGCCGTCCCCCGGCTCACCGGCCGCTACTGCTTCCTCGGCCATTCGATGGGGGCGTGGCTCGCCCACGCCGTGGCCGCCCTGCTGGGCGATCGGCACGGCACCGGGCCCGAGCGGCTGTTCGTCCTGTCCGCCCCGCCGCCGCACCTGCCGCCCAGCCCCTTCTCCTCCCAGTACGGGCTCTCCGACGACGCCGTGGTCGACGAGCTCATCCGGATCGGCGGGGCCCCCGAGTCCGCCCGCGAGGCGGTTCACGCCAATCTCGGCGCCATCCGCGCCGACCTCACCGCCGTGGGGCACTACCGTCCGACCGCGCACAAGCTGGAGTGCCCCATCACCGCGATCGGCGGCACCCGTGACCTGCTGTTCGACTCCGGCAGCCTGGCGGAATGGCGCGAGTCCACGCGGGGCGGCTGCTCCGCCCACTTCATCGACGCGGGCCACTTCACGGTCACTGAGCGACCCGACGCCGTCCTCGACATCACCGCCCGCGATCTCGGCCGCGCCGCACACCAGGCCGAGCCCGTCGCCGTGATCGGCATGGCCTGCAGGTTGCCCGGAGCCGACCACCCCGCCGCGTTCTGGGAACTCCTCCGCAGCGGACGCAGCGCCGTCGGGCCCGTACCGGACGACCGCATCCGCGGCGCCGGTGACCGGATCATGCCCGCGGGCGGGTTCCTCGACTCCGTCGACGAGTTCGACGCCGGGCACTTCGGGTTCGGCGCCCGCGAGGCGCACCGCGCCGATCCGCGCCTGCGCCTGCTGCTCATGGCCGCGCAGGAGGCGGTCGACGACTCCGGGCTCGCCGCGGGCGACATCGCCGGCCCGCGCACGGGCATCTGGGTCGGCGAGTCCCACTCCGACTACTGGGACCTCTCCACCGCCGCCACCACACCGAACATGTACACACTCTCGGGTGGCGGGCTGAAGAGCTTCCTGTCCGGACGGGTGTCGCACTTCTTCGACCTCCAAGGCCCGAGTATCACCCTCGACACGTCCTGCTCGGCGTCGCTGACCGCGATCCACGCGGCCTGCCGCGCCCTGCGGGGCGGCGAGGTCGACACCGCGTTCGCGGGCGGGGCACACGTGATCCTCAACCCCGATGGCGGTCCGTCCCACGGGCTCGCGAAGGCCCTCTCACCGCACGGGCGCTCCGCGTTCGCCGACGCGGCCGCCGACGGCTACGCCCGTGCCGAAGGAGTGGCCGTGGTCCTGCTCCGGCGGCTGGGCGACGCCCTGCGCGACGGCGACCCGGTCCACGCCGTCATCGAGGGCAGCGCGGTCAACGCGAACGGCCGGTCCGGCCGCAACATCGTCAGCACCAGCGGCCCCGGCCAGGTGCGCATGATGCGCGAAGCACTCGCCGACGCGGGACGCCGCCCCGCCGACATCGCCTACGTCGAAGCCCACGGCCCCGGAACGAGGGTCGGGGACGACATCGAACTCGCCGCCCTCCACGAGGTCTACGGGGGCAATCCGCGCCCCTGTCTCGTCGGATCCGTCAAGACCAACATCGGACACCTGGAACCCGTCGCCGGCATCGCGGGGTTCCTCAAGACCGTCCTCGCCCTCGAACACGGTCGCGTACCGGCGTCGCTGCACCTCGAGAACCCGGCCCCCGCCATCGACTGGGACCGCTCGGCGCTGCGCGTGCCCACTGCGTGCGAGCCGTGGCCCGTCGACGGCGCACGCTGCGCCGCCGTCTCCTCGTTCGGCCTCTCCGGGGCCAACGCCCACGCGGTCCTCGCCGCGCCGCCTGAGGGTGCCGCCGGGCGGCGGCGGCCACCCCGTCGGACGTGGAACACCCGCCGGTACTGGTACACGGCGCTGCCGGACCGCGACAGCGCCCCACCGGACCAGGACGCTCCGGCGCCGCCCGCTGTGCGCCGGCGGCCCCCGCCCCTCCCCTCACCTCGAGGTGGTGATCCAGTGACCCCTCACCCGTTTCACCCGTTGTTCCGCGACCGCATGTCCGTGTGGGCCGAGCTCGACGAACTCCTCGGCACGCCCGATTTCATCCAGGACCTCGCCGGGGTCGGCGCCACCTACCGGCGGCTCCGGGCCTTCGGCCGCAGGCTCGGTCCGGCCCGGGCCCTGCACGGCGATCCCCTGCGCCTGCTCGCCGGCATGGAATGGGCCGGGGTCGTCGACCCCGCGATGATGCATGCCGCGATGGTGCACTACGGCGTCGCCGCGACCTCCCTGGTGGAGTGCGGGCACCCCGGCGACGACCTCGACGCCCTCGTGGCGGAACTCGACTCGATGGACGCCCCGGGCACGATCGTCGCGACCGAGCTCGGCCGCGGGGGATCCCAGGTCAACGTCCGCACCGAGGCCCGCTACCACCGCGACCGCCACTGCTTCACGCTCCACACCCCCGATGACTCCGCCGTCAAGGTCATGCCGAACGTCGGCTGGACCGGGCTCGCGCGCACCGCCGTCGTCGTCGCCCGCTTGGTCGTCGACGGCGCCGACAACGGAGCGCACGCGTTCGCGTTCCGCTTCCCGCACCCCCGGGCCGAGGTGGCCCTGCTCCCCGGCGGCGCGCCGGTGGCGCTCGACTACTCGGCGATCCGCTTCCGAGGCGCGGAGGTCCCGCACGGCCACTGGCTCTCCGACACGGCCGCCATCACCGCGAGCGGAGTCGCCGACCCCCTTGGCCCGCAGCAGCGGCTCGCACGTTCCCTGGGCGGGGTCCAGGCCGCCGCCGTCTTCGCCGCCGTCGCACTCGTCTCGGCCGCGCGGGCGACCGTCGCCGTCGCCTTCCGCTACACGAGCCGGCGCCTCGTCGGCCGCCCTGGGACGCCGGCGCTCGATTTCACGACCCACCGCGATGACCTCGCCTCGGCGATCGCGCGCGTCTACGCGACGGGCTCCTACGTCGAGAAGGTCCGGCGCGGCTTCGCCGATGAACGCCTGGGCTCCGGTGCCCCTCACAGCAGCCGCGCCGTCGACGGCGCGGCGTACGCTCCCTGGCTCGCCGCCGACCTCGACCGCACCCTCGCCAAGACCGCCGCGGCAACGGCCCTCGAATCCGTCGCCGCCACGTGCCGGCGGCTCTGTGGTTTCCAGGGTGTCCTCCACACCAACCGCATCACCGTCTACGAGGACATGGCCAAATCCTTCCACTCGGCCGGAGGCGACACGCGGCTGCTCCTGCTCGAAGCCGGCAGGCAGCTCCTCAACGGCGGGGAAGCCCCGGCCGTCCCCAGGACCGTCGGCCCGGGAACCGGCGACGCCCGCTCGACACTGCGCCTCGTCGCGCTGCACGAGCACGCCCTGACCGACAGGCTCCGCCCCCTCGTCGACCGCGGCGATCCCGCCCCGTACCTCCGCGAGATCGAGGACCTCGCCCGCATCCACCTCACGCGGCGGATCCTGGAGGAATTCGACGAGGCGGTCGCCGCCGCGAGCGGTCCGTGGCGCCCCCTTCTCGAAGCCGCACGGCACCTCTACGGACTCGACGTCGTCCTCGACTCCGCCGCCTGGCACCTCGACCACGGCTCGCTGCGCCCCGGTGACGCCGGCATCCTCCATTCCGCCCGCGCCGCCGCCGTCGAGGCGGTCGTCCGGCGGCTCGGCGGACTCGTCGACGGTCTCGCGGTACCACCCGGGCGCGTCGGCGGGTTCATCGGCCGCGAGGACTACATCGCCCGCATCGCCGGCCTCCTCCCCGAGAACGCCGGGAACGGCTTCTGACCGGCCGGCGTCCGGGGCCGTCGCGGCCGGAATCCCGTCCTGGGTGGGGGTTCGGCCGGGGATCGATCGAATACCCCTGTCCGCACCGTTTTGGATAACCTTCTTTCCATGGGGGGAGTGACGACAGTGCGGCGGTCCGGGATGCGGATCGCGTTCCTCGCACTGCTGTTCGCCGCCGGCCTCCTCTGCGCGATCTGCTCGGGACCGTCCGCGTCCACCGACACCGGTGCCGGTACCGGTGCTCGCGGGTCCGCTCCGGCCTCGCCCGCGGTCGCGGCCGGGGCTCCGGCCGACGCGGCGCACTCCTCTGACGACGGGCACCGCCACGACTGCCAAGCGGCCTCCGGCCTCGGCGCCGGCACCGAGCAGCGCACCGCCGTGGTGAAGATGTTCGCGCTCACCGCGATCGCCGTATCCGCCTCGGTGCTGCTGTCGAGCTCACTCCCGGCCCTGAGCGTGTGGATCGCCCGGGGCCGGCGGGGCCCGCTGCATCCCGGATCGCGATTGCTGCTGGCACTGTGCGTCCAGCGCGTCTAGCCCCCGAACCCGCGGACCGCGCGCCACGGCCCTCGCCCACCGCGATCCGCACCGCGCCCGCTGCCCCCGGCCGCTCGGCCGGAGCGGGCGCGGCCGACGGTGCGGCCCCCGTGCCCCCGGTCCGAGTCCCCCACGCTTTCCGCGCCCCCCGCCGCGGCGGCCCCGCTACACCGACCCACCCGACCACCTCCCCTCACGGAGTCATCCCATGGCCACCGTTCTCCGCCCCGCACTCGCCGGCCCCGCGGCCGTGCTCTGCCTGACCGTCCTCCTCGCCACCGCGTGTTCCTCGCCCGATGCCGACCCCTCCGGATCCGGAACCGGGTCCGAGGAGGACACGGGGGCCGAGGTGCGCATCACACCTGAGGACGGCGCCGGCGACGTCTCCCCCGACTCCCCCGTGGAGGTCCGGGCGGACGGCGGCACGATCACCGATGTCACCGTCGCGGTCGACGGCCAGGAGCCGACCGGCGCGAACGAGATGACCGGTGCCCTCAACGACGACGAGACCGCCTGGACCAGCGACTGGACCCTCACCCCGGGCTCGGAGGTGACCGTCACCGCCACCACCGAGGACGCCGAAGGTGAGACCGCCGAGGCGGTGAGCGTGTTCACCACCCGGGAGGCGGTGGAGGGACAGCGCTTGGAGCTGGAGTCCAACTTCCCCACCAGCGGGGAGACCGTGGGCGTCGGCATGCCGGTCATCGTCAACTTCGACCTTCCCGTGGAGAACAAGGCGGCGGTGGAATCCGCCATGGAGGTCGTCTCCGACAAGCCCGCCCAAGGCGCGTGGAACTGGTTCGGCGACCAGATGGCCGTGTTCCGCCCGGAGGAGTACTGGGAGCCCGACCAGAAGATCACCGTCAACATGCGCCTGGCGGGCGTCCAGGCCGCCGACGGGGTCTTCGGCATCGAGAACCACCAGCTCAACTTCGACGTCGGCCGGTCGCAGATCACCACGATCGACAGCGACACCAAGCGCATGGTCGTCGAGCGCGACGGCGAGGAGATCCAGGACTTCCCGACCAGCCTGGGCCGGGCGACGACCCGCGCGTACACCACCACCAGCGGCGTGCACCTGACCATGGAGAAGTACGACCAGCTCGTGATGGACTCCGCCACCGTCGGCATCCCCGAGGACGACCCCGAGTACTACAAGCTCGACGTCGAATACGCCGTGCGCTTCTCCAACAGCGGCGAGTTCACCCACGCCGCCCCGTGGAACGACCAGCTCGGTGAGGCCAACCTCAGCCACGGCTGCCCCAACCTCGCCACCGCGGACGCCAAGTGGTTCTACGAGAACTCCTACATGGGCGACCCGCTGGTCGTCACCGGGACTGACCGCCAGCTCGAGGTCGACAACGGGTGGGGCTACTGGCAGCGGTCCTGGGATGAATGGGTCGAGCAGAGCGCGACCGGCGAGCCCGACGCCACCGACGAGCCCGGCACTCCGGGCAGCCCGCAGGGCGACGGCGAGTAGCCCGGCCCCGCGGCGGCCCCGGACCGCCGCCGGACCGGACGCGCGCACCGCCCGGCGGCCGCCCCTGCGAGCAGGTGCGGCCGCCGGGCCCATCTGGTGGCCGGTCCCGGTCCCGTCACGGCCCGGACCGCCATGCGTCGAGCCCGGCCCCGACCCCCGTGGTCACGGCCGGGCGGCAGGGGGCGCGGCGGACCGTCCGCGGCCCGAACCGGCCACGGGCGCGACACCCCCGCCCCATCACCGCCGCCCCGGGGCCCCGACACCGGGTACCTCCCTGATAATCTGCCGTGACTCGTTGCGCGAAAGCGCGCAACCGTACAAAAGGCGGACTGAACACAAAGTGTTACCGATGCGTCCCGATGACAGGGACGTCATGGAATCGGCCAGAAAAGCACATCGACGCCACCGGCTCGACGGAATCGCCGTCGTGGTCTGGGCCATCGTGGGGGTGCTGGCGGTGTTCTCGTACTTCGTCGTCGGCGCCGGCATATAGCACGTACCGGTAACGGGTGAAGGCACCCGTGTCCCTGGGCGGTCGCGCAAGCGGGCGCCCTTTCGCCTTTCCGGCCCGTTTCGGCGGGGATTCCCGGTGCGCTCGGCGGAGCCGCTGCGGCCGGATCCGGCCGCAGCCGAGGTCCGGCCCGGTCGCCCGCTCGGGGCAGGGCCGCCTGGTCCCGCCGCGCGTACGGGCGGGTCCGCCGGCCCCGCCGACGTCGGGGCGTCGCAACCGCCGAAAGGGCGCGGCAGGGGCGAGCGGCCGAAAACGGACGACCCCGGCCGACCGGCCCTGGGGGCGGGCCGCCGGGGTCCGCGGGCAGGGAGCCGCCCGCGCGCGTCAACGGCCGGTCAGCCGACCTCGTGTGCCAGCCGCTCGGCCAGCAGCCGCTGGCCCTGTTCGCCGGCCTTCTGGTTGTTCTCCTGGATCCGGCGGAACCAGCGGGCCAGCTCCTCATCGCCCTGACGCTCCGCGTCCTCGATGTAGGTCTCCAGCCGGTAGACGTTCTCCAGCGACTGGTGCAGCGCCCAGGTGAGGTTGTAGTGGTCGTTCTTGACCGGGGTGGTCGGTGCTGTCGCCATGTTCGTCCTCGCCTTCCATCGGGTGCAAGAACCGGCACTGGCACCGCTGCCCAGCATCGCCCCGGAACATGCACACCGATCCGCCGGGCGCCGCTGCCCCTGACGCCGCCCGGAAACGGGCGGCCCGTCGCGCCGGTAGTGCCAGGGCCACCCGAAGCGTAGGCCCGCCCCCATTCAGCGGCGCGGACGCGATCCGTAGGTTCTGATGCGCGGCCCCCGCAGGGGCGGCGGCGCCGTGAGGCGAAGGGCGCGCATCGGCCTTCGCCTCTCCGCCGGCCTCGCGGGCGAGACCCGTGCGCGGACGCGCGGATCCGCGGGCCGCGGGTGCCGCCGGGACGGCCGGCCGGCGGCCGCCGACAGGTCGACGGGACCGCGTGTCCCGCCTACCCGGCCGGGTGGTCCCGACCCACGGAACCACCCGGCGACCGTACGCGATCACTCCCTCACGCACAGCAGTCGATGGTGCGTTCCTCCCCGGCTCACGCCGACGGCTTCCACGCAAGGAGTTCCCAGGTGACCGGCTCATCAGTCCCCGCCCCGTCCGAACGGCGCGGCCCCGGACCGACCTCGCTCGGGCAGCGGGCGCTCGCCCCCGACCTCGCCCGCGGGTTCATGCTGCTGTTCATCGCGCTGGTGAACGCGCAGTTCTTCCTGACGGCACCGGACATCGTGGCATCGGTGCCCGATCAGCTCGTGGTCCTGGTCCAGTCGACCGTCGTCAACGCCAGGGCGATCCCTCTGTTCTCCCTCCTCTTCGGCTACGGCATGGTGCAGCTGCTGCGGCGGCTCGACGCGGGCGGTGGGCGCCCCCTCGGGGTCCTGCGCCGGCGGGGGGTGTGGCTGGTGGTGATCGGCCTCGTCCACGGGGCGCTGCTGCTGCCCGTTGACATCATCGGCGCCTACGGCCTGGCCGTCCTGCTCTTCGCGGGGCTGCTGCGCGCGGGGGACGCGACGCTGCTGTGGGTTTCGGGTGCCTTCGCCGCCGCCTCGATCGGGCTGCGGACGGCGGTGGTGATGCTGCGCGCGGCGTCGGGGGACGACGCCTCGGTCGCCGCCGGCTCCCTCGTCCGGGGCGACATCGCCGCGGCGACCGCCGAGCGCCTCCAGGAGTGGGTCCTCTACACGCCGGTCACGCTGCTCACCGTGGTGGTGCCGCCGTTGCTGTGGGGGGTGTGGGCGGCCCGCCGCCGGATCCTGGACGACCCGGCCCGGCACCGCCGGTTCCTGGTGTGGGCGGCGACGGCCGGCCTGGGCACGGCGGTCCTCGGCGGGTTCCCGGACGCGCTCATCCAGGCGGAGCTGTGGACGGACGCGCCACTCCAGGCGGTGAACGTCCTGGCGGTCGTCCACGACGTCACGGGATGGGCCGGGGGCGTCGGCTGGGCGGCGCTGATCGGGCTGGTCGCGATCCGGGCCGCGGAGCGGCGGGGCGCCGTCGTGCGGGCGGTGGAGGCCGTCGGGCAGCGGTCGATGACCTGCTACCTGCTCCAGTCCGTGGTGTTCACGGCCGCCTTCGCTCCCTATGGGGCGGGGCTGGGCGCGTCGCAGGGGGCGGCGGTGGCGGCCGCCATCGGGGCGGCGACCTGGGCGGCGACGGTGGCCGTGGCGGAGACGATGCGCCGACGCGGGCACCGGGGCCCGGCCGAGACCCTGGTGCGCCGGCTCACCTACGGCCGCCGCTCCCCCGCCGGGTGACGCCCGGGCGCTCTCCCGGCGTTCGGCGTCGGCGCGCACTCGGCCGAGCGCGCGCCGCCCCGGGGCGGATCCGGTGCGAGCCCGCTTCGGCTGTGCGGGCCGGTCACGCGGTGCGCCTCGGCTCCGCCTGCGGCGGCCACCGAGCACCTGGGCGGGCTCGTCTTCCACGCCGCCGCGAAGGACACCCGGATCAACGAGCGGTGCACGGTGAACGGAGTGCTCGACGACGGGTTCGGGCGCGTCCCGGAGGAGGAGGGCCCGCTCTCCCTCGGCGGCCGCCATGCGCCGAGCCGCTGGCCGCAGGACGCGTCGTGGGACTTCGTGGCGGTCGGCCGCGGCCACGACCACGGGTTCTGGGCGCGGTCCGCTCTCAACCGCTCGGGCGGTCCGGTGGCTCCACGGCGCGCCGGAGGCGCTCGACCAGGACGGTGATCTCCTCCGCCAGCTCGGGGGGTTCGCGGACGTCGAAGTCAAAGCCGAACGTCGCCACCCACACGGCCAGGTGGTCGAGCCGGTCGGAGCCGATGCGCAGGGTGCACGTCGCCTCGTCGACCGGCTCGACCACGCCGATGGCGGGCGGAACCTCGTCGGCCACGCGCTCGGCCGAAGCGTGCATGGTGAGCACCGCCTGGTGGCGGTAGCGGTCGACGGCCATGTCCCGGACGAAGCGGCCGGCGAGGTCATCGGGCAGCGGCCTCGGGCTGAACCGCGGCCCGTTGGGGGTGCGCAGCGCGCACCGGTCGGCGCGGAACCGCCGCCACCCCGTCTTATCGGTGTCCCAGGCGAACAGGTACCACCGGCGCCCGAACTGGACCAGCCGGTAGGGCTCGACCTCGCGCACCGTCCGCTCGCCGTCGTAGGCGGTGTAGCCGAAGCGCAGCCGCACGTTGTCGCGGATGGCCGAGGCCATCGCGGTCAGCGTCGCCGCGCCGACGGTGGCACCGGGCGCCGGCAGGGCCACCAGCGCCGCTTCCAGCGCGTCGGCCTGGCGGCGCAGCCGGGAGGGCAGCATCCGGTCGAGCTTGGCGAGGGCGCGCACCGAGGTCTCCGCGATACCGGTGACCGCGCCGCCGGCCGCGGTGCGCAGGCCGACCGCCACCGCCACGGCCTCCTCGTCGTCGAGCAGCAGCGGGGGCAGCACGGCGCCCGGGGCGAGCGTGTAGCCGCCGCCGACGCCGCCGGCCGCGTCGATGGGGTAGCCCAGCGTCCGCAGCTTGTCGATGTCGCGGCGTACGGTCCGCCGGCTCACGCCGAGGCGCTCGGCCAGCTCGGGGCCCGTCCAGTCGTGCCGGGCCTGCATGAGGCCGAGCAGGCGCAGCAGCCGGGCCGAGGTCTCCAACATGGGGGAAGTCTCGCAGCGATCGCGGACGGGATCCGGCCGCGAACCCCCATAGCTTCGCTTTCCATGACGGAGAACACCATGACGATCCTTGTCACCGGGGCGACCGGAAACGTCGGACGCCCCCTGGTCGAACGGCTGCTGGCCGACGGGCACCGGGTTCGGGCCCTCACCCGCTCCCCCGCGAGGGCCGCGCTCCCGGCCGGCGCCGACGTGGTCGCCGGGGACCTGGCGGACACCGCGAGCCTGGCCGCCGCCTTCGCGGGCGCCGATGCCGTGCACCTGATCGGCTTCGACGGGGCGGATCACGCGCCGCTGGCCAACGGAGCGGAGATCGCGGACCTGGCGCGGCGGTCGGGCGTGCACAGGGTGACGGTGCTGAAGGGGGAGATGGAGCGGACCCCGCTGGAGGAGGCGCTGGAGGCCGCCGGCCTGGCGCCCACCCGGCTGGCCCCGGTGGAGTTCATGGCGAACGCGCTCGAATGGGCGGAGGCCGTCCGCGGTGGAGGCGTCGTCCGTGAGCCCTTTCCGGAGGCCAGGAGCGCGATGGTGCACGAGGCGGACATCGCGGCGGTCGCCGCCGTGGCGCTGGCGGGCGACGGCCACGCCGGCCGGCAGTACGTGCTGACCGGCCCGGAGGTGCTGACCCACCCCGACAAGGCGCGCATCATCGGGGAGGTCCTGGGCCGGGACGTGCGCTATGCCGAACTCCCCCGCGACGAAGCGGTCGCGGGGTGGGAGCAGGCCGGCTTCACTTCGGAGGACATCGCGTTCTTCCTGGCCGTGCGCGTGGATCCCCACGAGGTCGCCTACACCGTGCTGCCCACCGTCGAGGAGGTCACCGGCGCCCCCGCACGGATCTTCGCCCAGTGGGTCCGGGAGAACGCGGGCGCCTTCGGCGCCTGACGGAGACCGGGCGGACCCGCCCGCCCGTCGCGGCATCCGCCCGCCCGTCGCGGCATCCGGGCTGCGCCTGCTATTGCCCGCGACCGCACGAGAGTGCGCCGGCCGGGTCCGCCCACCGCGTCCGACACCGATAGCGGCCGATGACCGGTGCCCGCACCCGTATGGGGGCGGTCGGCTGCCGGGCGATGGGCGGCTCCGTCCACGCACTCCGGCGGACGGACGCGGGCCGGACCAGGGCGGCGCCGGCATCGGCGCCCGCACCGTCCGCGAGGGCGACACGACGGCACGGGCTGCGGCCGTCGCCCGTGAAGGGGCCCGCCCCGCCGCTTCGCGGTGCGGGGCACCCCCCGCCGCGGATTCGGTCCACGCGCCCCCCGACGCGATCCGCCGGCGCGACCGCCACCCGGTCCGCCCGTCAGACGCCGAAGGCGTCCAGGACGTCGACGAGGGTCGTCTCCCCTCCGACGTTGCCGGGAACCACCACGTAGGGCACCACCGGGCCCGCGGGCGTGGGCAGGTCCCAGACGCTGATCCCCGGGAGCACCTGGCCGCGCACGCGCGCCACCCGCGCGCCGAGCCCCGTGCGCGCGACCTCGGCCGAGGTGATCCCGCCCTTGGCGACCACGGCCGCGACCTCGCCGGAGAGCCCGTTCACGGCCGCGGTGAGCGCGGCCATGACGCGTTCGCCGTGGCCGAGCGTGCTGTCGGCGGCGCGGCGGCGCCGCTCGCTGGCGATGACGGCGGCGCCGCGGTCGCGCAGGACGGCGCGGGCCCGCTCCATGAGGTCGGCTCCCGCCGCGGCGGGGTCGGCGAGCGCGGCGTCGGTGTCCAGGACGACCGGCCGCAGGCCCCGCCGGCGTTCCAGCGCGGCGAGTTGGGCGGTCGCGCCGGAGGTGTGCGAGCCGCAGACCGTGAGTACCGGGCCGGGCATCCGGTCGAGCGGCGCCGGCAGGAGCGCCGCAGTGGCCGCGTCGGCGCAGCGAGCGGCCAGCGGTGCGGCGCAGCGGACCACGACGTCGCGGCCCGCGGCCCAGGCCCGGAGCAGGGCGCCGTGGACGAGGTCGATGTCGGAGTCGGTGACCGCGTCAGGCGCCACCACGGTGCCGGGGGCCGCCGAGGTGAGCGCTCCGGCTAGGGCGCCGCCGCCGCTGGAGCGGAGGTCGCCGAGCGCGACGGTGAGCGCGGGTCGCCCGCCGCCCTGCTCGGCGACGTAGCCGCGCACGTCGCTGGAGCCGAACCCGAACACGGGGTCGTCGGCGTACTCCGTCTCGGCGGCCGGGACGTCCGCGTCCCCCACACGCACGTAGTGGACGCCGCCGCGCGTGGTGCGGCCCCCGGCGGGGAACGCGGGGACGAACAGCATGACGGAGTCGTCGGTGGCGAAGGCGTCGCTTTCGGCGAAGACGTGCCCGCGCAGGGTGGAGTCACCGCGCAGGATGAAGCGAACGCCGGTGCCGATGCGGTCCGCGGCCTCCAGAGCGGCCGCGCGGATCCGCCGGACGAGCGCCACCGCCTCCTCGGCCCCGAGGGCGCGGCTGTTGGTGAGGACATAGAGGGCGTCGTCGGCGCGCAGGGCGTCCTCGATGTCGCGGGAGAGTGCGGCCTCGCCGGTCTCCAGGAGGACCGGGACGCCGGAGGCGGACTGCGTCCCTGTGGGGTCGTCGTCGAGGACGAGGGTCTTCATCGGGGCCCTCCATGGGCGGTCGGGGAACGAACGGCGATGCCCGCGCGGTCTGCCCACCGTCGGGGCGGGCGGCGGGCGCGCCCCTGCCGAGGTCGCGGTTCGCAGTCGGGAACGCGCTGGAGAGCGTAGCGAAACCGCACCGCCGCAGCTCCGGTAGGTCGCCGGGGGCGCCACCTCGCGTATCCCCGGGGCCGACGGCACGGCCGGGGCCACCACCCGGCGGCCCGGAGGCCCTACACGGCAGCGGAGGCGTCTCCGGACGACCGCGAATCACGCCGAACCGCCCCCGACGCGCCGCACCAGAGCGGAGTGGCGACCGTGGACGCCACCGCTGGGCACGCCGAGCGGCCCAACCCGAGCCGCACCGGCACCGGACCGCCACAACGTCCCTCCAAGCGGTGAGCCAAGCCTCCGCGACAAGGCGGCGAGCGCGGTTCCCAGGTGGGAACGGCGCTGGAGCGCGTGGCGAAGACCCGCTGCCGGAACCCCGGCCGGCCGCCATCTCGCAAGCCCTCGGCCGCCACCGCCACCGGGCAGGCGCGCAGGGCCCGGCGTCGACGGCGCATGTGTCCGGCCGGCGGAGGGCATGCCCCGGCCGCCGGGGGTCTGGGCACGGTCGGCGCCCGGCCCACCGGGAGCCGGGCCGCCATGGCGGAAGGGGAGGCGCCCGGAACGGCGGGCCGCGGGGACGGCGAGCGGACCGTTTCGATTGCGGGGCAATGACGATTCGGCAACCGGCGGACGCGCATAGTCGCGGAACCGTGAGCCGATGCCGGTGACGGGTCAACGCGCGAGCAGCAGAAAGCGGTTCCCGAGAGCCGCGGCCGAAGGCGGTCTGGCCGCGTGCGGACGGACCCGATGACACTTGGTGATCACTGGGCTACCTTCAAAGCGAGTGACACCCTCTACTCTGGAGGCTGGTATGCGCGCACTCTGGGCACGCCTACGCCCTGTCCTTCGATCGTGGACCTGCGAATGCGGGCAGTCCAACGCCAACGAGCTGATCAACTGCACGCGGTGCGGCAAGTGGAAGTGATGGAGCCGATGATGGAGCGCAAGTCTCTGGAGGAACACGCACGAGGCGTGATGGTGGCCGAGGCCAAGCGCCGCGGCGTCACGATCAGCTTTCCGGAGCCTGTGCCCGATCACATCCCCGAGGACACCCGCCAGTGGCTCGCCCACGTCGAGGGCAAGGGCTGGTGCTATTTCGCCGCACCGGGGTTCGGCCACGAGGTCGCCCTGCCGGCCGAGCACGACTTCCTCCCCGTCAACGACGTGCTGGCCACCAACTACTCGCTCTTCTACGGAACCGTCGTAGTGAAGCACTGGCCCAAGGTCGCCGCCGCACCCCGCCGCGCATAGGCGCCGGCGAAGGCCACCACGTCCGTCATCGGCGGTGGTGGCCTTCACTGTGGGGGGTCAAAGCTCGCCGGACCGGACGCCTTGGATGAACGCACGCCACTCGGCGGACCCGAAGCCCAGGTGTCCCAACTCGCGATGCCGGGTGTCACGCACGAGAACCGTCGAGCCCTCGGCAACCTCAACACAGCTCCCGGATTGGGCACTGTAGGTGCTCGTGTGCCAAATCGGATCAGGCATCGTCATCGAGTTCTTCCTTGACTTTCCGGACCAGTTCCGCGCTCGTTCGGGTCGATAGAGCTTCGGACTGGAGGATGCCGAATATCGTTGTGCAGCGCTGCACATGAATCATCTCATCGAGGAGCTTCTCGCCCTCCATGTGCTCCGCGGAAGCGACCATGGGCTTGTCGGGGAACAGGTAGATCCGGAACGGGCCGGACGCACCCGGGTGACACTCCGCACCGCCAGGGAAGACCTGGAATCGAATGACGCCTCTTTCGACCAGGTCGAGCACGCGCGCGAGCTGTTCGCTCAGCACGGCCCTCCCACCGAATCGGCGGTGCACCGCCGTCTCATCGACCACCATTGACACCAGCGGGTGCGCTTCCTTCTCGAGGATCCGCTGACGCCGGAGACGGGACCGCACCATCTCATCGAGTTCAGAGTTCGTGACCCATGGCCCGGTGTCCTTGAGGACGGCTCGAATGTATCCCTCTGTTTGGATGAGACCAGGGATGACCTGACTCTGGTACTCGCGCAGCTCGGTGATCACACCCTCCAGCTGCTCGACCTCTTCGTACCACTCTGGTAGGGATCTCGCTGCGTTGGCTTTGCTCCAGGAACGTACGACAGCACCAGCCGACCCGAACTGATCGTCGAGCAGCCGGGCATGGTCCAACCGCATGCCGCGTACACCGGTCTCCCAGCCCGAAACCGCGGACTGGACCACGTTGAGAGCCCTAGCCACCTGGGCTTGCGACATCCCCGCCCGTTCCCGAGCAGCACGCAGATCGCGGCCGAAACGCTTCCTCTCCGGGCTCGCCTTCCGGCTCATCCTGCCTCCTCGGACCGATGGGTAATCACCACAATCACCAAACTCTTTAGATAATGCCGCCACACATCTCTTCTAACAACCGGAATTGACAAGTTGGTGATCCGTCTGGCGGGGTGCCACCGGAACCCGCATGGTGTTACTCACAGGGACGGTGTCGTAACCGACTGAAGCGAACCTCAACACGGAGGCGCCCGCGCGGCGGTGATAGACGCCCGGGGACACGATCTCCGCCAATTAATCCGAAAGGTGAAAGCGATGCACGACGATACCTGGCAGCAGAGGCCGACGGGCACGTTCGTTCGGACCGAGCGCAGGGGGCGCATCCGCCCCTACCTGTTCCGTGCCGGATCCCCGGTTTCCGCCTGGGTCCGGTGATGGCAGTGACGTTCGAGCAGCGGTTCCCCGGCTGGTCCGACCAGATCCGCAAGGCAAGGGAGTGGACCGACGACATCCTCTCCACCCACGAGTGGTTCGACATCCCCTCCGACACGATCGCCTCGGCCGTCCTCCTCGTCTCCGAGGCGAGTACCAACGCCCTGCGCTACACGGCCAGCGGGCGCGGTGGCGTCTTCAAAGTCACCCTGAAGGTGGATCGGCGGCGCATCACCATCGAAGTCGACGACGAAGGACGTCCCGCCGGCGGGACGGTTCCGTTCATCCGCCCGCTCACGCCCATGGCGCAGCACGGACGCGGCCTCACCCTGATCGACTACATCGCCGACTCCTGGTCCCTGCTCCCCCGCCCCCGGACCGGCGTCACCTTCACACTCACCTGGCACCCGGCCCCCACCCCCGCGGCCTGACCCGCCAGGACCCGAGACGCGATGTTCCCGCCTCCGGAGGGGGAGGCGGGAACATCGCCCTCGCCTCCGGAACACCCTCGGAGGGGCCGCCCGCTCAGAGCGCGCGGCGCTTCACCGCGCGGAGGAACGCGGCCCACTCCCGCTCCGGCACCTCCACGCACCCGGCCCCCGGATACGCGGAGTCCCGCACCGCCACCCCCGCACCCCGCGGCCGGCCCGTCCGCCCGCACGCTCCGCGCCCGTGGCCGAGACGCGCGATGGCCACGCAGTTCTCCGAGAGGCTGTGGCTACTGGTGCGGAAGTCCCATTCGTCCATGCGGCACATGTACCCCTCCCCCACCCCCGGAACGCCCGCCGACCGGCGGCCGCCCGCCCTCTCCCAGAGGCCGCCCGGCCGCCGCGCACACCGGCCCAAGGCCGGAGCGGCGGCACACCGCCCGGCGCCGGCCCGGCGCCGCGCACAGCAGGACGCCGCGTACCCCGCTGGAGTCTCCTGCGGGGTACGCGGCGCGGACGGCCGGGCCGGGCAAGGGAGTTCGGTACCGGAACGGCCGCCTTCAGGGCTGTGCGGTCAGTGCGCGGTGGCCTTCTCCGCACCCGCGCCGGTCAGGGACCGGACTTCCATCTCGGCCTGCTTGGCGCGGTCGCCCTTCTGGGACAGAACCGTACCGAGCCAGCCGAGCAGGAACGACAGCGGAATGGACACCAGGCCCGGGTTCTCCAGCGGGAACCAGTGGAAGTCGACCCCCTTGATCATCGACGTCTCGGCCCCCGAGACCGCCGGGGAGAACACGATGAGGGTGACCGTGACGATCAGGCCGCCGTAGATGCTCCACAGGGCGCCGGCCGTGTTGAACCTGCGCCAGAACAGCGAGTAGAGGATGGTCGGCAGGTTCGCCGACGCCGCCACCGCGAACGCCAGCGCCACCAGGAACGCCACGTTCTGCTCGCGGGCGAGGATCCCGCCGACGATGGAGACCGCGCCGATCACCAGGGCGGTGATCCGGGCGACCCGGACCTCGGCGTTCTTGTCCTCGACCTTGCCCCGCTTGATCACGTTGGCGTAGACGTCGTGGGCGAACGACGCCGACGCCGTGATCGTCAGCCCCGCCACCACCGCGAGGATGGTCGCGAACGCGACCGCCGCGATGAACCCGAGGAGAAGGGGTCCGCCCAAGGCCAATGCCAGGAGTGGGGCCGCCGAGTTCTGCCCGCCGGGCGCCGATGCGATCGCCTCTGGTCCGACCAGCGCCCCGGCACCGTAGCCCAGGACCAGCGTGAACAGGTAGAAGACCCCGATCAGCGCGATGGCCCAGACCACCGAGCGGCGCGCCTCCTTGGCCGTAGGCACGGTGTAGAAGCGCATGAGCACGTGCGGCAGGCCCGCGGTGCCCAGCACCAGGGCGATGCCCAGGGACAGGAAGTTCAGCTTGCTGATCTCGCTGATGCCGTACTGAGCGCCGGGCGAGAGCAGGGCCTCGCCCTTGCTCCCTTCCTGGGCGACCGCGTCGGCCAGCAGGCCCGACAGGTTGAACCCGTACATGGCGAGCACCCACAGGGTCATCGCGCCCGCGCCGCTGATCAGCAGCACGGCCTTGATGATCTGCACCCAGGTGGTGCCCTTCATGCCGCCGATCAGCACGTAGATGATCATCACGACGCCGACCGCGGCGATGACCGCGGACTGCCCGGCCGCGCCCTGGATGCCCAGGAGGAGGTTGACCAGGCTGCCGCCGCCCGCCATCTGGGCGAGCAGGTAGAAGAAGGACACCGCGAGCGTGGAGATCGCGGCGGCCGCGCGCACCGGGCGCTGGCGCATCCGGAAGGCGAGGACGTCGCCCATGGTGAACTTGCCGGTGTTGCGCAGCAGCTCGGCCACCAGCAGCAGCGCCACCAACCAGGCGACCAGGAAGCCGATGGAGTAGAGGAAGCCGTCGTATCCGTTGAGCGCGATGGCGCCGCAGATACCGAGGAAGGACGCGGCCGACAGGTAGTCGCCCGCGATGGCGACGCCGTTCTGCGGACCGCTGAAGGCGCGGCCGGCGGCGTAGTAGTCCGACGCGGTCTTCGTGTTCCGGCTGGCCCGGAACACGATCACCAGCGTGACCGCGACGAAGGCACCGAAGATGCTCATGTTGAGCACCGGGTTGATGCCCTCGATCCCCTGCGCCTCCTGGGCGAGGGTCAGCGCGCCGTTCATTCGGCCTTCCCCTCCTGTCCGTCTTCGATGCCGCTGCGGATGTCCTCGGCCAGCGGGTCGAGGCGGCGGTTGGCGTAGCGCACGTAGAGCCCGGTGATCACGAAGGTCGAGACGAACTGGAGCAGCCCGAACACCAGGCCGACGTTGATGTTGCCGAGCAGCTTGATCGCCATGAATCCATGGGCGTAGTCGGCCACCACCACGTAGAGCAGGTACCACCCGAGGAAGAAGGCGGTCATCGGGAACACGAACACGCGCAGTCGCCTGCGCAGCTCAACGAACTCCGGACTCGCCTGCACCTTCTCCCAGTCGGGGCCGGGGTCGCCCCCGACGTCCTTGTCGTATTCGGTATCCGTCACCACAGACCTCCGCACCGCGTCCTCGTGTGTCCGGCGACACATGTGTTCCGCGCCACGTTAAGGACGGCGGGGTGCCCCGTAACACCTCCACCCGCCGGAAACGGCCGATGGAGCGACGAACGGTCGACGAACGGCGGGCGCGGCACGCCGAACGGCACTCAGGGCCGATCCGGTGAGCGCCCGCCGCGGGGCCCCGGCCCCTCTTCATCCAGGTGCAATCGCAGCATCGCAGCCCGTGACCAGGGCGCGGGCGTGCCGCAGAGGGAGACCGCGACCGTGGTGGCGAACGCCAGCGGGACCGACCACAGCGCCGGCTGGGTGACGAGCAGGCCGGCCAGGCCGGCCAGGGGCGGCCCGAACAGGGCGATCGTGATGGCGCCCGAGGAGGCCAGCAGGCCCGAGAGAACCCCGCTGATCGCCCCGGTCGCGGTGAGGCGCGACCACCATATCCCCAGCACCAGCAGCGGGCAGAAGGTGGACGCGGCGACAGTGAACCCCCAGGTCACCAGGGTTCCCGCGTCGATGCGCGCGGCGGGCAGCGCGAGCAGGACGGTGATGGCGGCGACCCCCACGACGGTGATCCGCAGCCGGCGCAGCCCGCCCGGGAGCAGGTCGTGGGCGATGGCGCCGGCCATCACCAGCAGCAGCCCCAGCGAGGTCGCGAGGAACGCCGCGAAGGCCCCCATGGTCAGCATCGACGCCATGAAGGTGCCCGCCCAGCCGGTGTCGACCCGGGTGGGCAGCGACACCACGGCGGTGTCGGTGGCGCCGGTCAGGTACAGCTCGGGCACCAGCACCCGGCCGAGGACCCCGTAGACCCCCGGGAAGACGTAGAACACCCCCAGCAGGGCGACGGTGATGGCGGCGGTGCGCCGCGCCGACCGGCCGTCGGGGCTGGTGTGGAAGCGCATGAGGACGTGCGGCAGCCCCATGGTGCCCAGGGCGGTGGCGAGCAGCACCGCCCAGGTGCCCAGCACCGGGTGGCCGGAGTCGCGGGGGTCGAGCAGCGGCCGCTGCCAGCCTTCGGCGCCGGGCGGCGGGCCGCCGTCGGTGCGAGGCACCGCCGCGCCCTCGGGGAAGACGAGCGTGGTGCCCGACGTGATCGGGTGCCGTCCGGGTGTGAGCACGTCGGCGGTGCCGCCGGACACGTCCACAACGGTGGTCTCGTCGACGGTCAGCACTGCGTCGACCTGGAACGACACCGTGGTGTCGCGTTCGAACCGGGAGAACTCCACCGGGTGCAGCGCCTCTTCGCGCACGTCGGGCCCCGCCTGGGCCACCAGCCAGATCGCCGGCACGATGAACAGCAGCAGCTTCAGGCAGAACTGGAACGCCTGCACGTAGGTCGCGGCGCGCATGCCGCCCAGCGCGAGGGTGACGCTCACCGCCGCGCCGGCGATCACGACCCCCGCCCAGTAGGGCCAGGTGGTGACCGAGCTGAGCACCAGCCCCGCCACGCTGAACTGCGGGACCGCGTACAGGCCCCCGATCACGAGCACGACCAGCGCGCTCACCCGCCGCAGGGCGGGCGAGGCGAGCCGCGCCTCGGCGAAGTCGGGCACGGTCAGCGCCCCGGTGCGGCGCATGGGCGCGGCCACCAGCACGAGCATGGCGACGTAGCCCGCGGTGAACCCCACCGGGTACCAGAGCGCCCCCACCCCGTCCTTGACCACCAGTCCGGCGATGCCGAGGAACGACGCGGCCGACAGGTACTCCCCCGACACCGCCGCGGAGTTCAGCAGCGGGGACACCCGGCGCGATGCCACCAGGAAGTCGGAGGTGGTGCGCAGCGCGGCCACCCCCCGCACGCCGATCAGCAGGGTCACCAGGACCAGCACCGCGACGGCGAGCAGGGACGCCATCACCGCCGCTCCTCGACGCGCTCGGCGGCACGGAGCTGGCGCCGCGCCAGCAGGGCCAGGAACGGGTAGGGCAGCACCGCCAGCACCGCCCAGGACAGCGGGACGCCCCACAGCCGCACGTCGTCCAGCTGCGGCCACGCCGCGAACACCAGCGGCAGGCCCAGCAGCAGCGCGGCGAGCAGCAGGAGCACGGGCACCCCCTGCACCCGCTGGCGCCGGTAGAGGGCGGCGGCGCGCTCGGCGTCGGCCGGGTCGAGCGCGGGCACCCGCCAGCGCCCCCGCGACCGGCCCCTGGCGTGCGCGAGCCGCGTCTGCGGGCTCGACACCGCGACCCGCTTGACCCTGCTCATCCGGGCTGCCGCCGTCCTTCGCCGTCGAGCTCGCCGCGCTGGGCGGCGCGCAGGAGCTGTTCGCGCAGCTCGCGGGAGTGGCGCCGGCTGACCGGGACGTCGCCGAGGTCCGTGTGGGCCAGCAGCCCGCCCACCGAGTCGCTGCGCAGCTCGCGGATGGCGTCGAGGGCGACCAGGTAGCCGCGGTGCACCCGGCTGAACCCGGTGCCCGACCAGTACTCCTCCAGCCGCGAGATCGGCATCCGCACCAGGTGCACGCCCGAAGGGGTGTGCAGCCGCACGTAGTCGCCGTTGGCCTCGACGAACCGGACGTCGCTGCGCCGCACGTAGCGGGTGCGCCCCGCGGACTCCACGGTCAGCACGGCCATGGTGTCGGGGGCCCGGTTGCCGGCGGGCGGCGTATCGGCGGAGGCCGCCATGCGGGCCACCTTCCCCAGCGCGGTCGCCAGCCGCTCCGCGCGCACGGGCTTGAGCAGGTAGTCGACGGCGCCCAGCCCGTAGGCGGTGATGGCGTGGCCCTCGTGCGCGGTGACGAAGACGATCACGGGCGGCTCGCTCAGCTTGGCGAGCAGCGACGCCAGCTCGATGCCGTCGAGTCCGGGCATGGAGATGTCCAGGAAGACCGCGTCGAAGCGGTCGCCCTGGATGGACCTCAGCGCACTGAGCGGGTCGGCGGCGGCCACGACCTCGCCGACCTCGGGCGCGTCGGCGAGCAGCCGGCAGAGGTCGTCGAGGGCGGGGCGCACGTCGTCGACGGCCAGGACCCGCAGGCCCGCGCGATCCGGTGACATCAGGGCATCACTCCCGGCTGGAATCTCGGAACGCGCACCACGACCCGGGTGCCCGCGTCGACGGCGGTCTCGACCACCAGCCCGTACCAGGCGCCGTAGACGTGGCGCAGCCGGCGGTCCACGTTGGACAGTCCGACGCTGTCCGCCCGGCCCCGGCCGGCGAGGACGGCCTCGGCTTCGGCGGGGTCCATGCCCACGCCGTCGTCCTCCACGGCGATGACGCAGTCGTTGCCCTCGGCCTCCCCGGAGACCTGCACCAGCCCGGCGCCGGAGCGGGGTTCGATCCCGTGCCGGATGGCGTTTTCCACGAGTGGTTGCAGGACGAGGTAGGGCACCGCGACGCCCAGCACTTCGGGCGCCACCCGCACCTGCACGCGCAGCCGGTCGCCCAGGACGGCGCGTTGCAGGATCAGGTAGGTCTCGATCGCGTGGAACTCGTCGGAGACGGTGGTGTACTCGCCCCGCCGGGCCAGGCTGTAGCGGGTGTAGTCGGCGAAGTCGAGCATCAGCTCGCGCGCCCGCTCGGGGTCGGAGGAGACCAGGGAGGCGACGACGGTCAGGGCGTTGTAGACGAAGTGCGGGGAGATCTCGGCGCGCAGCGCCCGCAGCTCGGCGCGGGCGGCCTGCTCGGCCGACGCCTCCAGCCGGCCGCGGCGCAGCGCCTCGGTGATCAGGGCGGCGGCCTCGCGGACGGCGGCGCCGCGGACCCGTCCCGCGACGACCAGGGCGCCGGCCAGCTGGTCGTCGACGTGCAGCGGCACCGCCCTCAGCAGGGGGCCGCCGCGCGGAGCCTCGCTGTGCAGGACGTCCTCGACCAGGGGCCCGGTCTCCGCCTCGGGTGCGGGCCGCCCGGCCCACAGCAGGCGCCCCGACAGGTCGGCCACCGCCAGGCCCGGGATCCCGAGCAGCCGGCGCAGCCGGCGCACGGCGGCGGGTGCGCCGACCCCGGCCAGGCCGTCGCGCAGCCCCTCGGAGACTCCGCGCGCGGCGCGCAGCGCGGCCGGCGGATCGGCGTGGGAACCGGGCCGCCGGGCGGGCCGCCAGAGCACGGCCTGTCTTCGGAGTCGGTCGGCGGGCGACTGCATGGGCGTTCTCATCATCACTGCCGGGGACGGAAGGGACGTGGCGGTGCGAACTGGACGACACCCCCGCTGACCGTTCGTCGCGTCCGCGGTGCCGTCTATCGCGTGAACGGTACTGGTGGCCGTGCGGGACGTGTCCTGTCGGCACCCTTGATCCTACGGTGGTCGCCGAAGGTAGTGGGCATCACGTACGTCGGGAGTTGACATGGCAGAGGAAGTGTTGTCGAACCTGATGAGCGAGGACCGCTCGTTTCCACCGAGCGAGGACTTCGCCGCCGGGGCCAACGCGACCGCCGCCCTGTACGACGACGCCGTCTCCGATCGCGAGGGCTTCTGGGCGGAACAGGCCGGACGCCTCAGCTGGGCGGCCCCGTGGGAGCAGGTGCTCGACTGGTCCGACGCGCCGTTCGCGAAGTGGTTCACCGGCGGCCGGCTCAACGTCGCCTACAACTGCGTGGACCGCCACGTCGAGGACGGCCACGGCGACCAGGTCGCCATCCACTGGGTCGGCGAGCCCGGCGACAGCCGCGACATCACCTACGCCGAGCTCCTCGCCGAGGTGAGCCGCGCCGCCAACGCGCTGTCCTCCCTGGGGCTGGTGGCCGGCGACCGGGTGGCCATCCAGCTCCCGATGGTCCCCGAGGCCATCGTCGCCATGCTGGCCTGCGCCCGCCTGGGCCTCACCCACAGCGTGGTGTTCGGCGGGTTCTCCCCCGCGGCGCTGCGCTCCCGTGTGGAGGACGCCGCGGCGCGCGTCGTGATCACCTCCGACGGCCAGTACCGGCGCGGGTCGGCCGCGCCGATGAAGGAGAACGTCGACGAGGCGCTGGCGGACCTGCCCGTCGTCGAGAAGGTCGTCGTGGTGCGGCGCACCGGCACCGACGTGCCCTGGACCGAGGGGCGCGACCTGTGGTGGCACGACCTCGTGGACGCGCAGCCGACGGAGCACACGGCCGAGGCGTTCGACGCCGAGCACCCGCTGTTCATCCTCTACACCTCGGGCACCACCGGGCGCCCCAAGGGGATCCTGCACACCTCGGGCGGCTACCTCACCCAGGCCGCCTACACCCACCGCGTGGTGTTCGACCACCGCCCGGGCGAGGACGTGTACTGGTGCACCGCCGACATCGGCTGGATCACCGGGCACACCTACATCGTCTACGGCCCGCTGGCCAACCGCGCGACCCAGGTCGTCTACGAGGGCACCCCCAACACCCCCAACGAGGGGCGGCACTGGGAGATCGTGGAGCGCTACGGGGTGTCGATCTACTACACCGCGCCCACCCTCATCCGCACCTTCATGAAGTGGGGCGCGCACATCCCGGCGGCGTTCGACCTGTCGTCGCTGCGCCTGCTCGGCAGCGTCGGCGAGCCCATCAACCCCGAGGCGTGGCTGTGGTACCGGGAGAACATCGGCCGCGGCACGACCCCGATCGTCGACACGTGGTGGCAGACCGAGACCGGCGCCATCATGATCTCCCCGCTGCCCGGGGTGACGGCGGCCAAGCCGGGATCGGCGCAGCGCGCGCTCCCGGGCATCGGCGCCCGGGTCGTGGACGAGACCGGCGCCGAGGTCGCCAAGGGGTCGGGCGGCTACCTGGTGCTGGACCAGCCGTGGCCGTCGATGCTCCGCGGGATCTGGGGCGACCCCGAGCGGTTCCGCGACACCTACTGGTCGCGGTTCGCCGACCTCGGCTACTACTTCGCCGGTGACGGCGCCAAGTACGACGCCGACGGCGACATCTGGCTGCTGGGCCGGGTGGACGACGTGATGAACGTGTCGGGACACCGGATCTCCACGACCGAGGTGGAATCCGCGCTGGTCTCCCACCCGACCGTCGCCGAGGCCGCCGTCGTCGGCGCGTCGGACCCCACCACGGGCCAGGCGATCGTCGCGTTCGTGATCGCCCGCAGCGGCACCGCGGGGCCGGACGGGGACCGGGCCGAGGCGGTGGCCGCGCTGCGCGACCACGTGGCCAAGGAGATCGGGCCGATCGCCAAGCCGCGGCAGATCCTGATCGTCCCCGAGCTGCCCAAGACCCGCTCCGGCAAGATCATGCGCCGGCTGCTGCGGGACGTCGCGGAGAACCGCGAGGTCGGCGACGTGACCACGCTGGCCGACTCCTCGGTGATGGAGCTGATCTCCTCGGGCCTGCGGCCCGCGGCAGCCGAGGACTGAGCGCGGTGGCCGGCGCCGACCGTCCCGGCGTCGGCCACCGCAACGCCCCCGTGCGCTCGCCGCTCCGCACCCGTAGGGTCGGGATCATGGAAGGACCGCCCGGCGGGGCGCGCCCGGGCCGGACCGGGCCGCCACGGCCCGCCGGCGCGGCCCGCCGGCGCGGCCCGGCGCCCCGGAGCGGGCGCCCGATCGGCGCGCCGCCGCGCCGTGGCGCTGTGAGGAGAGCAGGCATGGACTTCGACATGGTCGTGGAGATCCCGCAGGGGTCGCGCAACAAGTACGAGATGGACCACGCCATCGGCCGGATCCGGCTGGACCGGGCACTGTTCACCGCCACCACCTACCCGGCCGACTACGGCTACCTGCCCGGCACGCTCGCCGAGGACGGCGACCCCCTCGACGCCATGGTGCCGCTGGACAAGCCGTCCTTCCCGGGCTGCGTGGTGCGCGTGCGGCCGGTCGCCGTCTTCTGGATGCGCGACGAGGGCGGCCCGGACGCCAAGGTCCTGTGCATGCCCGCGGGCGACCCGCGTCTGGAGCACATCCGCGACCTGCGCAACATGCCGGAGTTCCAGGTCAACGAGATGACCCACTTCTTCGACATCTACAAGCGCCTGGAGCCGGGCAAGAGCTCGGAGGTCCGCGGCTGGCAGGACCGCCGCGCGGCCGAGGCCACCGTCCTGGACGCCCAGCGCCGCGCCGCCCGCGCCGCACAGGGCGCCTCCGAGGTCTGACGGCGTCAGGAGCGCCCCCGCTCCGAGGCGGGACGCCCGCGCCCCCGATCGCGCCGCGCGGCCCCGAGGATGAGCGGGGAACCCCGATCGAGCGTGCCCGCGTGACGCCGGCGGTGGCCGTGCTGAGGAGCGGTGTGCGACCGGGGAACGAGGGGGCACCCCGCGAGGCACGCCTCCCCCGGATCGGCGCCGCCTCAAGAGTGCCCCGCAGGCCGGCCGGGGGGCACGGTCTAGCCTGAGGGCCGCCATCGCGGATTCCCGCGGCGGTGGAGCCGAACCGAAGGGACCCCCATGCCCGCACCGACCGTCTCCCCCGAACTGGCCCGTTCCGTCTGGAAGGCGACGGAGCCCCTTCACACGCAGATCTACTTCGCCCCCGAGCGGCTGGACGTGTATGCGGGGATCGGGCTCGAACCCCGCGTCATGGGGTACTTCGCCACGCGCTCCGCGCCGCTGGGCGCGGTGGGACCGCAGGCCGTGGCCGCGACGTTCTACAACTTCAACCCCGAGCTGATCGCGTCGGTGATCCCGCGGGCGTGGGGGATCGCCACCCCCGATGCGGTGGTGCGCGCCCGGCTGGCGGCGGCGGATTCCTCGCTCCGGGCGCTGCTGGGTGCGGAGGCGATCGGTTCGGCCGAGCTGGCCGAGGCCGCGTCGCTGGCCCACACGGCGGCCGAGGAGGCGGCGCGCCATGCACACGGACGTCCGCTGTTCGCCGGGCACTCCGGGCTGGACTGGCCGCAGGAGCCGCACCTCGTCCTATGGCACGCGGCCAGCCTGCTGCGCGAGTTCCGCGGCGACGGGCACATCGCCGCCCTGCTCGCCGCGCGCATCGGACCTCTGGAAGCGCTGGTGACCCACGCCGCGACGGGGGCGTACAGCGCGTCGGGACTGCGGGCGTCGCGGGGATGGCGGCAGGACGCCTGGGACGCGAGCGTCGCCGCCGCCGTCGACCGCGGCCTGGTGGCCGTCGGTGCGGACGGTGCCCTGTCCGCCACCGCCGAGGGCGGGCGCCTGCGGGCGGCCGTCGAGGCGCAGACCGACGAACTGGCCCTTCCCGCCTTCTCCGGGCTCGGCCCGGACGGCTGCGAGCGGCTGGTCTCCCTGGCGGAGCCCTTCGCCCGCACCGTGCGCGACGCGGGCATCCTCCCCGGCACCCGCAAGCGCTGACCCGGCCGCGCCGGGCCGCCGTCCCGGACCCCGGCCGCACCCCGCGACCGGCGCCGGTCCGGCCGGCTCGGGGCGGGCCCCTCACCGGGACGGACCGGGCAGGGCCGGCGTGAGCCGGGCCCCACCGGGACAGTGCCGGCGAGGCCGAGATGAGGGGACCTGCTCTACCGGAGGCCCGCACGCCGACGAGGCCGGCGTGCGGGCCTGCTCTTGCCGGGACGGCTCCGGCGGCTCGACGCGGCGGCCCCGGCGGTCCGACGCGTCCGGGCCGTCCAGCAGGCGGCGGCTGGCTAGGCTCCTGCCGTGCACATGCGTTACGCGAGCGAGCAGGGGCAGGGCGCGGTCAACGAGGACGCGGTGGCGGCCGGAACGGGCTGGGCGTTCGTGCTCGACGGGGCGACCGCCCCTCCCGGGGTCGACAGCGGGTGCCGGCACGGGGTGCGGTGGCTGGTCGACCGGCTCACACAGGGCCTGACGGCCGAGCTGACGGCCGACGACGCGCACCGCGTCCCCCTCCAGGACGTCCTCGCCGCCGCGATCCAGCGCACCCGCGCGGCCCACGGCCCCGGCTGCGACCTGGGCGACCCCGACGGACCGTCGGCGACGGCGGCCGTCGTACGGGCGACCGGCGACGGCCTGGACCACCTCGTGCTGGGCGACTGCACCGTCCTGCTGCCCCATGCCGACGACTCCGCTGACGGGCCGGCGCCCTCCTCCGTGACCGCGGTGACCGACGACCGGCTGGAGCGCCTGCCGGGCGGGCGCCCCTACAGCCGGGCCCTCGTCCGCGCCGCCCGCAACACAGCGGGCGGGTTCTGGGTGGCGGGCGCTTCCGTGGAAGCCGCGGCGCACGCCGTGTGCGGGCGGGCCCCCACGTCCCGGCGGCGGTTCGCGCTGCTCACCGACGGCTGCGCACGCCTTGTCACGGACTACGGCGCGACCTGGGCCGATGCCTGGGCGCTGCTGGAGTCCGGCGGCCCCGAGGCGCTGATCGCCGCAGTCCGTTCCGCCGAACTCGACCGCCCGGCCCGGGGGACCAAACGCCACGACGACGCCACGGCTGTCGTCGGCGCCTTCGACCCCCCTCCACTCTGACCGCGAACCGCGCCGCCGCCGCGCGGTGATCGCGCAGGGGACGGGTAGCGGGACGCGGTGGCCATGCGGACGGCCGGTGCGTGCGGCCTCGCGCACGGGGACGGGCCGGTGGGCGCGCGATCATGCACGGGCACAGGCCGACGCGCGCGGCGACCGTGCCGACCGCGGACCGCCGAGCGCCGTGACCGTGCGCGGGGACGGGCCGATGCGGTCCCGCCCGGGAGAAGCTCCCATGGATGCCGCCGATCCGTGGGAGCGGTTCGGTGGTCAGGCGCGGTTGTGGAAGCAGCCGGTAGACCCCGCGGACCACGAGGCGTCCGGGCCGGCGGATGATGCTCCTCGTGGACACGCCCTCGGCGGTGCAGCGTGCGCCGGCCAGGAGGGACGGACGAGAGAGTGAAGGGTCCTTCGGCCAGGCTCCTACGAGGCCACGGACTCCCGCCCGGCCGCGCCCCCGATGGCAGCGCCCGGACCGGCGACTCCCGCTGATGACAGCCGAAGCGTAGGTCGGTCGACGGCTCAGCTCCCCGAGCACTGCCATCTGCGGTCTCACTGTCAGACGGTGTCAAGGGTGGCGCCGATGCGGTCGGCGACCGTGGTCGCGAGGCCGGCGGCGGCGTCCAGCTTGGCGCCGGCGTCCATGCCGGGGCTGCCCCGGTAGATGACGTCGACCGCGATGTTGCGGGTGCTGAACACCGCCTCGGCCCAGTCGTCCTGGGCCGCGACGGCGGGGTTGTCGCTGCGCGGCTCGGAGTAGGAGACGGCGTGGCCGCCGTCGCCGACGGGGAGGTCGCGCAGTTCCAGATCGGCGACGAGGTCGTCCCCGGTATCGACCGCCGGCGCGGCCGACGCGCCGCCCAGCCCGCGCTCAAGGGGTGCGAGGGCGCGGGCGACGCGGTCGCGCGGTTCGGCGTAGTCGGTGTCCCGGGTCTCGGGCAGGTAGCGCAGCACGATGACGGTGAACAGCGCCGGGTCCTCGTCGTCCCGCGTCGCCGAGCAGTACAGGGACTCGTCGATTCCCGGCTCGGCCTCACCGTAGTAGTAGCTGGGCCCGCCGCCGAGCGTGTGCCCCTCGGTGGCGGGGATGTCGGCGAAGACGTCGTCGGGAAGGAGGTCGGCGCAGGTTTCGAGGCCGGCATAAGCGGGGCGCGGCCCGGCCAGGCCCCACGCGAGGGGGACGGCGACCGCGACCGCCGCGAGCGCCGCGGCGGCCGTGATCAGGGCCCGGCCCTTGCCGGGCGGACGGACCGCGCCCTCGGGCAGCGGTCCCCCCGGCTCTCCGGGGAAGTCCGGGCGGCCTTTCGGGGCTCTTCCGGTGGGAGCGTGCCGGGAGGGTCTCGGTTCCGGTGGCGGCCCGGAGGGCCTGCCGTCGCCGGAGGGTTCGGGGGGCTCCCAGGGCGAGCGGGGGGTGGGCGGCTGACCGGGCATCGTACGGGCTCCTCACCCCGGAGGGAGGTCGACCGGCGGCGGGGCCGACCCCTTCCGCCACGGACACTTCCGCCCCGCCATTGTCCGCCCGGAATGTTTCCGTCGGCGGCACCGGCACCGTCGTAGGATCCGGCGATTGGACACGTCGTTCAGCGGCGTACTCGTCGGCCGGAGACGACGCCCTCTGGACAGGGCGGCGGCACTCGCACCCGAACCGAATGGCGCCAGGACCGCCGCCCGCCCAAGGCCGCCCCGGCACCGGGCATCGGGTATCGGGTATCGGGCGAGCCCGTTCCGTGGATCCTCCGGCTGGTCCTCCCCGTCGGTGCGCTTGCCGCCGAAGCCGGCCGGGAGGTGCCCAGTCCACGGGTGTGGTGGCCGCCGATGGCGTGTGGCTAGGCGGTTCGGCCGACGGCTCCGATCGACTGTTCGACCAGGCGGGCGGCGTCGGACACCGCGTCGAGCCGCTCGGCGGGCCGCATGCCGTTGGTCCCCTCGTAGACGAGCGAGACCATGACGTTGCGCGTGGTGAAGCCGGCGACGGCCCAGCCGTCGCGGTCCTCGAAGAAGTCGTCGGACTCGACGTTGGAGTAGTCGACCGCGTATCCCGCCTCGCCGACCGACAGGTCGCGGATCTCGACGTCGGCGACGAAGCCGTCGCTGATGGTCAGGGCGTCGCCGGATGTCGCGCCGTCGTCCAGCTCGCGGTCGATCGGCCGCCGGAGGCGGTCGAGCTGCCGTTGGAGCTCGGCGTAGTCGTCCTCCTCGGTGGAGATGGGGAACAGCCGGAAGGACGCGTTGACGACGGGTGGCTCCTCGCCGCTGTCATCGGTGAAGGCCGAGCACCACATGTCGCTCTCGGAGCCGTCGGCGCCTTCGCTCGAGCCCTCGCCTTCGCCGGTGATCCAGTCGCCCTCGACGTCGGCGCCCTCGGCGCCGGGGATCTCGGCCAGCAGGTCGCCCGTAAGCAGCTCGTCGCACTCCGCCAGCTCGGTGTAGGCCGGCCCGGGCCCGGACAGGCTCCAGACCAGCAGGCCCGCGATGACCAGCGCGACGGCGGTGCCGCCCGCGACCCCGCCGACGATCCATCCGCGCCGCGGATCACGAGGCGGCGGCCCGCCGGGATAGCCCGGATAGCCCGGATAACCGGGTCCGGGCGGGAGCGGCCCACCGGGAGGCCCGGGGAATCCGCCAGGAGGGCCGGGAGGTCCGCCAGAAAAGCCGGGGTGACCGCCGGGCGGGCCCGGGAATGCGCCGCCCTGGGGCGGCGGGAGCGGAGCGCCGGGCTGAGGGCCGTACCCCGGTCGCCCGTAGCCGGGAGCTCCGGGCCCGGGCGGCACCGGGCCGTGCCCCGGGGCCGGATTCCGGCCGTAGGGATCGGGCTGCCCGGAGCCGTGCGGTCCCGGGGGAGGTTCGAAGGACGGCGGTCCACCGGCCACGGCGGCACTCCTCTTGCGGTGGGGGATGGGATGCGGTGGCTTCCCAGGGTATTCGCGCCGATACGACGGTCGTGTCGCCCTCCCTCGGGCCCTGGTGATCGTCCGCATCCGGCCACCGCCGCCCGCGCCCGGACGGCCACCGGAGCGCAATGCCGCCGGCGTCGGCCGGAAACGACCCCCGCCACCTGCCCCCGCGCGGGCTTCGGGCGGCCCGGCCCGCGGTTCCGCCGCGTGCGGGCCCACGGCCGACCGCGCGGACCTCCGGGCCCACTCGGACGACGCCGACCCCTCCCCTCTCACCGTCCTCCTCGTCAACGCGCCGTCAAGGTCGGACGGGCGGCCATCAGGAGGTCGTAAAAATCACCACGAATCGGACGAATGGCCAGTTCAATTCCTGGTGTCGCATCGGTTCGCCCGAGGTCGCCCGTGACCCGGCCGATCGCGGCGGATGGGAGTGGACCCGTGCTCGACGCCGCCTATGTCTGCCTCACGCTCGCGTGCTTCGCGCTCATCGGGCTGATCGCACGAGCGGCGGCCCGGCTGTGAGCGCCGCCGTGCTCGACCTCGTCGGGCTGGCGGTCGCCGCCGCCCTGCTGGTCTACCTCGTGATCGCCCTCGTGCTCCCTGAGAGGTTCTAGGTGTCCGACACCATGGCGGGGCTGCTCCAGATCGCCCTGCTGTTCAGCGTGCTCGCCGCCGTCTACGTCCCGTTCGGGGACCACATGGCGCGCGTCTTCTCCCCCGGGCGCCACCTGCGCTTGGAGCGGGCCGTGTACCGGCTGTGCGGCGTGGACGCCGACACCGAAATGCGCGGCCCCGTCTACCTCCGCGCCGTCCTGGCGTTCTCCCTGCTCTCCGTCCTGCTGCTGTACGCCCTGCAACGGGTGCAGCAGTGGCTGCCGCTGAGCATCGGCATGGGCCCGGTCGACCCCGACCAGGCGTGGAACACCGCGGTCTCCTTCGCGGCCAACACCAACTGGCAGTCCTACGCGGGCGAGTCCACCATGGGCCACCTGGTCCAGATGGCCGGCCTGGGCGTGCAGAACTTCGTCTCGGCCGCCGTGGGCCTGTCGGTGGCGATCGCCCTGGTGCGCGGGCTGATCCGCAAGCGCACCGACCTGCTCGGCAACTTCTGGGTGGACCTCACCCGCGGTGTGGTGCGCGTCCTGCTTCCGCTCGCGGCGGTCGCCGCCGTGGTCCTCATAGCGGGGGGCGTGATCCAGAACCTCGCCCCGCACACCGCCTACGCCACCCTGACGGGCGGCCCGCAGACGATCCCCGGCGGCCCCGTGGCCTCCCAGGAGGCGATCAAGGAGCTGGGCACCAACGGGGGCGGCTTCTTCAACGCCAACTCCGCCCACCCGTTCGAGGGGCCGTCCGCGTGGATCAGCCTCTTCCAGGTCTTCCTGATCCTGCTCATCCCGGTGTGCCTCACCCGCGCCTACGGGACCCTGCTGGCCCGTGCGGGGGCGGGATCGCACCGCCACGGCCTGGCGATCCTCGCCGCCATGGCCGCCGTCTTCACGCTCTCACTGGCCGGGACCACCGCCGCCGAGCTGAGCGCGCAGGGCACCGCCGCCGAAGCCGCGGGCGCCGCCACCGAGGGCAAGGAGACGCGCTTCGGGATCTGGCTGTCGGCGCTGTTCACGACCGCCACCACCGCCACGTCCACGGGGGCGGTCAACGCCGCCCACGACTCGCTCACCCCGTTCGGCGGCGGCCTGGCGATGTTCAACATGCTGCTGGGCGAGGTCACACCCGGCGGCGTGGGCTCGGGCCTGTACGGGATGCTCGTCCTCGCGATGCTCGCCGTCTTCCTCGGCGGCCTGATGATCGGGCGCACCCCCGAGTACCTCGGCAAGCGCATCGGCCCGCGGGAGATCAAGCTCATCGCCCTGTTCGTGCTGACCACGCCGGCGCTGGTGCTGATCGGATCGGGGATCGCGATGTCGCTCCCCGGCACGCCGGAGGCCATGGCCAACGCCGATGTGCGCCCGCACGGCCTCTCCGAGGTGCTGTACGCGTTCGCCTCGGCGGCCAACAACAACGGCAGCGCGTTCGGCGGCCTCGGCGCCGACACCTCCTTCTTCAACACCGCCCTGGGCCTGGCCATCACGCTGGGGCGCTACCTGCCCATCGTGTTCGCGCTCCTGCTCGCCACATCGCTGGCCGCCCAGCGGCCCGCCCCGGCCACCGCCGGGACGCTGCCGACCCACACGCCCCTGTTCATCACGATGGTCGTGGCGACGACCCTGATCATCACCGGTCTGACGTTCTTCCCGGCGCTGGCGCTCGGACCGATCGCGGAAGGACTGAGCTGACATGGCCGAAACCGTCACCCGGCACAGACCCGGCGGGCCCGCGCGCCCGGCCGGACACGACCCCCGCCCGCCCGCCGCGGGCGCGTTCTCGCCGAAGGCCCTCGCAGCGGCGGTCCCCTCGGCGCTGCGCAAGCTCGACCCGCGGCTCATGGTGAAGCAGCCGGTGATGTTCACCGTGCTGGCCGGATCCGTGCTGACCACCGCCTACTGCCTGGCCGACCCGAGCGTGTTCACGGTCTCGGTGACACTGTGGCTGTGGGCCACGGTGGTCTTCGCCAACCTCGCCGAGGCGGTCGCCGAGGGCCGCGGCAAGGCGCAGGCCGACACGCTCCGCCGGGCGCGCCGCGAATCCACCGCCCGGCTGCTGCGCGGTGGGACCGAATCGCGGATCGCCGCCACCGGACTGACGGCGGGCGACCTCGTCGTCTGCGAGGCGGGCGACGTCATCCCCGGCGACGGCGACGTCGTCGACGGCGTGGCCAGCGTCGACGAATCCGCGGTCACCGGCGAGTCCGCCCCCGTCATCCGGGAATCGGGCGGCGACCGCAGCGCGGTCACCGGCGGCACCGTGGTGCTCAGCGACCGCATCGTCGTCCGCATCACCGCCGAACCCGGCGCCACCTTCCTGGACCGGATGATCGCGCTGGTCGAAGGCGCCCAGCGGCAGAAGACCCCCAACGAGATCGCGCTGAACGCGCTGCTGGCGTCCCTGTCCGTCTGCTTCCTGCTGGCCGTGGTGACGCTCCAGCCGTTCGCGATCTGGTCGGGCGGGCGGCTGGACGTGCCCGTGCTGGTGGCGCTGCTCGTGTGCCTCATCCCCACGACCATCGGCGCCCTGCTGTCGTCCATCGGGATCGCCGGGATGGACCGGCTGGTCCGCCGCAACGTGCTCGCGATGTCGGGGCGCGCCGTGGAGGCCGCCGGCAACGTCACGACCCTGCTGCTGGACAAGACCGGCACGATCACCCTCGGCGACCGGCAGGCGCACGACGTGGTTCCCGTGGCGGGGGTGGACCGGCGGGAGCTGATGGCGGCGGCCCACCTGTCGAGCCTGGCCGACGGCACGCCCGAGGGGCGCAGCATCGTGGCGCTGTGCGCGCCCGCGACGAAGACGCGGGACGGCGATGCCGCCGGCGCCGTGCCGGTCCCCTTCAGCGCCGAGAGCCGGATGAGCGGGATGGACCTGCCCGGGGGCCGCTGCGTCCGCAAGGGGGCGGCCTCGGCCGTGAAGGCGTGGGTGCGGCGCCAGGGCGGCACCTGGCCCGACGACACCACCGACCTCGTCGACCGGATCTCCAACGACGGCGGAACCCCGCTGGTGGTCGCCGAGAACGACGGGGAGACCGCGCGCGTCCTGGGCGTCGTCCACCTCAAGGACGTCGTCAAGGCGGGCCTGCGCGAACGGTTCGCGCAGCTGCGCGCCATGGGCATCCGGACGGTGATGATCACCGGCGACAACCCGCGGACCGCCGCCGCCATCGCCGCCGAGGCCGGGGTGGACGACTTCCTGGCGGAGGCCACCCCGCAGGACAAGCTGGACCTGATCAAGCGCGAGCAGGAGGGCGGCCGCATGGTCGCCATGACCGGCGACGGCACCAACGACGCCCCGGCGCTCGCGCAGGCCGACGTCGGCGTGGCGATGAACACGGGGACGACTGCGGCCAAGGAGGCCGGGAACATGGTCGACCTGGACTCCGATCCGGCCAAGCTGATCGAGATCGTGCGGATCGGCAAGCAGCTGCTCATCACCCGCGGCGCGCTGACCACGTTCTCCGTCGCCAACGACGTCGCGAAGTACTTCGCGATCATCCCGGCGATGTTCGCCGCGATCCCCGGATACGGCGGCCTGGAAGCCCTGGACATCATGGGGCTGGCCGGGCCGCAGTCGGCGATCCTCTCGGCGGTCGTGTTCAACGCGCTGGTCATCGTGGCGCTCGTCCCGCTCGCCCTGCGCGGTGTGCGGTACAGCTCGGCGGCGCCCGACGCGATGCTCCGCCGCAACCTGCTCGTCTACGGGCTGGGCGGGCTCGTCACCCCGTTCATCGGCATCAAGCTCATCGACCTCGTCGTCTCATCGATCCCCGGATTGGTCTGATCACCGTGCCCGCCTTCACACCCGCGGCCCTGCGCCAGTACGGCGCGGCGGCCCGTGCGCTGCTCGTCCTGACCGTGCTGCTCGGCCTGGCCTACCCGCTCGCCGTGACCGGCGTCGGGCAGGTGCTCTTCCCCGCCCAGGCCGACGGCTCCCTCATCCGCGGCGCCGGCGGCGGGGTCGCCGGCTCCGCCCTCATCGGCCAGAACGCCGAGGGCGCCGAGTGGTTCCACCCGCGCCCCTCGGCGGCCGGCGAGGACGGCTACGACGGCGCGGCGAGTTCGGCGTCCAACCTCGGCCCCAACAGTGAGGAGCTGCGGGAGGCGGTGGCCCAGCGCCGGGCCGCGGTCGCCGCCGAGGAGGGCGTCGCTCCGGACGCGGTGCCCCCCGACGCGGTGACGGCGAGCGCCAGCGGCCTGGACCCGCACATCTCCCCGGAGTACGCCGCGCTCCAGGCCGACCGCGTCGCCGCCGCGCGCGGCATGAGCGCCGAGGAGGTGGGCGGCCTGATCGCCGAGCACACCGACGGGCGGGCGCTCGGGTTCATCGGGTCGCCCGCGGTGAACGTGGTCACGCTCAACGCGGCGCTCGCAGCGGGGTGATCCCATGCCGCGCACCCGAGGGCCGGACACGCAGGCCAGAGGGATACCGGCCCGGCGGCGCCTCGGGGGGACCCGCCGCCGTACCGGAGCGAAAGAACAAAGGACACAACGCACAATGGATGGTGTGGCACGTGGAAAACTCCGGATATACCTGGGCGCCGCCCCGGGTGTGGGCAAGACCTACGCGGCGCTGAGCGAGGCGCGGCGCCGCATTGAGCGCGGCACCGACATCGTCGTCGGCTTCGTCGAGACCCACGGCCGCGACGTCACCGCCGAACTGCTGGAGGGCCTGGAGGTCCTGCCCCGCCGGCCCCTCACCCACCGCGACGGCACGTTCGAGGAGCTCGACCTGCGCGCGCTGATCGCGCGCGCCCCGCGGGTGGCGGTGGTCGACGAACTCGCCCACACCAACGTCCCCGGGGCCGGGAACGCCAAGCGCTGGCAGGACGTCGACGAACTGCTGGCGGCCGGCATCGATGTCATCTCCACGGTCAACATCCAGCACCTGGAGTCGCTGAACGACGTCGTCCAGCAGATCACCGGGGTGCGCCAGCGCGAGACCATCCCCGACGAGATCGTCCGCCGGGCCGACCAGATCGAGCTGTGCGACATGTCCCCGCACTCGCTGCGGCGCCGGATGTCGCACGGCAACATCTACCCGGCCGAGAAGATCGACGCCGCGCTGTCCAACTACTTCCGCGAGGGCAACCTCACCGCGCTGCGGGAGCTGGCTCTGCTGTGGGTCGCCGACCGGGTCGACGAAGGGCTGGCGCGCTACCGCGGCGAGCACAAGATCCGCCAGACCTGGGAGGCACGGGAGCGGGTCGTGGTCGCGTTGACCGGTGGCCCCGAAGGCGAGACCCTGCTGCGGCGCGCGGCGCGCGTGGCCGCCCGCTCGCGCGGTGGCCGGCCGCAGCCCAGCCACCTCATGGCCGTGCACGTGGTCTCCAGCGACGGGCTTCGCCATGTGCCGCCCGAGGCCCTGGCCCGCCAGCGCCAGCTCCTGGCCGAGCTGGGCGGCACCTACCACCAGGTGGTCGGCGACGACATCCCCACCGCGCTGCTGGAGTTCGCGCGCGGGGTCAACGCCACCCAGATCGTGCTGGGCTCGTCGCGGCGGCGCAGCTGGCAGTACGTCTTCGGCCCCGGTGTGGGGTCCACCGTCGCCCGCGAATCCGGGGACATCGACGTGCACATCGTCACCCACGAGGAGGTCGGGCGCGGCCGCGGGCTGCTGCCGCCGCTGGCCGGGAGCCTGGGAACGATGCGCCTGGTGTGGGGGTGGGTGCTGGGCCTCCTCGGGCCCATGGTCCTGGCCGCCCTGCTGCACCTGCCGATCGCCGACGAGCTCGGCCTGACGACCGACGTCCTGGTGTTCCTCACCGCGACGGTCATCACCGCGATGGTGGGCGGGCTGTGGCCGGCGGTGTGCAGCGCGGTGTGGGGCAGCATGGTCCTGAACCTCCTGTTCACCCCGCCCCTGTACCGCTCCACCATCAACCAGCTCGACAACGCCATCGCCCTCGTGGTCTTCATCCTGGTCGGGGTGCTCGTGGCGATCGTCGTCGACATCTCCAAGCGGCGGTCCGTGCAGGCGGCACGGGCGCGCGCCGAGGCCAGCACGCTGAGCCTGCTGGCGGGCAGCGTGCTCGACGGCCAAGAGCCCCTGCCCGCGCTGCTGCTGCGGATCCGCGAGACCTTCGCCCAGCGCTCGGTGGCCCTGCTGGGGCAGGAGGACAACGGCGAGTGGGTGCGCTGGGAATCGGTGGGCGTCGGCCCGCCCTGCGCATCCCCCGATGAGGCCGACGCGCTCGTGTCGGTCAGCGACAACCTGGCGCTGGCCCTGCGCGGGCACGTGCTCCCGGCGGCGGACCGGCGGATCCTCGGCGCGTTCGCCACCAACATCGGCATCGCCCTGGAGCGGCAGCGGCTCACCCTCGACGCCGCCGAGGCCAAGCGGCAGGCGGCCAAGAACAAGATCCGCACCGCCCTGCTGGCGGCGGTCTCCCACGACCTGCGCACCCCGCTCACCTCCATCAAGGCGAGCGTGTCGAGCCTGCGGTCGGCCGACTTCGACCTGGACGAGGCCGACCGGGCCGAGCTGCTGGAGAACATCGAGGACTCCACCGACCGGCTCAACGGGCTCGTCGGCAACCTGCTGGACATGAGCCGGCTCCAGACCGATACCGTCCGCCCCAACCTGCGCGACGTGGGCCTTGAAGAGGTCGTCCCGGCCACCCTCATCGGCATCCCGCCGCACAGCGTCAGCGTGGAGGTGCCCGACGACCTGCCGCGGGTCCGCGCCGACGCGGGCCTGCTGGAACGGGCCGTCGCCAACGTCGTGCAGAACGCGGCGCGCCACAACCCCGAGGGGGCGCGGCCGTTCCTGATCTCGGCCAGCGCCTTGGGCGACGTGGTGGAGCTGCGCGTGGCCGACCACGGGCCGGGCGTGCCCGACGAGTCCAAGGAGCGCATCTTCGAGGCGTTCCAGCGGCTCGGCGACGCCCCGCGCGGCACCGGGATCGGGCTGGGCCTGGCCGTGGCGCGCGGGTTCACCGAGGCGGTCGACGGCACCCTGACCGTCGAGGACACCCCGGGCGGCGGGCTGACCATGGTGTTCACGCTCCCCGCCGCCGGCCCCGGTGCCGCGGGCGGCGGCCGGGGCGCGGCGGACACCGCGGGGACGGGAGGCGCCGGCCGGGCCGGCGCGTCGGCGGACATGGGAGCGACGGAGAGTGGGGGCGCGTGATGCGGATCCTGGTCGTCGATGACGACGCGCAGATCATCCGTGCGATGCGGATCAATCTGCGTGCGCGGGGCTACGAGGTGGACACGGCGTTCGACGGCGCGTCCGCCCTCCAGGCCGCCGCCAAGCACCCGCCCGACATCGTGCTGCTCGACCTGGGGCTGCCCGATATGGAGGGCGGCGAGGTGATCGAGGGGCTGCGCGGCTGGACGTCGGTGCCGATCATCGTGCTCTCGGCGCGGCATTCGGCCAGTGAGAAGGTCCGCTCGCTGGACGCGGGCGCCGACGACTACGTCACCAAGCCGTTCGGGATGGACGAGCTGCTGGCCCGTATCCGCGCGGCACAGCGCAGGTCGGTGCACGTGGAGGAGGCGCCGGTGGTGGCCACCGAGGCGTTCACCGTGGACCTCGGGGCCAAGCGGGTGGCGCGCGATGGCGCCGAGGTGCGGCTGACCCCCACCGAGTGGCACATCCTGGAGATCCTGACCCGCAACGCCGGGCGGCTGGTCAGCCAGCGCCAACTGCTGCACGACGTGTGGGGGCCCGCCTACCAGAGCGAGACCAACTACCTGCGCGTCTACATGGCTCAGCTGCGGCGCAAGCTGGAGCCCGACCCTGCGCACCCGCGCTACCTCATCACCGAGGCGGGGATGGGCTACCGGTTCGAGCGCAACGGCAAGGGCTGAGAACGGCGGCCGGCCGCGCGCGGGCGCCGGTCGGCCGGCCGGGTGACGGGACCCGGCGGGGGCAACGGCGGGTCCAGACGGGGCGGGTCGCCCGCCGCCGGCCGAGGCGGCGGGCGGCCCGCGTACCGCGAGGTCGATCGGGTCCCGCGGGACTCGGCGAGGGGCCGGCGGCCTCTAGTCGTCGCGGTCCTCGACGAACGCGTCGCGGGCCGCGCGCAGGTGGTCGGGGTTGTCGGAGAACACGCCGTCGACACCGGTGGCGAGCACGGCGGTGTAGTAGGACCGGTGGTCGCCGTAGCGCGTCGGGTCGTCGCCCTTGTCGTAGCCGTCGGGCAGGTGGGCGTTCTCGCTGCGGAGGGTGTAGGGGGTGACGAGCAGGCCGCGGTCGTGGGCGTCGGCGACCAGCGGGGTGGGGGTGCCGGCGCGGCCATCGGAGCCGATGGGCAGCACCAGGCGCGTCTCGGGGCCGATGGCCTGGGCGTACTCGGCGATCTCGTCGAGTGCTTCAGGGGTGGTGAGGTCCCGCTGCGAGCCGCTGATGAGCTGCACGATGGGGGTGTCGACGAGGCCGTCGAGCTCGCGGGCGCTGCCGGGCTCGAAGGACTGGAGGGTCAGCGGCGCGTCCTCGCCGTCGAGGCCGCGCTCCTTGAGCGTCTCGGCGACCATCGCCTCGGTGTCGAGCCCGATGGAGTCGAAATAGGCGCCGTGCTTGAGCTCGGGGATGATCTGGAGGTCGCGGCCCCGCCTCGTGTCGCGGTGCTCCTCCCAGCGGTCCAGCACCTCGTCGAACGTGGGGATCTCGTACTCGCCGTCGTAGCGGGTGTTGCCCGGCCGGATGTCGGGGATGCGCTCGACGGCCCGCAGCGTCTTGATCTCCTCCAGGGTGAAGTCCTCGGAGAACCAGCCCGTGACGGAGGCGCCGTCGATGGTCTTGGTGGTGCGGCGGTCGGCGAACTCCGGGTGGTCGGCGACGTCGGTGGTGCCGCCGAGCTCGTTCTCGTGCCGGGCGATCAGGTGGCCGTCCTTAGTGGGCACGAGGTCGGGCTCGATGAAGTCGGCGCGCTGGCGCACCGCGAGGTCGTAGGCGGCGAGCGTGTGCTCGGGCCGGTAGGCGGAGGCACCGCGGTGGGCGATCACCCACGGGGTCTCGATGATGGACTCCTCCCCGCCGGTCCGCGGGGCGTCGTCGGCCGCTGCCGGGACGGCGGCGCCGGCCAGGACGCCGAAGGCCAGCAGGGGGGCCGAGAAGGCGGTCCATCCGTAGGTGAGGGCGTGTTGCCGCATGCGTCTCCTTCGATTCCCCATCTCGTGATCACGGACATGGGAAGGCTCCTCTGCCCATGCATCGCGTCGATTCACCAGGATCGAACGAAAACCCACGTACGGCCGAATTGTGAATGGAACGGCCACAACCGGACACTTTCGGTGGCGTGATCGGGACTGTCCGTTGGTGCGGCGGTGACGGAACCGTGGCGGAGGGGGCGAAGGGGAGGCGTGTCGTCCGGACACGCCGTGCCGGCACGGGAACGCGCCCCGGTGGCGGGGCGCTGTGGTCGCGGCGGGAGTGGTCCGCGCCACTCACGTGCCGACACGGCGGGCGCCGGTCAGGACGCGAAGTCGAGCAGGAAGTGGAACTTCTCGGAGTCGGCCCGGCCCCGCTGGGCCCATGCCACGGCGAAGATCGGGGCGTGCGCGCGTGCCCATGCGAGCATCCGCTCCCCGGACACGTCCATCGCGGCGGACAGCTCGGACACCCGCTGCTCGACCTCGCCGATCGAGGTGGCCTTCCACAGGACCCAGTCGACGGCGTCGAAGGCGGCGTCCCCGAGGCAGGCGCGGGGGTCGACCGCGACCAGGCCCCGTTCGGGCCCGCCGTCGATGACGTTGCCGGGGTGCAGGTCTCCGTGCAGCGGGACCAGGTCGTCCTGGCCGTGGGCCAGCGCCCGGGCCCGCGAGTGGCCCATGTGCAGCAGCGCCGTGGGCACCAGGTCGGCGGCGACGCCTTCGCGCCGGTTGCGGTCCCACATGTCGAAGATGAAGTTGACCCGCGTGAGGAGCGGGTGCAGCTCGCCCCGCTCTCCGTCGGGGATGTCGACCTCGTGCAGGTCGCGGATCAGTTCGCCGATGGTCCGCATCGGGGGCACCTCACCGTTGAGGGAGACGGTGCGGCCGGTGCCGATGGCCTCCAGCAGGACGGCGCCGCGTTCGGCGTCGACCTCCCACACGGCGGGGACGCGGCCGCTGCTCTCCCAGAGCTTCAGGATGCGTGCCTCGCTGGAGCCCAGCCCGGGGTCGGGCGAGATCTTCAGGATGCCCGCGGAGCCGTCGACCCGGCGGCAGAACAGCACCACGGAGGTCCGGCCGTGGGGAGCCGGACCGTCGATGGTGAGCTTCCACTCGGCCGCGAGGTCGGCCACCAGCCCGGGAAGGCCGGTCAGCCAGTCCGTCGCGCCGGTACCGAAACGGCGCAGCAGGCGCGCTCGCTGTTTGTCATCGATCAGTTGCGCTATGACGTCGCTCATGCCTCCACCTTAGGAACATGCACAGCTCGGGAATCGGGATTCCGGTTGCCACCCTGTTACCACCACGAAAACTCGCACGGGGGGCGCGCGTGGGGCGGGGGGCGTCCTGAGGGGATCTACCCAGTGAGTGGGCGTTTCTATACCCCACAGGGGCATTAGGATGGGGTCGTGATCAGCACAGCGCACCCGCGACGGTCGGCGCCCCTCTGGGCCCGCCTGGTGCTGCTGCTGTGCGTGGTGGTGGGCGTCGGGGCCATGCACACCCTCGGCCACCTGCACTCCGACCACGAATCCGGGTCCTCCGCACAGGCCATGACGGCGCCCGCGGCGGCACCGGCGGACGGTTCCGCCGACCGCGGCGAGGCGGCGGATTCCGCCGCGCCGGGCGAGCGGGACGGCGCCGGCGACTCCACGGGCGCCGGCCACATGGCGGCGGCCGCGCCCGATGAGGGCGGCGGCTCGGACGCCCCTATGCCGCTCGACCCCACCTCGGTCTGCCTGGCCTTCGGCGGGCTCGCGCTGGCCCTGCTGTGGGTCGTCACCGGGGCGTTCCGGCACTGGCCGGGCCGCACCTCACCGGCCCGCACACGGCCGCTGCCGCAGTCGGCGGTCGCGGGCCGGCCGCCGAGACGGCCACCCTCTCTCTCCGCCCTCCAGGTGTTGCGGGTGTAGATGCCCCGGGGAGCGCGCGCCGCCGCGCCCTTGCGCGCACTCGATCGCGCCGCGCTCCGGGCCCATCCACCACCACTCGCAGGACATCCGCGCCACTGCACGGCTGTGCCGTGCCGTGCTGCGCGCGACACCAAGGAGAAGGATCCCTATGTTCGACACGCGCGTCACGCGTGCCCGCCTGCTGCTGCCCATCGTCGTCCTCGCCGGAAGCGCCGCCCTGGCGTCGTGCGGGACGGCCGCCGAGGACGACTCGGCCGCCCCGTCGTCGTCGCCCGAGGCGTCGGCGGAGGCCAACTCCGCGGACGTGATGTTCGCGCAGATGATGATCCCGCACCACGAGCAGGCCGTGGAGATGTCGAGCCTGGCCGAGAGCCGCGCGGGGGACGAGGTCCTCGACCTCGCCCAGCGGATCGAGGACGCCCAGGGCCCCGAGATCGAGCGGCTGACCGCGATGCTGGAGACCTGGGGCGAGCCGACCGAGCCCGAGGGCGGCATGGACCACGGCATGGACGGGATGATGAGCGACGACCAGATGGCCGAGCTGGAAGCGGCCGAGGGCGAGGAATTCGACACGCTCTACCTGGAGCTGATGATCGAACACCACGAGGGCGCGGTCGAGATGGCCCAGACAGAGCTGGAGAGCGGCTCCTACCCCGAGGCCGTCGAGATGGCCCAGGAGATCGTGGACGCCCAGGAGACCGAGATCGAGGAGATGCGCGGCCTCCTCGGCGAGGACCCGTCCGCCCCGGCGGAGGACTCCGGCTCGGACGCCGACACCGGCGCCGAGGGCGGCGAAGAGGGCGGCCACGGCGGCCACTGATCCGCTACACGCCGGTCAATGACCGGCGGCGAGGGTGCGGGCGCCCCGAAGGGGGCGCCCGCGCTCCACTCCCCTGTGACATAGTCGGCGTGATGGCCACGATCTCCCTACACGGTCCGACCCCGTTCGCGGCGCCTACGAAGGCCACCGAACGGTATTCGGCCCGCGAATAACACCAGGTCAGTTAGTGTCCGCTCCGCACAGGCGGAGATGAACCGTGGAATGACGATCCCGAGAGCTGTTTCACGGAGTCCGCTCCGCACAGGCGGAGATGAACCGTTCCTCCCCTGGATGTGGTCGGACGGCCGGGCGTCCGCTCCGCACAGGCGGAGATGAATCAGGCGACCCGCCCGGCCCCCAGGGCGGGACCGGGCGGGTGGCCTGCGGCCCCCTGGCCGATCTCGCCATTCCTCTCGATCTCATCCGCATGTCCCCTTGACAGGAATATACCCCCTAGGGGTATTAATGGAGCGTTGATGAACTAGTCCAGGGAGCGATGTCATGACCTCCGACGCTGAACCGCACGATCACAGCGGGCAAGCCGATCACGGCGGGCACGCAACGCACGAGGGGCACCACGACCAACACCACGGCCACGGCCACGGAGACGGCGGCGGGCACAGCGGGCACGGGGATCACGCCGCCGTGTTCCGGGGGCGGTTCTGGTGGAGTCTGGTGCTCTCGGTGCCCGTCGTCGCGACCAGTCACATGGTCGCCGGGTGGCTCGGGTACATGGTCCCCGATGTGCTGACCTGGGTGCCGCCCGTGCTGGGGACCGTTGTCTTCGGCTACGGCGGCTGGCCCTTCCTCAGCGGGGCGGTCACGGAGCTGCGTGTCCGCCAGCCGGGGATGATGACGCTGGTGGCGATGGCCATCAGCGTCGCGTTCGTGGCGAGTCTGGCCAGCACGTTCGGCCTCGCGGGCATGGCGCTCGACTTCTGGTGGGAACTCGTCCTGCTGATCGTCATCATGCTGCTGGGGCACTGGCTGGAGATGCGGGCACTGGGCCAGGCGTCCGGGGCGCTGGAGGCGCTGGCGGCACTGCTGCCCGACACCGCCGAGCGCATCGGGTCCGACGGGGAGACCGCCGAGGTGGCGATCGCCGCCCTGCGGCCGGGCGACACCGTCCTGGTGCGCTCCGGCGGACGGGTCCCCGCCGACGGCACCGTGTCCGATGGCGCCGCCGCCATGGACGAATCCATGATCACCGGCGAGTCCCGTACCGTCACCCGCGCGGCCGGCGACCACGTGGTGGCCGGGACGGTGGCCACCGACTCCGCGCTGCGGGTGCGCGTGGACGCGGTCGGCGACGACACCACGCTCGCCGGCATCCAGCGGCTGGTGGCCGAGGCGCAGGCGTCGCGCTCCCGCGCGCAGGCGCTGGCCGACCGGGCGGCCGCCCTGCTCTTCTGGTTCGCGCTTGGGGCGGGACTGCTCACCTTCGCCGTCTGGACGCTCATGGGCGACCTCACCGACGCGGTCACCCGCACCGTCACCGTCCTGGTCATCGCCTGCCCGCACGCCCTCGGCCTGGCGATCCCGCTGGTCATCGCGATCTCGACGGGGATGTCGGCGCGGGCCGGGATCCTGGTCAAGGACCGGCTGGCGCTGGAGCGCATGCGCGTCGTCGACGCCGTTCTCTTCGACAAGACCGGCACCCTGACCAAGGGCAGCCCCGCGGTCGCCGACGTGGCCGCCGCCGAAGGGGAGGACGGCGATCGCGTCCTGGCCCTGGCGGGTGCGGTGGAGTCCGATTCCGAGCACCCGCTGGCCAAGGCGGTCGTCCGCGCGGCCCGCGAGAAGGGCGCGCTGCCCCGGGCCGCGGAGTTCCGTTCGCTGACCGGGCGCGGGGTGCACGCCGTCGTCGACGGCGCCACCGTGCACGTGGGCGGCCCCGCCCTGCTGGCGGCGCTCGACCTGGCGGAGCCCGCCGCGCTGGAGGAGCGAACCCGCGAATGGCGCGACCGCGGCTCCACTGTTCTGCACGTCGTCCGCGACGGCACGGTGGTCGGCGCCCTGGCGCTGGCCGACGAGGTCCGGCCGGAGTCGGCGCGGGCCGTCCGCGAGCTCCAGGAACACGGGGTGCGGGTGGCCATGGTGACCGGCGACGCGCGCAGCGTCGCCGACTCCGTGGCGGCACGGCTCGGGCTCGACGAGGTGTTCGCCGAGGTGCTGCCCGACGAGAAGGACGGCGTGGTCCGCGACCTACAGGAGCGCGGCGACGTCGTGGCCATGGTCGGCGACGGCGTGAACGACGCCCCGGCGCTGGCGCGCGCCGATGTCGGCATCGCCATCGGCGCGGGCACCGATGTCGCGATCGAGTCGGCGGGCGTGGTGCTGGCGTCGGACGACCCCCGCGGGGTCCTGGCCGTGCGCAAGCTGTCGGTCGCCGGCTACCGCAAGATGCGGCAGAACCTCGGGTGGGCCGCGGGCTACAACGTGCTGTCGGTACCGCTCGCCGCGGGCGTCCTGGCGCCGATCGGGTTCGTGCTCCCGCCCGCGGTCGGTGCGGTGCTGATGAGCCTGTCGACCATCGTGGTGGCCCTCAACGCGCAGCTGCTGCGCCGGGTCGATCTGGGCCCGAGGGGCTGAGGCGCGACGGGCCTGTCAGCGCCGCGCCGCCCACACGATGAGGCCGACGACACCGGCGACCACGACGAGGAGCATGAGCCCAAGGAAGAGGATCAGGGGAAAGGTCAGTGAGAGCATTGCGCAACGGTAGCGGAGCCAGGCGCCCGATCTGCCCGGTCGGCCCCATTCATCTGGTCGGCCGCCGGTCCCGGGACGGAGCGGAGTCGTCGCGCTCGGGGTCGGAGGGCGCCGCGGCGCGGCGCCCGGTGCGGGGATGCGCGGGAAGGTGTGTGGGGGGAGGAGGCGGCTCCGTCGGGGCGGCCCGCCTTCCGGGGTCGGTTCAGGCTGCCAGGCGTGCCTTCGCCGCGCGGTGCTGGGCGAGCAGGGTGTCGACCACGATGTCCGACGGCCACAGCGGTGCGGTCAGCGAGGTGGCCCCGAGATCGCGGAGGCGGTCGTAGTCGCCGCCTTCGACCAGGCGCCAGGCGGCCACCGAGACTCTGCGGTGTCCGCCCCGGTGCAGGCGCTCCAGCGCGTCGGTGACCGTGGGCGCCCACGCGTTGAGGTAGCCGACCTGCACCGGGGACTGGAGCCGGCGGCTGAGCATCCGGGCGACGTCGGTCACCGTCTGCCGCTCCTCCTGGTCGGTGCTGCCGTCGGCCGCCAGCACGACGCCGTCGCCCGCGGTCCAGCCGTCGTCCAGCAGCCGGCTCGCGAGGTCGGCGACGATGGAGGGGACGGCCCCCAGCGGTGCGGTGGAGCAGGCGTCGGCCGAGTGGTGCAGGTTCAGGCCGGCGAAGAGCTCGGCGCTGGCGAGGTCACCCCCCGCCACGAACGTCGGGACCACGACCTTGGGGCCGCTGACGGCGCGGACGGCCGCCTCCACCTCGGCCCGCGATCCGAACGCCGGAACGACGGGGGCCTCGCCGCGATCGGCGACGGCTCCGGCGAGATCGCACAAGGCCTCCCTTCGATGCGCATCACGTGAATCATCTGCTACGAGCACCATCGTCGGGACCATATCCGTCTCCTTGGAATCGCCGAGAACGCCAGTCCGGTACGGAAGAGGGTAGGGACCAGCGGTTTCCCTGGAATGACCTCGTGTTAAGCACGTGAAAACAGAGCACAATCACCTGACTCGACCGGCCGAAGGAACGGCGGGGATCAATGCGGAGCGGCTCCATTGCGGGGCCGGGCGGTCGGGGGCGAGGGAGGATCCGCCATCCGGACCAGGCCGCACACTCACATGCCGAACACGTTATACACGTCGCATTGCTTTTTCCACGGCCACCTGCTGTTGCGGTGGTCACTTCGCACCCGCCCGCAACCGCACCACCCGTCCGATGGTCGAAAACGTGACGCAATATGGGGGGCAGCACATTTCCCAACCTCTCTGCACCGCGCGGCGCAGATCAGAACGGCAATTCGTGGATGCGAGTCGGGAATTGCTCACTACCCATCCGGAAGGGCACGGTAAACCCAATACGCGGTAATCGGTGGCGTGGAACAGCGGTGCCGCAGGCCCACCGGCGCGGGCGATTCCCGGGCACCCCGCACCGAGCAGCAAGGACGGGGGCGACGATCCCGTCATCCCACCTTCTCCACCCGAAGGGCCGATCGCGGGGGTATCATGCCCATCCGAACGGGGTGTGCCCGACATCACGTCGAACCGCGCGGGTGGAGCCCCGATCGGATCGTGCCGCCGGGACAGGGACCCCAGAGCGCCCTCAGATAGCAGGATCGCGCATGCGGGTCAAGGGAGCGACCACCCCTATTCCCCCACACACCCGCACCCCGTCGGCCGGGGAGTCTGCAAGCGGATCCGGTGTGATCGCTTGCGAACAGTGAGGATGGATCTCAGACTTGGGGTTGACGGTGGCTCCGCACGCCACAGGCGGCACCCACCACGCGGCACCCCGGACACACGCTCCCCGGAGCGGTAGCGGAGGCGCACCGCCACACCGCACGGCGGGCCACTCGGCACCGTCGGGGCGCCGGCACCCGAATCCGGCGCTCACCGCGGCCGGGACGATCCAGACTGGAGACCGCATGGCGATTCACCCACGCGTGCAGGCCCTGGCCGAGGTGTTCCTGCGCACCGCGGACCTCGAAGCGCCGGGTCTGGTCCAGGGCCTGTATCTGACCGGGTCCGTCGCCTTGGGCGACTTCCGGCCCCACTCCAGCGACGTCGACTTCGTCGTCGTGACCCCCCACCGCCCCACCGGTCCGGAACGCGACGCCCTGCGCCACATCCACGCGCGCACGCGCTCGCACATGCCCTCGCCCCAGTTCAACGGTGTCCACGTGACCTGGGCCGACCTCGCCGAAGACCCCGCGTCCTGCGGTCCCGTCCCCTCTGTGGTGGGCGGCCGGTTCAAGGAGCAGGCCGCCGCCGACGTCAACCCCGTCACCTGGCACGTGCTCGCCACCCGCGGCGTGACGGTCCGCGGCCCGCTCCCGGTGGAGCTGGAGGTGTGGGACGAGCCCGAGAGCCTGCGCGCGTGGTCGCTGGGCAGCCTCGACGAGCAGTGGCGCCGCTGGCGCGCCAAGGCCGGGCGGCTGGTCACCCCCCGCGGGCTGGCCGCGCTGGGATCCCTGGCGCCCTCGTGGAGCGTGCTGAGCGTCAGCCGCCTGCACTTCACCCTGCGCACCTGCGAGATCACGTCGAAATCGGGCGCGGGCATGTACGCCCTGCACGCGTTCCCCGAGCGCTGGCAGCACATCGTCAACGAGTGCCTGCGCGTGCGCCGGGACAGCCGTCTCCCGTCCCTCTACGCCAGCGCGCTGGCCCGCCGCCGGGCCGCCCTGGACTACATCGAGATGGTGCTCGACGACGCCCTGGCGCCCAGTCTCGCCTGACCGGCCCGGATGCGCCCGGCGCCCGGACTCCCCCGCGCGGCCCGCGGTGCCGTCCGCCGGCCGCGGCGGCGAACCCCGACCGCCGCGCGCCGGGCGCGGCTAGGCTGTGGTGCCATGAGCAAGCGCCCCATCGTCCTCTTCGGCGACCCCGTCCTCGTCACCGCGACGACCCCCGTCACCACGTTCGACCGGCACACCGACGCGCTCATCCGCGACCTGCTCGACACCGTCGACGCACCGGGGCGCGCGGGGGTGGCCGCCACCCAGATCGGGGTGGGGCTGCGGGCCTTCAGCTACAACGTCGAGGGAAAGATCGGCTACGTCATCAACCCCCGGATCGCCGAGCTGTCCGATGAGGTCCAGGAGGGCGACGAAGGCTGCCTGTCCGTACCCGAGCTCTGGTATCCCACCACGCGCGCGCAGCGGGCGGTGGTGACCGGCGTGGACCTGCGCAACGAGCCGGTCACCGTCAGCGGCGAGGGGCTCATGGCCCGCTGCCTCCAGCATGAGACGGATCACCTCGACGGCATGCTGTACCTCTCCCGCCTCGACCGCGAGACCCGCCGCGACGCCATGCGCGCCGTCCGGCGATCCGCGTGGTTCCTGCGCGAGGAGCCGCCCGCCGAGCCGGCGCCGAAGCTGCCGAGCGCGTTCGGCGGATTGTCCTGATCCGACCGATCTGACCCGAACGCCGGATAAATCTCCTAGGATCGCTAGTCAGATAACGGCGGGATCTCGTATCGTCTGCCCCAGCATCGCGCGGACCACGGGTACCACCACTCCCCGCCCATCCGCCCCTACACCCCCGGGCGAGACCGCAGGTTCGTCCGCGCCCGACACCAGGTGACCCCACATGTACACACCCTCAGCCCGCCGCGCCGCCCCACGCGCGGCCGTCCTCGCCGGTCTCGCGATCGGCGCCGCCCTCCTCCTGCCCGCCTCGTCCTTCGCCGACCCGGCCGACGAAGAGGTCGACATCGACGAGCTGAACGAGCGCGCCGAGGCTCTGGAGGCCGAGTACGACAGTGAACTCGTGCAGTTCACCGACGCCGAAGAGGCGGTCGCCAACGCCGACGAACGGCTCCAGCAGGTCCAGGACGACCTCGACATCGCACGGGGCAACGTCGCCGAACTCGCCGCGGCGCAGTACAAGGGCAGCGGGCTCGACCCGGCGGTCGAGATCGTGATGAGCAGCCACCCCGACCGCATGCTGGACGACGCGGCCGTCGTCGGGCACGTCGCCAACAACAACGGCGAGCGCGTCGCCTCCCTGACCGAGCTGGAAGGGGAGCGCCAAGAGGCCGCCGACGACGCCCGGGACACCCTCAAGGAGGCCGAGGACCTCATCGAGGACCTGGAGGGGCAGCGCGACGACGTCCTCGCCAAGATCGAGGAGTACGAGGCCGAGCAGGTCCCCGACACCCCCGGCACCGGCTCCGTCCCCGACAGCGCGATCGGCCCCGGCTGGGACGGCGCGACCCCGCGCATGGCCGCCATCCGCGACGACATCGTCAGCCAGTTCGGCGCCCCCTTCCCGGTGGGCTGCCTGCGCCCGGGCGACCCCGGCGAGCACGGCACGGGCCGCGCGTGCGACTTCATGATGAGCAACAACGGCGGCTCCCCGTCGGCGGCCAACCAGCAGCTCGGGCAGCAGATCGCCGACTACGCGCAGGCCAACGCCGGCCGGCTGGGCGTCATGTACATCATCTGGGAGCAGAAGATCTGGGACACCCGCAACCCGGGCGCCGGCTGGAAGCCCATGGAGGACCGCGGCAGCATCACCCAGAACCACTACGACCACGTCCACATCTCGTCGTACTGAGCCCCGTCGCCGCCGTCGGCGCGCCGTGCGGGTCAGCCCCGCGCGACGCGCCGACGGCGGCGGGGCCTCCCCGCGGGCG
>NZ_JBHSFQ010000026.1:0-100598 GCF_042653925.1 Nocardiopsis mangrovi
TCACCGCCAACGCCTTCGCCCTCATGGGCCTACGCCAGCTCTACTTCCTCATCGGCGGCCTCATCGACAAACTCGTCTACCTCAGCCACGGCCTCGCCGTCATCCTCGGCTTCATCGGCGTCAAACTGATCCTCCACGCCGTCCACGAGACCACCACCCTGCCCGTCCCCGAAATCCCCACCACCCTCTCCCTCGTCGTCATCGTCGCCACCCTCGTCATCACCACCATCGCCAGCCTCTACAAAACCCGCCACGTCCAGGCCAAGGACATGAGCGGCACCGACGCGCCGGTCCCTGCTTCCGGGAAGGACACCGACGGCACCGGAACCTGAGCGCACACGGCACGGGCCGGCCGCGAGGCACGGCACCGCCTGAGCCCGCACGCCCCCGACCGGGCGCGTGCGCGGGCATACGAGGAGGCGGGCGGCACATCGCCGCCCGCCTCCTCGTTTTCCGTTGTCCGCCGCCGGGAGCCGGAGGTCAGCCGACCCGTTCCGCGGCCAGGAGGTCGAGCGCGCTCTCCGCCGCGCCGTCGGCCGGAAGGTAGACGGTCAGGCGCTGCTCGGCGGGTCCGGAGAGGTCGAGGGTCTCGTAGGCCAGCGCCACCTCCCCCACACGGGGATGGGACCACCGCTCGACGCCGGTGCGCCCGGGGAGCGCGGCCGGGGACGCGTAGCGGGCGCTGAAACGGGGCCCGGCGACAACGGACAACTCGTCGGCGAGCGTCGCGGCGCGCGTGTCGCCGAGGGACGCCGCCGCCCTGAGGTCGGCGGCCCGCTCGTCGGCGATGCGGTCCCAGTCCGGGAAGGCCGCGCGGGCCCGGTCGTCGGTGAAGACGAACCGCGTGAGGCTCGGCGGCCGGCCGTCCAGCAGCCCGAGCGGCCCGGCGAGGCGCTCGAAACCGGCGGTGAACGCCGTCAGCTCGCCCAGCGCGTTGGCGACCAGCGCCGGGGCGGGTTCGAGCCGGTCCAGCAGCGCCCGAACAGTGGGCCGCACCGTGCGGTCCGGGGGCGCGGCGGCCTGGCAGGTGAAGCCGCCGCCCACTTTGGTCAGGCGGTACAGGTGGACCCGTTCTTCGGCGGCGAGGCCGAGGGCGTCGGCGAGGGCGCCGATGATCTCGGGTGACGGACGGCGGTCGCGCCCCTGCTCCAGACGGGTGAGGTACTCGACGCTGATCCCGGCGACCATGGCCAGCTCGGCGCGGCGCAGGCCGGGTGTGCGCCGGCGCGGACCGCCGGGCAGCCCGACGTCGGCGGGTGCGACGGCCTCCCGCCGCGCGCGCAGGAACGCGCCCAGGTCGTTGTCGCCCATGGCGGGAGTCTACGGGCGCCCGCCGGCCCCCCGCGAGGGTGGCCCTGAGAGGGATGGTCTCGCCGCGGCCTCCCTCCGCACGCTCCGCCGCGGCAGAGTCCTCACCGAGGGGCGCAACCGCCCCTTGCCACCGAACCGACCCGCCGCGGTTCCGTGGACACCGGCCTTCCAGAGGGGGATCCTTCATTGCGCTACCGACCGCTGGGCCGCACCGGACTCCGGGTGTCCGAGCTGTTCCTGGGCACCATGGGCTTCTACGAGGGCGGCGACGGCCTGCGGGAGCACCGGGCCGTCCTGGACGCCTACGCCGATGCCGGCGGCAACGTCCTGGACACCGCATCGGCCTACGGCGAGAGCGAGAACGTCCTCGGTGAGCTCCTCACCGGGCGCAGGGACCGCTTCGTCGTCTCCACCAAGTACACGGTCTCCCGCGACCAGGAGGACCCGAACGCCGGCGGCAACCACCGCAAGAACCTCGCCCTGTCGCTGGAGCGCAGCCTGCGGCGGCTGCGCACCGACTACATCGACCTGTACTGGGTGCACGTGTGGGACCGCCACACCCCGGTCGAGGAGACCGTGCGGGCCCTCGACGACGCCGTGCGCGCCGGGAAGATCCTCTACGCCGGGTTCTCCGACGCCCCGGCCTGGGTGGTCAGCCGCGCCAACACCCTGGCGGAATGGCGGGGCTGGACGCCGTTCGCCGGCGTGCAGGTGCCCTACAACCTGCTCAAGCGCGACGTCGAGCGGGAGCTGCTGCCCATGGCCGAGGCGTTCGGGATGAGCGTGGCCGCGTGGGGGCCGCTGGCCGGGGGCGTGCTCTCCGGGAGGTTCACCGGTCAGGGAGACGCGAGCGGGGAGGGCCGCGTCGATCCCGCCTCGCTCACGCCCCGCGACCACGCCGTCGCCCGCGCCGTGCGGGAGGTCGCGGGCGAGGCGGGCGCGACGCCGGCCCAGGTGGCGCTCGCCTGGATCCGTGCCCGGTCCGCCGCCGTGCACCCGATCATCGGCGCGCGCAACGTCGGACAGCTCACCGAGAACCTGGGGTCGGTCGACGTCGACCTACCCGGGGAGGCGGTCCGGCGGCTGGAGTCGGCGGCGGAGTTCGATCGGGGCTTCCCCGGCGACTTCATCGCCGAGTGCGAGGCCGACCCGTGGGTGTTCGGCGAGGCGTCCGTGATCCCCGCCGCCGGCCCGCGGTAGGGGCCGGCGGGGCCCGGCCATCCTGTTCCCGCCCCGAGTGCGGGGGCGCGGCGCGGGCGTCGCCCGCGCTCCTTCCCGGGACGGACGGGACGGTGAGCGCGGGCGGACGCCCCCCGTCACCGCATCCGCGCGGGATCCCGTGTGCGGACGGGGAAGTCGGGGAAGATAGAACACGTTCTTCCCCTCCTTCTTCCCGTCCCGGATCGCGAAGGTGTGAGAACGTGGCCCCTCGGATCGACGTTTACGACCCCTCCGTATACGAGCGCGGCGGCATCCCGTTCGCGCAGCTCACCTGGTTGCGCGAGAACTCCCCCGTCCACTGGCACCCCGACCCCGAGGGGCCGGGCTTCTGGGCGGTCACCCGCTACGCCGATGTGGTGGCGGTGTCACGTGCCCCCGAGGTGTTCTCCTCGCAGCGGCGCAGCGCGCTCCTCAACGAGCTGACACCGGAGGGCCTGGCCACCAACCAGATGATCATGCTGAGCCAGGACCCGCCCCTGCACACGCGCACCCGATCCCTGGTCAACCGGGGGTTCACCCCGCGGATGATCGCGCGGCTGGAGGACCGCATCCGCGCGATCTGCCATGAGATGGTCGACCGCGTCATCGAGCAGGGCGGCGCCGACTTCGTCCGCGACCTCGCCGCCCCGCTGCCGCTGCACGTCATCTGCGAGCTGATGGGCGCGCCCGACGCGGACCGCGACGACATCTTCACCTGGTCCAACCAGGCGATCGGCGCGGACGACCCGGAGTACGCGGGTGCCGACGGCGCGAGCGCCCTCTTCGGCTACGCGATGGAGCTGGCGGCCCGGCACCAGTCCGAGCCCCTGGACGGGATCATGGGGGCGCTGCTGGAGGAGACCGCGGAGGGCCGGTCGCTCACCCAGGCGGAGTTCGGCATGTTCGTCGTGCTCCTCGCGGTCGCCGGGAACGAGACCACGCGCAACGCGGCTTCCGGCGGCATGCTCGCCTTCGCCCGGCATCCGGCCCAGTGGCGCCGGCTGCTGGCCGACCGGAGCCTGCTGGAGACCATGCCCGACGAGATCGTCCGCTGGGTGACCCCGGTCAACGCGTTCCGCCGCACCGCCACCCGCGACACCGAGATCGGCGGCCACCCGATCGCGGCGAACGACAAGGTCATCGTCTTCTACGCCGCCGCCAACCGCGACCCCGAGGCGTTCGACGACCCGGACGTCTTCGACGTCTCCCGCCCGCCCGGCACACACGTCGGCTTCGGCGGCGGAGGCCCCCACTTCTGCCTCGGCTCCCACCTGGCCCGCCTGGAGCTCCGCGTGCTCTTCGAGACCCTCCTGGACCGCACCCCCGACATCGCCCTGTCGGCCGAGCCCCGCCGCCTCCGCTCCAGCTTCGTCAACGGCATCAAGGAGATGCCGGTCACCTTCACCCCGGGACCGCGGAGGGGATAGGCGCCGGCCCCGATGGCCGGGGCATCCGGCGGGACTCGGCACCGAACACGGGGCATCCGGCGGGCGTCGGCCTCGGCGGCGGACCGACCGTGGGACGGCCCCGATGGCGGACCGATGCCGGTTCGAGGCCGACCGGTCGACCGCCCGCCCGTCAGGCGGGGAAGAGGCTCGCGACGACGGCGCGGGCCGCGGCCTCGCTGTCGTCGCCGAAGCGCTCGTCGAGCGAGGCCAGGGATCCGTTCAGCCACAGCGTGGCGAAGCCGTGGACGAGCGACCACGCGCCGATGCTCGCCAGGTGGCGGTCCGGGTCGGCACCCTCCCCAAGGATCGCGTCCACTCCCCCGGTGAGCGCGCGGTCGGCCCTCGCCCGCGCCGCCGCGACCGCCGCGTCGCCGGTATCGAACAGGGCGGGCTGGAACATGACCGCGAAATGCGCGCGGTGCTCGACCGCGAAGCGCACGTAGGCCACCCCCACCTCCCGATAGGACCGGGTCCGCTCCTGCGCCTCGTGCAGGGCGTCGGCGAGCATCGCGTACCCCTCGGCAGCGATGGCGGTGAGCAGCCCCGCCTTGTCGCCGAAGTGGTGGGCGGGCGCGGCGTGCGAGACGCCGGCGCGGCGGGCGAGGTCGCGCAGGCTGACGCCTGCGGGGCCGGACTCGGCGATGGCGTCGACGGCCGCGCTCAGCACCGCCTGCCGCAGATCACCGTGGTGGTAGGGACGACCCGTGCTCATCGCCCCAGGGTAACCCAATCTAGCCCTTGACAAGATCACCTACGGCGGAGGTATCTTTCCACTGTCTAGTTTCGTTCTCCGGAGGGATCACCCGTGGAACCGCTCATCGCCCTCGTCTCCGTCACGCTGGTCCTCCTCGCGGCGGGGGCCGCCGGTGTCCGCCGGCTCCGGCCGTGGCTGGTCGCCGTCCGCGGCGGGATCGCGGCCATGTTCCTGCTGACCGGCACCGTGCATTTCGTCTACATGCGGGAGGAGCTGATCGCCATGGTCCCGCCGGTTCTGCCCGCACCCGGCCTGCTGATCACCGTCACCGGCGTCCTGGAGCTGGCCGGCGCAGCGGGCATCCTCTGGACGCGCACCGCCCCGTGGGCCGCCGCCGGGCTCAGCGCGCTCCTGGTCGTGATGTTCCCGGCCAACGCCTACGCGGCGCTGGCCGACCTCCCCGGCGCCACCCCGCTCATCCCGCGCACCGCCGAACAGATCGTCTTCCTGGCCGCACCCGTCGCCGTCCTCGCCCACCACCTCCACACCCGCCACCGGACCCGAGCGGCCGACGCCGCTCCCCCGCTCGCGCCGGCCGCTCGGTGAGGGCGTCCGCGCGCGTCGGCCCGGGCCCACCGCGCGTCCCGATGCCGCGGACCGGGACGACCTGTCGGCTCGGTCGTCGGTGGTCGGTCGTCGTTCGTCTCAGTCGTCGAGGACCGTGAAGTCGAGGCGGCTCAGGCGGTCGGGGCCGACGAGGATGTCGAGTTCGGCGACCCTGCCGTCCGTGATCGTGAACGCCACGACCGACATCGGCTGCCCGGCCGACCACGCGACAACGCCCGCCGCCCCGTTGACCAGGGCGGGACGCACGGTGTCGGCGATCCGGGCGAAGGTGAGGGACCGGCGGGCCACGGACTCCGCTCCGCGGACCACCTCGCCCGGGATCAGCGTTCCGCCGTCGGTGCGCACCACCACGTCGGGGGCGAGGATGGCGACCAGGGCGTCGAAGTCACCGCCGCGTGTGGCCGTGAGGAAGGCGTCCACGACTTCACGCTGGCGCGCGAGGTCGGTGTCGGGGACCGGTGCGGCGCCGCGGACCCGGCGGCGGGCGCGGCTGGCCAGCTGCCGTGCCGCAGCGGGGCTGCGGTCCACGATGGCGGCGATCTCGTCGAACGGCACACCGAAGAGGTCGTGCAGGACGAACGCCAGCCGCTCGGCCGGGGCGAGGGTTTCGAGGACGACGAGGAGCGCGAGGCCGACGGAGTCGGCCAGCAGCGCCTCGTGCTCGGGCCCGGCCGGCTCCGCCCCTTCGATGATCGGGTCCGGCAGGTGCACGCCCAGCGGCTCTTCACCGCGCGACCTGCGGGAGCGCAGCATGTCCAGGCAGACCCGGCTGACGACCGTCGTCAGCCACCCTCCGAGGTTGGCGACGCCGTCGGCGTCGGAGCGGCTGAGCCGCAGCCACGCCTCCTGCACGGCGTCGTCGGCCTCGCTCAGCGACCCGAGCATCCGGTAGGCCACCGCCCGCAAATGCGAGCGGTGGGCCTCGAAGCGCTCCGCCAGGAGTTCGTCATCGCCCATCGGTCCCATCCTCTCCCGTTCGTCCGCCACAGCACTGACGGGCCGAAGGCCGCCGATGTGACAGATCGCCGGGAGAGCGGGAGAGGAGGGGCCGGACGGGTCCGCGGTCCACGGGCGCACACGGCAGAGGGCGGGCGATCCACCCGTGCGGGCGCACCCCGCGCGCCGCCGGGCCGGGCGGCCGGACGGGTGCCCGGCCCGCTGCGGGCGGGCGCCGGTCAGCGCGTGAGCAGGTCGACCACGCCCGCGGTGCCCTCGTCCCCGTGGCCCTCGGCGAGGAGCCGCTCCATGAGAGTCAGGTAGGGCGCCAGCAGTTCGGTGCTGACCCCCTGCTCCTCGGCGGTGGCCAGCAGGGTCGGGTTACCCGCGACGATCATGGCCAGGTTGGACGCGACCCCCGTGGTGTAGTCGCCGCTCTCCAGCTGTTCGGCGATTCCGTGCACGGCACCGGACATGGCGGTGAGCCAGCCCACGAGCAGGGGCGCGAACTCCTTGGGCGCGATGCCCTCCTCCTTGCGGACGAGCGCGAAGGCGTGCTCGACTCCGGCGAACATGCCGTACATCGCGCTCAGCAGCGCCACGTCGAGCAGGGCGGCGTGTCCGGGGTTCTCGCCGACGTACGTGGCGCCGGTCGGAACGGTCAGTGCCGTGCCGTGCTCCTGGAAGAGCTCGCCGGATCCGCTGTAGAAGACGTAGCCGCCGGAATCCGGGACGCCGATCATCGGCGGGATCGCCATGATCCCGCCGTCCAGGAAGCGCGCGCCGCGCTCCCGGGCCCATTCGGCGCGGGCGCGGGCCTGGGCGGGGCTGCCGCTCGTGAGGTTGACGACGTCCTTGCCCGCGAGATCGGCGTCGGCCAGGGCTTCCCCGACCGAGGCGTCGTCGAGGAGGCACACCACCACGAGGCGGCTCGCGGCAACGGCCTCGGCGGCGGTGGCGGCCACCTTCGCCCCCTCGGCGGCGAGCGGTTCGGCGCGGGCGGCGGTACGGTTCCATACGGTGAGCGGGTACCCGGCGGCGAGCCAGGTGCGGGCCATCGCGGTGCCCATGGCACCGAGCCCGAGGAGCGTTACAGGGGTCGTGCTGATGTTGTGATCGGTCATGGTGAACAGCCTGGTCGCAGGCCCGGTGACCGACAAGTACGCACTTTGGAGTGGGCGCTTACCCGGGGGTGAGCGTCCAGGTGGGAGGGAGCGGAGGATGGCGATCGTGCGAAGGCCGGGAGGGCCCGGCGCCTACATGTGCGGCATCGACGCGGCCATGGACGTCATCGGCGGCAAGTGGAAGGTGCTGATCCTCTGGGCGCTTGATGAGCGCCCCTGCCGCTTCGGCGAGCTGCGGAGGGAGCTCCCGGGCGTGACGGAGAAGGTGCTCGCGTCCCACCTGCGGGAGCTGGAGGACGACGGCATCGTCCACCGCGAGGTCTTCGACGAGGTCCCGCCGCACGTCGAGTACTCCCTGACCCCGATCGGCGCCTCACTCAACGCCGCCTTGGCCCCGCTGGGCGCGTGGGGCCGCGAGAACGTCCTCGGTGACTCCTACCCGGGCCGCGGCGGCCCAGGGTCGGCGTCAGAGGCCGACGGCGACCCCGTGGTCAAGGCGACCGCCTGACCGACCGGCACGGCGAGCCACGATCCGGCGCGCCCGGGACGACGGCGGATGGCCGGGGGCGGCCATCCGCGGGGCTCATCCGACCCGTTGTCAGCGCGGGACGGGATAATCACCGCCGGTCCCGATCGTGCCACCCCACCCCCCGGAGGCGTCCCACGTGATCGATCCCGCCCTGCGACTCGGCGCCGCCGTGGTGGGCACCGCCTGCCGACTGTGGATCGGCGACATCCCCTTCGCCACCGACGTGACCGCGAGCGTGACCGACCTGATCCGGACACGGGTGAGCGGCGTCCTGGAGCGGCGGCGCCTCGAACGCCGCTTCGAGGACTTCCAGGAAGAGATCGCGAAGCGGGTGCTGGACCACCTGGAACACGAGTTCCGCGGGCTCCCCGACAACGAGCGCGAGGCGGCCGTTCTGGCGGTCGCCGACACGTTCGAGCGCGCGGACCTGGACAACCGCGCCCTGTTCGAGCAGGACCTCGACCCGCTGTTCCTGGAACGCCACCTCCGGCGGTGGACCCCGAGGATCACCCGTGACCTCGGCTCGGCGGCGGTCGGGGTCTACGACCGCGTACTACCCGAGTGCTGCGCCTACGTCATGGCGACGCTGAAGACCCTCCCCGACTTCCACGCCGAGGCGTTCACCGAGCTTCTGCGCCGCGACCGGATCATCCTGGACCAGCTCGCCGAGATCCTGGACCGCCTTCCGCGCGCCGGCGCGGAGGAGGACGCGACCGATGCCACCGAGGCGGCCTTCGTCACGGCCTACCGGCGCAAGGCGGCGGAGCGGTGGGACGTGCTGGAGCTGTTCGGAACCGACGCGCACACGCGGGCGTATCCGCTCACAGTGGCCTACCTGAGCTTGAACGTGTCGTTCCCGTCGTCGTTCGCCGACGCGGACACCGACGCGGACTCGCGGTCCATCGGTTGGGAGCGGCGACGCGGCGGCGTCCAGCGCGTCGAGGAGGCCCTGTCAGGGGCTGACCGGCTCTTCCTGCGCGGGCCCGCAGGGGCGGGGAAGACGACCCTGCTGCACTGGCTGGCGGTCCGGGCGAGCCGGGAGGACTTCCCCGATGAACTCGCCTCGTGGCGCGGCCTGATCCCGTTCGTCATCCCCCTGCGCCGCTATGTGGACCAGGACCTCCCCGAACCGGAGGAGTTCATCCGCACCACCGGCCGGCACCTCGCGGCCGAGGCACCGCGAGGCTGGATCCACCGCGTCCTCGATGCGGGGCGGGCTGTGCTGCTGGTCGACGGGGTGGACGAACTCCCCGGGCCGCAGCGCGAGAACGCCCGCCGCTGGCTGCGCGACCTCGTGCGCGACTACCCGCGCTGCCGGTTCGTGGTCACGTCCCGCCCCGCCGCCGCCGGCGAGGACTGGCTGGCCCGCGAGGACTTCGTCAGCGCGGAGCTGGAACCGCTGCGCGACGCGGACATCAGCGCCTTCATCCGCTCCTGGTACGAGGCGGTCCGCAGCGACACCGCCGACGCCGAGGCGCGTGAGCGTCTCACCGTCTATGAACGGGAGCTGACCGAGAAGGTCCTCGCCCAACGCCACCTGAGCGGCATCGCGTCCACTCCCCTGCTGTGCGCGCTCCTCTGCGCGCTCTACCGGGACCGGCGCACCGCCCTTCCGAGGGATCGGATGGAGGTGTACGAAGCGGCTCTGTCGATGCTCCTCAAGGAGCGCGACGAGCAGCGCGGGATCCACGTGGAGGGGGCCCGGCTCTCCCGCACCGAAAAAATCCTGCTGTTGCAGGAGCTGGCCAAGTGGCTGGTCCTGAACGGCGCCACGGACGCTCCCCACGACGTGGCCCGGCGGCGGATCGAGCACATCGCGGCGTCGTTGCACCGGGCCGGCGGTGATCCGGACGAGGTGTTCGACCACCTGGTGGTCCGCAGCGGGCTGCTGACCAGCCCCGCCGTGGACCGGGTGAGCTTCATCCACCGGACCTTCGAGGAGTACCTGGCCGCCAAGGCGCTCGTCGAGGACGACAGCCTCCCGATGCTGGTGAACCACGCCCACGACGACCAGTGGCGCGAGGTCGTGGTGATGGCCGCCGGCCACGCGAGGCCGCAACAGCGCGAGGAGCTGATCCGCGGTCTGCTGGACCGTGCCGACCAGGACGGGCCGCACGGAGACCTCCTGCTGACCGTCGCGTTCGCCTGCTTGGAGACATCGCCGCTGCTCTCACCCGGCCTGCGCGACGAGGTGGAGCGCCGGGTCGCCGGGATACTCCCGCCGAGGACCGATGAGCAGGTGTCGGCGCTCATCGCGATGGGTGAGCCTGCGTTGCGCCTCCTGGCGGATACGCCCATCAGGGACGCGACGGAGGCCGTCAACACCGTCGAGACGGCCTCGGGAATCGGCGGTGCGGCGTCGATTCCGATCATCGCCCGCGCGGCGCGATTCGACGACCGGAGAGCCTGGAACGCGGTTGAGGACGCCTGGCACGCCGACCCGTCCGCGGAATTCGCACAACAGGTTTTTCCGCACCGGCCGCACGACCGCCACGAGTTCATCAGCCCCGCGGTCTTGTTCCCGCTGGTGTCGGAGTACATGCCGAACATCACCCTTCTCCAGCTCACCGGAGGCGGCACTACCGGCCTGCACGGTCTGCACGGCCTTGGGGCCCTTCGGGTCCTGGCCCTCCACTCCCAGCGCGACGACGCCTGGCACGTCGACCTCGCACCGCTCAAGGGGATGCGGCCCACAGTGGTCCTGCTGTCGCTGGCCGGAGCCACCACGACCGGATCCATCACACCCGCGGCCGGCCATCCTCTGGAGCAGCTGATCCTGCGCGGTGCGCGGCGGGTGCACGACGTCGAAACGCTGGCGACCTTCCCGTTGCTGCACAGCCTGCACATGGCGGATGAACTCCCGCTCCCACCGCTCTCGCGGGTTCTGCCCGTAGGGCGGCCTCTCCAGCACCTGGTGTTGGCCAGGATCGAGGAGCACACCGATCTGCGCGTGCTAGCGGACGTGGAACACGGCGTCCGCCGCCTCTCATTGGACGATTGGCCGCACCTGGGTTCGTTGGCCGGAATCGAAAGCGTCGCTGATCGCCTGACGTCGCTGGACTGCATCAATTCCAGAAGTGTGGCGCGCGACCCCACCGACCTGGGCGCTCTGGTCTCGGCGGCGAAGCTCACCCGGCTCCGCCTCTCGGAAGCGATCGCCGACGCGAACGTGCACGTCCTGGCCGCGCTGTCCGCGCTGGCAGAACTTGAGATCGTCTACAGCGGCATCCGTCGACCCGCCCGATCCGTGGCGGAGATCCCTGGTCTGCGCACCCTGTGGCTCTCGGGACGCGGACCGGTCGACATTCGAGATGTGGCCGGGATCCCCGATCTCACCATCGTCGCTCCCGGGGTCGTCCCGAGCGAGGTCGCCGGCGCGAACCTGCTCGGCCCCGGCAGCGAGCTGGTGGTCGACCCGACTGTGCTGCCCCGCGCCGGATAGCCGATCGCCACAAGGTGCCGCCGTCACGAACTCGCGCCCTCACCCCACCCGGTCGGCCAGCGCAAGCGTCCTTCTCGCCGATCCCACGGTGGCGGCGTCGATGAAGCGGCCGTCCGGCAGCGTGCGGGCCCGGGTTCCGTTGCGGTCGGCGGTGGCCACGGCGGCCATGACGGCCTCGGCGGCGGCGATCTCGGCGGCCGACGGGCGGTAGGCGTCGGCGATGACGGGGAGCTGGGCCGGGTGGATGGCGGTGCGGCCGACGAAGCCCAGGGCGCGGCCCTGGCGGCAGGACTCCGCGAGTCCGGCCAGGTCGCGGAACCGGGTGTAGACCGACTGCTGCGGGGCGGGCAGCCCCGCCGCGCGGGCGGCGATGACGGCGCGCGAGCGGGCCCAGACCAGGCCGGATTCGTCGGTGATCCCGAGGTCGGCGCGCAGGTCGACCTCGCCCAGGGCGATCCCGGAGACGGCCGGGTGCGCGGTGGCCAGCTCGTAGGCCCGCTCGATGCCGATCGCCGACTCCAGCAGCAGGTGCAGCCGGACCCCGGGCAGGTCGACGGCCGTCTCGGCGACCGTGGCCGGGTCCTCGACCTTGGGCAGCCGGACGTCGACCACTCCGGGGCGGCCGGCCAGCGCGACGATGTCGGCGCGCCCCGCGTCCGTGCGGGGGTCGTTGATCCGCACCTGGACCGGGGTGGGCGGCACGCGGTCGAGGAGTTCCGCGGTCCAGGAGCGGGCCGCGTTCTTGGCGGGCGCCGCCACGGCGTCCTCCAGGTCCACGATCACCACGTCGGCGTCGGAGGCCAGCGCCTTGGCCACGCGGTCGGGGTGGTCTCCGGGGACGTAGAGGAGGGTGAGCGGGGGTGCGATACTGAGGGTGGCGCTGTCGGTACCGGTCATCGGATGACGCCCTTCTCGCCGAATGCAATGATGTCGTCCCAGCGGCGCCCAGGGCCGGCGGGGGCGCCACCCGGGCGCGCGGTGCCGTTCGGGCGGATCGCGCCAGGGGGCCGCAGAGGCCGGGGCACAACGTTTTGCACGTGCAGCAGACCGGGAATGGGATCCTGAACAGCGTCGATCACGCGCGGGGCGCCGTCCGGTCCCGTCCACCGCATACCCATGCCGTGCCTCACGGAGCCGTGGTCACGTGAGCCGCCGGGCATGCGCCACCGGCGCTCTACGGCTCTGGCACCGCCACCGCCGACGCCGCGGAACACGGCGGCCGTGCGTCCGGCGAGCGGGGATGCCGGATCGAGGGCCCACACGCCCTCCGGTGGCTCGGGTACGTCGGTCATGGATTTCCTCGGATCGTGGTAACGGAAGTGTACGGGGGCGCGGTAGGGCGCACACGGCCCAGAGCCGGACCCGCGACGGCCGGTACCGGCGCACATATTCCCGGCATACCGGCGCTTCCTGGGGGTACATCCCCGGGTCGACCTGAACGACGCCGGTCCCCCTGCCGCGGAACCGCGGCGGCCGGCCCGGTCGCCCCCGATCCGGCGCCCACAAGAACAGCAGCGCCGCCACACCGGCCAGGTGGAGGGCGGAAACCACCGCTCGGACGCCGACGAGACGGTCACCGGCAATGGCGAGCCGCCCCGATGGAACGCCGTGGAACCGTACCGCGCTCCGAAGCACGACTTCGAGGCCGACCGCGACGATAAGGAGGTGCGGTGCGGGCGGCTGGAGCGGTCGGCCAGTCCGGCTGTGCCTTCGGTGTCGTAGCGGGCCGGCCACCGGTGACAGCACTGGCGGGAGACGCCCGTCTCGGCGGCGACGTGGGCGACAGGGCGGTCGTGGGTGCGGACGCGCTGGACGAACAGCATCCGCCCGTGGACGGTCGGCCGTGCATCAGCGTGGGCCATGAAGTCCTCCAGTTGGTGAAGTTCGCATCTCCACCGCGCTGGAGGTCTTCTCGTTGATCAACGACCACGGCCGGTGTGTCACCGACCTTGCGGTCCGGCCGGCGAGCCCTTCGCCAACGCCCTCGACCACACCTTGACCGGCAGTCCCGGCGGGACCGCCACCGTGGCGGTCCTCCGGCCCCCCGACGTCTGCACGTCGCCGACGCCGGCCCCGAGACGACGACCACCGCACTCCGCACCGGCGGCCGCCCAACCTCGACGCCGAACACGGCCGGGGCCTCTGCCGCGTCGACGCGGCGGCGACCCGCTGGGGTGTGCGGTTCGATCGAGGACAACGCCACCACGACGGTCTGGTTCGAACTCGATCGCGAGCCACCGTGGTGATCGACCGGTGCGCCATCGCATGCCCGAAGCCGATCAGTCCCCGACCATCGAAGCCCTCAACCCCGGATGGCGCTGCGAGTACCGGCCACAGACCGGCGCGTTCCATGCCCGGCTGGAACTAACGCGGGAGGCTCCCACCCGGCAATCGTCTTCGACACCGACCCCGCCCGCCCCGCTGATGCGGAGAACGCCCTGATGCCCATCCTGGTCCTGCGGGACATCGACCGCACCCTGCTCTCGGTCGGAGGAGCCGACCGGCTCGTCTACCGCGACGTCTTCCGCGACCTGGTCGGGCGCCCCGCTGGACGGCTGCCGGCCACGGGCACCGGCCGCACCGTCCCCCCGGCCGTGCGTGAGCTCTTCGCCGTCAACGGTGTACCCCAGGGCCAGGTGGAGGAGCCGGCCGAGATCGCCCTCAAGGAGTTCCCCCACCGCCACACCACCCACACCACCAGCATGGAAGTGGACGACGACGGTCGCCTTCGCCTCGGTCGGCCGCCTGCTCTTCTGGATCTGGACGGACACCTCCGACTGGGCCTGGACCGGCCTCATCGCCCCGGGAGCCGCACTTGTGCTCGCGCTTGTTGCGGTGCCGAGTGCGCCGGCGGTCGCGAAGCCAACAGCGTGACGCGACCCGTGCGGAAATGGTCGACGGATCGCGGCAGCGTCAGTGACTTCTGGGATCCGCGGTGAGAGTCTCGGACGACAACGCTGCCGCCGAAACCGTGATCACGCCGCGTCCGGGTGGGGCGGCTCGTCGCGGTGCAGCCGGAACCACGTGTGTCCCGCGGTCAGCACCGTCGCGGCGGCCAAGCCCCCGAGTACCCACCCCGCGAGGACGTCGGTCGTCCATCCAGCGCCCAGGTACGCCACCGCGACACCCGAGATCCCCACCCACAGCACGGCGACCGTCCACCAGGCGACCGCCCGGGCCCAGGCCACCGCGCGGGCGCCGCCCAAGTAGGCGGTGACCGCGGCGACGGAGGCCGTGCACGCCACGCCCAGCGCTGGAAAGGTCCCCAGCGGTCCGGCCCCCGCCACCACGTACGCGGGCGCGGGAGCCGGGCGGCCGATGAGGGCCGCGACCGCCAGGCCGATGCCCAACGCGATGGCCCACGCGCCCACGGTGAGAAGGAGGCCCCTGCGCCCCGACCGGCTCAGCAGGGTCCCGGCCACGGCCAGGGCCGCGGCCCCCCGGATACCGGAAAGGCCGTGAACGAGGGCCAGCACCGACGTCACCTCGGGGTCGCGGTGCGCGGCGAGCCAGCGCAGGATGGGCCCGTCGCCGCGCACGGACTCCTCACCGACGACCACGTCCTGCACCACCGCCCCGAAGCCCCATCCCGCCACCGCGACCACCACCACGCCCGCGGTCAGCTCCAGCCCCAAGACGGTCCGGGGCTCGAACCTGCGGGCCAGCCACCGCACCTGCCGGTCGTAGCGCGTGAGCACGACCCGGACAATCCGGCGTCCGGCCTGGCGCCGGGCCCACGAGAGCACGCGGTCGGGGTGGCGGGCGATCCACCGGGCGAGGAGCACCGTGGCCACGACCACTACCCCGACGAGCAGCACCAGGGCCACGGCCGCGCCGAAGACAGGCTGCACCCGCTGCCAGGAGCCGCCCGCGAGGTACCCGACCACGGTGACGGCGCTCGCCCACAACGCCCCGCCCACGGCGTTCCAGACCAGGAACCGCCGGTACTCCATACCGGTGGCACCGGCCAGAGCGGGGACGAGGGCGCGCGCGAACCCCACCCACCGGCCGAGGAACACCGCGTGGGCCCCATACCGTCGCACGAACGCCTGGGCGCGTTGCCAACGGGCCGGGCCGACCATGCGGCCGAGCCGGTCGGTCGTCAGCCGGGGTCCCAGCCGGCGCCCGATCCCGAAGCCGACGGTGTCGCCGGCCACGGCTCCGGCGATCCCGCAAGCCGCCACCGCGAAAGGGTCGGCGTGGCCCAGGCCCGCCACCACCCCGGCCACCAGCAGTCCCGTCTCGCCGGGAACGACCAGCCCGGCGAACACCGCCGCCTCAGCGAAAACGAACGCGAAGGCGACGACGTAGACCACGCCGGCCGGCATGGCCAGGAACCACTGCTCCCAGCCCCCCATCCCGCCCTCCCCGACCTCCGACGCACCGGCCCGTCCCCGGGCAGGCCGACGGGGCCAGGCGCGCAACGGTGCCGATCGCCCGGCCCCGCACCCGGGCCGGGCCGCCGCCGGCCGCATGCCCGGTCCCGTGGCACAGGACCATGGTCACCTTCACCGCGGCCCGGTCCCACGAGCGACACACGCGGGAGGGGACCAGGCAAGGTCGCCCCTACGCGGTCGACAGGGCCACGGCGTCAAGATCGTCGCGGTATTGCCGACCTCGATGGCCACCGCCGCCGAATCGACCACGACCTCGAAGTCCTCGCCGCTCACGGCCAAGTCTTCCTTTCCGGCGCGATGAACGCGTGGATCACCGCCGCCGGGAGCATCACCGTCGAGCAGGCCCCGGACGGCCGCCGGCCTCATGGAAGATCGCGACCGCCGCCGTGGACAGCGAGTCCTTGTCGGGGATGGCGATGCGCAGCATGAGCAGACGTCCTTGGTGATCGGAGCGGAGTGATCACGTATCCAACATGCTCCCAGAACCGGCACGCGCGGTGAGGCCCTTCACCGACCAAGCGCGCTACGAGGGTCGGAGCGCGGGTACAGCCCTCGGCGCCGAACTCGCCCATGGCGTGCAGTGCCTCTCGGGCTCCTGGTGTCCGCCGCCCCGAGTGGGTCGTCCACGGTGAAGGAGCTCGGTCCGCCGGACTTCCCGTCCGCGCAGGTCGTCGGTGATCGCGGACCACCGCGCCGCTACACCGCTGACGCCATCGCGGCCGCCCAGTCCCGGATCATCTGTCGGGACTCCTCGGTCAGGTCGGTGGTGTCGAGTTCGTCAAGGGTGATCCAGCGGTAGGCGGTGTGCTCCTCGGACAGGACGATCTCCGAACCGTTCCAGGCGAGGCCGAACGTGTGCTGGCGGGCCGTACGGCCGCTGCCGGAGACGTAGTCGAAGGAAGCGACGAACCCGGCGTCGGGCTCGACCGGCCCCGACCACCCGACCTCCTCGGCGAGTTCGCGGGCGACCCGGGCCGGCCGGCCAGCACGCGTTCGAGCGACGCGGCGTGGCGGCGGCGGTGGCCCAGCCAGGTGTCGAGGCGGGAGAGGTAGACCTCGGCCATCGCCAGCCCGAGCGGGTGTGCCCGGTATTTCAGGCCCAGCCCGGTCTCGGCGTAGGCGTAGAGCGGGGTGTCGGGGCGGATCTCGGCCAGCGCGCGTTTGTTGAAGTGGCCGAGCAGCGTCGCTTTCTCGTAGAGATCGCGGTGGGGGGTAGTAATGCTCTTCGCGGCCTCCGGCGACCCCCGCCTGACGCCCCTCGTCCACCAGCGCGCGGACGCCGCACACGGAGCCTGTGAGGAGCTGGGCCTGGAATGGCGCGGCGTCCACGTCATCGACGGGGAGAACGCCGACGCCTTGGTCCCGGGATGGCGCGCAGAGGGATCACGGGAGTACTCGCCTACAACGACGACACCGCGGCCACCGCCGTCGGCGCCGCCGTGCGGGCGGGAATCCGGGTGCCCGAGGAACTCGCCGTGATCGGGCACGATGACAGCCCGCTGGCCTCAGTGTTCCTCCCCTCCCTCACCAGCGTCCGGGTCGACACCGGTGCACTGGGACGGGCTCTGGCCCAGCGCGCGCTGGATGAAGCACTGGGGCGTCCGCACGCACAGGGCCACATTCCCGTGGATGTCGCCCTGATCCGGCGGGAGTCGACCTAGAGAAAGACCTTCCGAGCGTCGCTGACCGGTGGATACCGCCCCTTCTCATCCGACGGTCGCAGGTTCGCATCCCGCCGGGTGCGCCATGTCTCCCGTCCAGCGGCACCGTGCGGTGGCAGGCCGCCGGAAGGGCCGGGTCCTGGTAGGCGTGCTCCGTGGCCGGAATCGAGGTCGCGTCGCCGAAGTGTGCCGGCCCGGCGTTGTTCACGAGCCCGTCCAGGCGGCCATAGTGCTCCAGGACCCGCTACGCAGGGTTCAGGTCGGGACCACCCCACGCCCCCGGCTTCCGGGTCGGCCGTGGCCCCGCCGCCCGGGCCGGGACGGGATCCGCCTGCCACCGCCGCGGCGGTGGCAGGCTTTCACCACCGCGCGATGACGCCGTCGCCGGATCCCGTCGACATTCCCCGCGCCGGTCAGCCATGGGCGTTGCCCGGATGGGTCGATGAGCGTTCCGGCCACTGGTCGGCACGGCCACAAGGCCGTTCCCGTCGATGTCCCGCAGCGCAGCCCGCGGCGATCGTTCCCCGTACCCGTCGAAAAACCTTGCTCATCCTGATCGGCGTGATCCGGCGGCCGGGGTCGAGCGCGAGAGCGGCGCCGTCGAGCCGGATCCGGCCGTCGCCCTGGCCGCTGCCGGCCGGTGTCCGTCCGTAAACGGTCACGGGCCTTCCCGTGCTGGTGAGGGATTTCCTAGGCTCGGCGCACTCGACGAAGGGGACGTCCATGAAGCGTCTGCTCGTTACCATCCTGGCCGCGGTGGTTCTGGCCGCTACCTGCGTAAGCCCGGCATCGGCCGCGATCGTGCCCTGCACCGCCAACAGCGTCGTCTCCTCCTGGCGGGCCCAGTGCGAGCGTACTCCGACCGACGGCGACGCCGGCGGCGTCAGCGGCAAGGTCACCGTGTGGTACCCCGGGAACAGCGCCTACTACGCCTCGGTCGAGTTCCGGGCCCACGGCGAGATCAGCTACCTGAGGAACCACACCACGACGACGGCTTACCTGCGCGTGGCCACACGCAACGAGTTCGGCGATTGGGAGAACTTCATCGACCAGGTGGTCAGGGGCCCTGGGTACAGCGATACCGTGAACAGGTCTCTGGACGAGGGCGATCCGGTCCGGGTTCAGGTGTGCCTGCTCGACCGCGGCTGCGCCACCATCGCCACCCTGATCAGTTGAGCCGAACCGCGCCCGGGGATGGTCCACGACCTCCGAAGGACCGTCCCGGCGACGGGCCTCGACCCGCCGCCGGGCGCCCTCTCGCCGCAATGGGGAAAGGCGAGGGGAGCCCGCCACGCGCGAACACCCGGCCACGTCTCCACCGCGACCCACCCCTCCATCACGGGCCGGGATCATTGCCCCGCGTGGCCGCCTGGGGACGGGCCGAGGAGGAGCGGTGGCCATGCCGCTCCGCTCGGAGGCCGTCACCCCGTTCCGCCCCTGGCGCGCTCTCAGATGTGGCGGGACGCTCCTCCCGGATCGGCGGGGTCAGCCCGAGGTCTCCTGGACGAGGGCGTGGGTGCGGGCGGCGAGGGTGTCGAAGGTGGCGCCGTTGAATCCGGTGAGGGTGCTGGCCACGCGGTTGTGCAGCGGGGCCGTCCACTGGTCGGGGATCCCGTCCGCTCCGAGGAGGCCGCCGGCGACCGAGCCCACCGTCGCGCCGTCGGAATCGGTGTCCCACCCGGCGGAGACGACCGAGGTGACGGACGCGCTGAAGTCGCCCGCCCCGTGGACGAGCGCGGCGGCCACGGCCGCCGCGTTGTTCACGCTGTGCACCCAGTGCAGGTCCGCGTGGCGCGCGTGCAGGGCGTCGAGCACGCGCTCGAAGTCGCCTTCGGCCCGCGCGAGATCGGCCGCCTCGCGCACCGCGACCGCCAGCCGGGACTCCGGAGGCACGACCCGGAGCGCGCCCGCCAGCACCTCCTCCGGACCGTTCGCGGTCAGCGACATCGCGGCCAGGGCGGCGGCGAACATGGCGCCGTAGACCCCGTTGGCGGTGTGGCTGAGGGCGGCGTCGCGGTGGGCGAGCACGGCGGCGCGCGCCGGGTCACCGGGGTTGACCCAGCCGTAGACGTCGGCGCGGATCAGGGCCCCGATCCACTCGCGGAACGGATTGCGGTACACGGCGGTCTCCGGCGAGGCGAGGCCCACCAGCAGGTTGCGCAGGGCCACCCGTTCGGCGGTGAAGATCCGGCCGGCCGGCAGCTCGTCCAGCCACATCTGCGCGACGTCATCGGTCCCGAACCCGGTTCCGTACCGTTCGAGCAGGGCCAGGGCGAGCATGGGGAAGTTGAGGTCGTCGTCCTCGGGGGTGCCGTCGATGTTCTCGGCGAGGCTGGTCGGGGCGCTGCGCCGGTTCCACGGCCAGCGCTCCGCGACGTCATCGGGCAGCCCGCGGGCGGTGAACCAGCCCCGGATCGGCCAGTTGCCGGTGGCCTCGGCGATCGCGCGGATCCCCTCGCGGGGGATCTTCTCGACGGGCTTGCCCAGGACGCATCCTGCGGCCCGGCCCGCCCACGCGCCGCGCAGCCGGCCGGCCAGGTCCGGGCCCGGCGCGGCGAGCGGGGCGCCCGGCCAGTCGGGGCAGGCGGAGATCACGGCGTCGAGGCCGGTGGGCTCCCGGTCGGCGAGCGGGGAGGGGATCGTCGCCAACTCGTCGAGCAGGTCCTCGGCGAGACGGCGCAGCCGCTCCGGCGCGGGCTCGGGCGACGCTCCGGCCATGGGGGGCGCGTCGTGGCCCCCGGCGTCGTGCCAGCGCCGCGCGATCGCCTCGACCGCGCGCCCGTCCTGCCGGGCCTGGCGCAGTTCATGGCCGATCAGGTCCTCGGGATGGATCCAGGTGAGTCGCACGCCGCCCCCTGCCTTCCTCTCGATCGTGTTCCAGCGCCCCGCACAGGGACGCGTCTCCCGCCCATCGCGGGTCCTGCTCCGTGGCCGCTTCCCGGAGTCCGGTGCCCTGGCCGCCTCCGGGAGTCCGGCGCCCTGACCGCCACCCCTGTGCCGGAGCCGTGGCCACCGCCATGACTCCGGCGCCACGGCCGCCACCACGGTCCCGGTGCCGTGGCCACCTCCGGGGGCGCGGGCCCGCGCCCCCGGAGGTGGCCGTCCCGCAGCCCGTGCCCGGCATGCCCGACGCCCCCGATACGGGCCGGGCCGCCGGCGGCGGCGGGTGATCGGCGGGCACCGGATCAGCCCTGCGCCGCGGTGAGCATGGAGAAGGTCCGCTCGTGCTCGCGGCGGGCCGCCACGTCGGCCAGGTGGATGCGGCGGGCGGTCTCGGCCAGCTCCAGGCCGGGTGCCTCCAGGTCGATCCGGCTGGCGCGGGCGATGTCGCGGCGCCACTGCCCGGGCACGCACTCCCTGCCGCCCAGTGCGCCGGCCATGGCGCCGCCCATGCTCGCGATCGAGTCGGCGTCACGCCCGTAGTTGACGCCACCCAGCACGGTGTCCCGGTACTCGCCGCCGGCGATGAGGAGGAACGCCAGCGCCATCGGCAGTTCCTCGATGGCGTGCACCCGGCTCGGGCGGCGGGCCCCGAGCCCTTGGTCGCGGTAGGTGTCGGCGACGGTGTCGAACGGCGCCATGGCCGCGCGCAGGTCCGGCGCCGCCCCGCGCCAGTCGGAGATGGTGCGGGCCCGTTCGCACACGGCCTCGATGGCGGCCCGCGTTCCGTCCTTGGCGACCCGCAGCGCCGCGGCCACGACGGAGTCCGCGGTCGCCCCCGTGCGCATGGCCTCGGCGACCGCGGCGGCGAAGACGCCCGCGGCCTCGCGCCCGTAGCTGGACTGGTGGGCACCCGCCAGGTCGATGGCCTCGGCGTAGGCGCCCGCGGGGTCGCCGGCGTTGACCACCCCCACCGGGGCCATGTACATCGCCGCACCGCAGTTGACGATGTTGCCGACACCGGCCTCCCGCGGGTCGACGTGCCCGTAGTGCAGCCGCGCCACGAGCCACTTCTCGGCCAGGAAGACGCGGTGCAGCAGCAGGGCCTCGGCCTCCAGCTCCGGCACCCAGTGCTTCTCCCCCATCATCTCGGGCACCAGGTACTGGGCCGCGGCGTAGGCGTCGAGGTGGCGCTCCGCCTTGCCGTAGACGCGGACCAGCGCGTGGGTCATCAAGGTGTCGTCGGTGATGTGGCCGTCGCCCTTGTGGTACGGGGCGATCGGGCGGGCGTTGCGCCAGTCGGTGTTGAACGGGGGCACGATGCCTTCGACGACGCCGTCGTAGCGCTCGCGGATCTGCTCGGGGGTCCAGCCCTCGGTGGCGCCTCCCAGCGCGTCGCCGACCGCCGCACCGGCCAGGGTTCCCACGGCCTTGTCCTGCAAGGGGGTCAGCATCTAGGACACTCCTTCGTCGTGGTGATCGGTCGCGGCCGCCAATGCGTCGGCGGTGGCGACGAGGTCCTGCCCGGCGAGCTCGGGCAGGCAGCAGCCGCTGAGGCGGCGGGCGCGTTCGCGCCAGGCCGCGGGTTGCGCGGCGTAGCCGCCGAGCGCACCGGTCAGCGCGCCGGTGAGGGCGGGCAGCGAGTCCGCCAGAGGCATCAGGGTGGCCGCGGCCGATACCGCCGGGCCGAGCCGGCCGCCCGCGGCCCGTGCCAGTGCGAGGGCGGCGGGGACGGTGTCGGCGGCGGCGACGCCATAGCTGTAAACGTGGTCGCAGCAGATCTCCTCCACCGCCGGGACCAGCGCGAACGGGTCGTTACCGGGCAGCGCCAGCGCGGCGCGCGCCGTGGCGCCGATCGCGGTGTCGGCGGGCAGCTCGGCGAGGGCGGCGTCGACGGAGTCGCCCGCGCTCGCGCCCCCCGCCGCGGCGGCGACGGCGGCCGCCATGGCGCGGGCCCCCGCCACCCCGTCCAGGGCGTTGGTGACCTGGGCGTCGGTCTCGGCCGCGCGAGCGGCTTCGGCCGGATCGCCGGCGTGAGCGGCGCCGAAGGCGACCGCGCGGACGGCTGCCGCGTCGTCGAAGTGGTGCGGGTTGTCGTGCCCGGTGACCGGCGGCCGGACGCCCCGCCGCAGGTGGTCCAGTGCGGTGCGCACCGAGATCCGGGCGCGGATGTCCTCGCGCCCGGCGAGGCCGCCGAACGCCTCGCCCCGGTCGCGGCCGATGGTGTGCGCGGTCCAGGCCAGCCATTCGGCGTCGTCGGACGGGCCGAGGGCCAGCGGGGCGACCGGCTGGTTCAGCGCGAACGGCACCGGGAGGGTGGTGACGCCGTGTTCCTCGGCGAAGAGGTCGAGTTCGCGGCCCAGCCGCCGGGTCCACGGCGCGAGCAGCCCGAAGCGGTGCCGCGCGGCCGGCCAGCCGGCCGCGTCCCCGATGGCCAGCCCGATGAAGGCCCCGCGGATACGGTCGTTGCTCATCGGGCGGCTCCTTGCGTGGACGTCCCCGGCTCGGCCCCGGGGAGGACGGCTTCCCGGGCGTCGCCGCCGCGCCGGCCCGGCCACGCCCGGCCGGCGACGGCCTCGGCGAACGGGCCCGTCCCCGAGGCCGAGTAAGCAGGGTCCGCCGGACTCGCGTACGGCCCCCGGCGCGACCGGGCGATACGACCGATACGGCCGACGCCGGCCGCGATCCGCGCGGCCGCAGCCGCGTCCCCGTGCCCTCTGACCGGCGCGGGCCGGTACGGCGGCGCCGGGGAGAGGGGCGTCCGCTCTGTTGTCGCGGGTCCGGTCATGACGTGTACCTCCCCTTCCCCCGGGCGGCGACGAGCAGGTCCGCGGTGTCGGCGACGTGGCGGCCGGCCAGAGCCGGCAGGCAGGTGCCGCGGACCGGGCCGATGGCGCGGCGCCAGCGTTCCGGGACCCCCGTTTCGCCGCGTCCGGCGCCGGTCACGGCACCGGCGATGGCGGCGGTGGTGTCGGCGTCGCGCCCGAGGTTGGCGGCGGTGACGACGGACTCCTCCACCCCGCCGCCGCCCGCCAGGCAGGCGGCGAACGCGAGGGCGACCGCTTCGGGCGCGAGGTCGGTCCACGGGTAGCGGGTCGGCACGACGGCGTCGTGCAGCGCGCGGGTGAACGCGGCGCCGGGGGTCCCGTGGGCGCGGGCCGCGGCCAGCGCGGCGCGCAGGCTGCGCCCGGTCCAGGAGTCGGCGGGGACCGCGGCGAGGCCCGCCTCGGCGACCGCGTCCGGGTCCGCGCCGGTCATGGCGACCGCGACGGCCGCGGCGACGGCGCGCCCGCCGAGGATGCCCTCGCCGGAGTGGCCGACCGACCCGTCGACCTCCGCCAGCCGGGCGGCCTCGCCGGGGTCGCCCGCGGCGAACACCCCGTAGGCCGCGCTGCGCATGGCCAGTCCGTCGGACCAGCCGTGGTGGTGGGCGCGGCCGGTCATGGGCGGGGCCAGTCCGCGGCGCAGCGCCTGCGCGGCGCCGAGCTCGGAGAACCCGGCCCCGCGCATCGGCCCGTCGATGGTGAGGATCTGGGCGCGGTAGGCGTCGACGACGTGCTCGGTGGTGAGCGCGTGGCCGTGCTCGGCGAGCAGCAGCGAGGCGAAGACGGTGTACTCGGTGTCGTCGGTGCCCGCTGCCACGCCGTCGGGGCCGGTCTCCAGCTCGGTGAGCCGCCCCCAGCGGCGGGCGATCTCGGCGGGCGCCAGGTTCTCGGCGGGCCGGCCAAGGGCGTCCCCGGCCGCCAGGCCGAGGAGGGCGCCCCGGGCGCGGTCGCGCGCGCCGGCGGTGGTGGCGGCGGTGCCGGCGGGGTCCGCCATCAGTTGTACCGGCTCAGCACGTCGTTGCCCTCGGTCTCCAGCCGGTCGCTGAGCTCGTCGATGTCGATCTCGCCGCTGAAGTACTCCTCCAGGGCGGGCTGGGCGACGCGGTTCTTCCACTCGTCGAAGCCCTCCACGCGCAGGTAGGGGGCGACGACGAGGTCCTGTGCCGAGGCGGTGGCGACGTCCCAGTCGTTCTCCTCGGTGTTCAGCTCCGGTGCCGCGGCGGCCTCCTGGCTGGTGGGCAGCAGCCAGTCGCCCCGGGCCAGATCGACCTGGTTCTCGGCGCCGAGGAAGAAGGAGATGAACTCGGCCGCCTCCTCGGGGTAGGCGCTGTCGGCGGCGACGGAGAGGGTCTGGGACGTGGCGCCCTGCTCGGCGGTGTCGCCGACCAGCGGCGGGATGGTGACCCAGTCGAAGTCCTCGGGCGCCTGCTCCTCCACCTGCTGGCGGGCGTAGACGCCGACCTGGACCATGGCGTACTCCTCGGCGAAGAACGCGGGCAGGGGGTCGGATCCGGACATGCCGACCGTGCCGGGGTCGGCGGTCTGGTCGGTGTGGATCTGGTCGTGGATGCGTTCGAGCACCTCGCGCTCCGGCTCGCCCATCCGGGCGGTGGCGCCGCCCTCGGCGTCGACCTCGAAGAACGTCCCGCCGTAGTTGAGGGACAGGTTCAGCACGCGGTTGACGGGGCTGCCCAGCGGCCAGGCGACGGCGTAGGTGTCGTCGTCGGTGAGGTCCTCGCTGATCTCGGCGAACTCGTCCCAGGTCCAGGGGTCCTCGGGGGCGGGGATGCGGACGCCGGCGTCCTCCAGCAGCGTGCGGTTGGCGATGAACACCTGTGATTCCTGGAGGAACGGCACGCCCACGATCTGGTCGTCGAAGGTGGCGGTCTCCCACGCCTCGGGGCGGATGTCGTCCTTCAGGTCGTCGGGGAGCATGCCGGTGAGGTCGGCCAGGTACCCGCGTGACGCGAAGCCGGCCAGCGCCGGGGAGTCGTTGTGGATGACATCGGGCGGGTCGCCGGCCTCGAACCCCGTCATGAGCTGGTCGTTGACGTTGTCCCAGCTGCCTTGCACATACTCCACCCGCACATCGGGGTTGGCCTCGTTCCACTCCTCCACCAGGCGCTCGTTGGCCTCGACGGACTCCGTCTGCCAGGCGAGGCTGAGGAACCGGAGCGTGGCGGGGCCGTCGTCGGCGCCCGTCCCGCACGCGCTCAGCGCGAGCGTCCCGGTGAGAGCGGCCGCGGTCAGCGGCAGCATGCTGCGACGCATGGGGTACACCTCCTGTGCCGGGTCCGCCGGGGTGGCGGATCCGCGTGAACCGATTCGGCGGGTCATCCCTTCACCGCGCCGGAGACCATGCCGCCCTTGAGGCGGCGCTGGATGAACGTGAAGAACACCAGGCTCGGGATGGTCGCCAGCAGCGACGCCGCGGCCAGGGGCCCGAGCCGGACCACGCCTTCGGGACCGGTGAAGCGCACCAGGGCGAGCGGGAGCGTCTGCACCTGCGGGTCCTTGAGCAGGATGAGGGCGAACAGGAACTCGTTCCAGGACGAGATGAACCCGAACATCAGTGCGGCCACGACGCCGGGGGCCAGCAGCGGGGCCACGACGCTGGCGACGGTGCGCCACCGCCCGGCGCCGTCGACCGCCGCGGCCTCCTCCAGTACCGGCGGCACCCCGCGGACATAGCCCTGGAGCATCCACAGCACGAAGGGCAGGCAGAACGTGACGTGCACGACGACGAGGCCGGCCAGCGTGTTCACCAGGCCCATCGTGCGCAGGATCATGAAGACCGGGATGATGATGAGGATGAACGGGAAGACCTGGCTGACCAGGACCCAGCCCAGCGCCACCCGGTTGAGCCGGGAGCGGAACCGCGCCAGGGCGTAGGCGGCGGGCAGCGCGATCAGCACCACCAGCACCGACGAGGCGAGCGCGACCACCAGGCTGCGCTGCGCCGCGCCCACGAGGTCCTGTTCGCCGAACGCCGCGGCGAAGTTGGCGAGCGTGGGGTCCAGCGGGATCCAGGTGGGGTCCAGCCGCGCCATCTCGCGCGACGTCTTCAGCGCGGTCGACGCCAGCCACACCAGCGGGAAGCCGAGGAACACCAGGTAGCCCGCCAGCGCGAGGTACTGCAGCGCGCGGCCCGTGGCGCGCCGGCCCCGACTGCCGGCCCAGGTGGCGCGGGTGGCGCGGGGTGCGCGAGTGCCCCCGGTCATCGCATCTCCTTCAGTTGGCGGCGCAGGTAGAGCGCGAGCACCGCGAGGACGACGGCGACGATGGCGACCCCCATGGCCGCGGCGTAGCCGAAGAAGCCGTAGCGGAACGCCTCCTCGTAGGCGTAGAGCATCGGCAGCCGGGTGCGGCCGCCCGGGCCGCCCTGGGTGAGCACCCACACCAGGGCGAACTCGTTCATGTTCCACACGAAGTTCAGCGAGGTGATGGTCACGATCACCGGGCGCAGCTGGGGCAGGGTGACGGTGCGGAAGCGCCGCCACGCTCCCGCACCGTCGACCTCGGCCGCCTCGCGCAGTTCGCGCGGCACGCTCTGGAGCCCGGCCAGCAGCACGATGGTGGTCTGCGGCATCCCGGTCCACACGCCGACGACGATGATCGCGGGCAGGGCCACGGAGAAGTCGTTGAGCCAGTCGATGTCGCCCGAGATCAGCCCGAGGTCGCGCAGGGTGGCGTTGAGGATCCCGGCGTCGGGGTGGTAGACCAGCCGCCACATCAGCCCGACGATGACCGGCGGCATCGCCCACGGCACCATCGCCAGGGTGCGGGCCAGCCAGCGCAGCCGCAGGTCCTGGTCGAGCAGGAGCGCCAGGCCCATGCCGGCGGCGAGCTGGAGGGCCGTGACGCTGACCGCCCACACCAGGCCGATCTGGAAGGACGCCCAGAAGTCGCCGTCGGCGAGCAGCTCCGCGAAGTTCTCCAGGCCCACGAAGCCCACGTCGACGTTGCGGCCGGAGCGCGCATCGGTGAAGGCCAGGTAGACCCCGTAGACCAGGGGCGCGACGCTGAACAGCACGACCGGCACCAGCGCCGGGAGCATGAGCCCCAGGACCGAGTGGTCGGTCCGGGCCGCGCGGGCCCGGCGCGGGGGCGCGCCGGGTGCGGGCGGGGTGGGCTCAGCCAGCGGCGGAGCCGTCGTCGACGACATGCGCACCTCCCGTTGACGCGCGCACGACCAGGCGCGGTTCGACAGTGACGGCCCGCGGCGCGGAGAGGTCCGCGTCGGCGCCGAGCCGGTCCAGCAGCAGCCGGGCGGCGAGGGCGCCGCGCTCGGCGGACCCCAGTGAGACGCTGGTCAGGGGCGGCCAGGACACCGCCGCCAGGTCGGTGTCGTCCATCCCGACCACCGCGACGTCGCCGGGCACGTCCAGGCCGCGGGAGCGCAGGGCGTCGAGCGCGCCGAGGGCGATGAGGTCGTTGGCGCACAGCAGGGCGTCGGGCATCGGGGCGGGCCCGTCGGCCATCCGGTGCACGGCCCGGGCCCCGGTCTCGCGGTCGAAGCGGCCCTCGTGGACCGTGCCGTCGGCGACGGCGAGCCCGGCTCGGGCGGTGCCGGCGCGGAACGCCTCGGACCGGGCGTGGCCGGGGACGGTGTCGGCCGGGCCGTTGATGAAGCCGATCCGGCGCCGGCCCAGTCCGGTCAGGTGGCGCAGGGCCATGTCGACGCCGCGCCGGGAGTCGGTGCGGACGTTGTCGGCCAGGCCGTCGTCGGGCAGCGAGCCGATGACGACGACGGGCGCCTCGACCGCGCGCAGCTCGGCGAGGTGTTCCCGGGTGACCCGGATGGGGACGATGATCAGGCCGTCGGCGTAGCGCTGGCCGAGGCCGCGCAGCACCTCGATCTCCTCCGCGGCGTCGGCGCCGGTGGAATGCAGGACCAGCCGGTAGCCGGCCGCCTTCAGCAGCGGCTGGATCTCGCGCAGCATGGCGAGGTAGACGGGGTTGCCGATGTCCTCGACGGCGAACGCGATCTGGTGGGTGCGGGCGGACTTCAGCGACCGGGCGACGGCGTTGGGGACGTAGCCCAGGCGGTCGGCGGCGTCGAGGACGCGGCGCTCGGTCTCGGCGCGGACCGGCAGGCCGTTGAGCACACGCGAGACGGACGCGATCGACACGCCCGCCGCTTGGGCGATCGTGGTGATCGTCGGGCTGCTGTGCGCGGCCATCCCATCCTCCCTGTACTGCGTGGACACGAACTGTAAACGTTTACAGCACCTCGCGGTGTGAATTCCTGTAAACGTTTACGGCGAATAGGACCCATTGGAACACCCGGGGTGTGACGCACGTCAAGTCGCGTTACACACTCGTTGCCGAACCCGGCGCCCCGGCGGCCGGCCGGGACCCGGCCCGTTGACACCGATCCGAGCGCGCATCTACATTTGGCAAGCGCTTTCCGAAGGCCGGGCGCACCGCTACCGGTCCAGGTGGCGGGCCCGGAGCAGGAAGGGAATGTCCACGATGAGCGAGGAACCGCTGCCGGTCGTGGTGGCCGGGGTGCACGGGCACGGCCGCACCCACCTGGCCAACGTGCGCAGGCTCGCGGCGGACGGACTGGTGCGCTTGGCGGGCGTCTGCGACAGCACCCCGCTGCCCCCCGACGCGCTGCGCGCCGACGGCGACGTCCGGCAGGATTCCGACCTCGGCGCCCTGCTGCGCCGGGCTCCGGCCGCCGTGACGATCCTGGCCACCCCCATCCACACCCACCTGCCCCTGGCGCGCACCGCCCTCGAACACGGCTCGCACCTGCTCCTGGAGAAGCCGCCCACGGCGACCCTCGCGGAGTTCCGCGCGCTCAGCAGCGCCGTGGAGACGGCCGGGGCGGCCTGCCAGATCGGCTTCCAGAGCCTGGGATCGTCCGCGGTCGACGCCGTCCGCGACCTCATCGCCTCCGGCGCGATCGGGGAGGTGACCGGGATCGGCGGGGCGTGCACCTGGATCCGCACATCGGCCTACTACGACCGCGCCTCCTGGGCCGGGCGGCGCCGGCTCGACGGCCGCGACGTGGTCGACGGCGCGCTCACCAACCCCTTCGCGCACACCGTGGCCACCGCCCTCGCCGTGGCCGGCGCGGACCGCGCGGCGGCGGACGGCATCGAACTCGAACTGTTCCACGCCCACGACATCGAGAGCGACGACACGTCCTGCGTCCGGCTGCGCGCCCCCGACGGCACCCCCATCTGCATCGCGGCGACCCTCTGCGCGCCCCGCCACCGCCTCCCGCGGCTGATCGTCCACGGCGGCGCCGGCCGGATCACCCTGTTCTACACGCGCGACGAAGTCCGCCTGGAGCGCCCCGGCACGGCCGCGGAGGTCACCACGCACCCGCGCACCGACCTGCTGGAGAACCTGGTCGCCCACCTGCGCGACGGCGCCCCGCTGCTGGTGCCCCCCGGCCGGACCGAGGGGTTCATGTCGGTGCTGGAGGCGGTCCGGCGCGCGCCGGCCCCGCGCCCCGTCCCCGAGGCGGAGCAGACCGTGAGCACCGAGGACGACGGCGTACACCGGGTGATCACGGGCATCGAGGAGCTCGTCGAGGAATGCGCGGAGCGCATCACCCTGTTCTCCGAGGCCGGCGCCCCGTGGGCGACCGCGGGAGCCGCCCGGTGACCCGCGGTCACGCGCACACGCCGGTCCGGCCGCGCAAAGAGAGGGCCGCGCGATCAGGCGACCGCCCCCCGCACCGGGGTCTCGGCGGAGGACGCCGCCGGCACCCGGGCCTTGCCCCGTGGGACCGGAGGCGCGGCACCGCGCGCCGCCCCGACAGCGCGCGTACCGCACCGGGAACGGCCGTCGCGGTGATCGGCGGCAGCCCCGAGGCCGCCCGGCCGGGTGCCGGCCGGCGTGATCCTGCGCCGGGCGGTCGCACCCGGTCGGGGCGGCAGGCGCGTGCGCGGCCGTCGCACCTCGGGCGCCGCGGCCCGCCGTCCCCGCGGTGGGCCCCCGCACCAACGCGGCGCCGTCCGCCACCCGCCCATCGCCCGCCGCTCGCTCGCGGGCGGCCCGCACCACCGACCTCCCTGTTCCGCTTCCCCGGCCACCGCCGGGCCCGCCCCCGCAAGGAGCCCCCGTGTCCGACCCCCGCAGCATCGCGCTCACCTGCCGGGGCGCGGTCGTCGCCGAGTACGACAGCGGCGCGGATGTGGATCCCGTCCTGTCGCCCCGGCCGCACCTGCACCCGGTACGCACCCTCACCGGGACCGTGGTCACCGAGACCCACCCCGAGGACCACCGGCACCACCTGGGTGTGGGCGTCGCCGTGGCCGACGTCGCCGGGGTGAGCTTCTGGGGCGGGACCACGTTCGTGCGCGACCGCGGCCCGGTGCTGCTGGCCAACCACGGGCGCCAGGAGCACCGGGGGTGGCCGCGCGCCGACCCCTCCGCCCGCACCGAGGAGCTGGCGTGGGTGGGCACCGACGGGTCGGAGCTGATCAGCGAGGTGCGCGACACCACGGCGCACGACCTGGGCGAGGGGGTGTGGGCCCTGGACCTGCGCACGCGGCTGAGCAACAGCAGCGGGCGGCGGCTGCGCCTGCACAGCCCGGCCACCAAGGGCCGGCCCGGCGCCGGGTACGGCGGCTTCTTCTGGCGCGCGCCGATCGCCGCCGAGGCGCCGCGCTGCATCGGGCCCGCGGCGGAGGGCGAGAAGGCGCTGCACGGCTCCCGCTCCCCCTGGCTCGCGCTCAGCGGCCGGTCCACCGCCGGAGCGCCGTGGACGCTGGTGTTCGTTGCGGCCGGCGAGGTGCGCGACCCCTGGTTCCTGCGCGCCGGCCAGTACCCCGGTGTCGGGGCGTCCCTGGCGTGGAGCCACCCGCTGGAGGTCGGCCCGGGCGGGGTGATCGACCGCCGGGTGGTCACCGTCGTGGCCGACGGCCACCCCGGTCCCGACGCCCTGGCGTCCCTCGCCGCCGCCGCTCTCGCCCGCACCGGGCCGGAGGCGGCGGACGCCCCCGGCGCGGGCGGGTGACCCGCCCGCGGACGACCGCACCGGGCGCGCCTCGCCGCCCGGGATCCGACCCCACCCGACCGATCACGCGATCACCGAAGCAGACAGGACCATCACCATGCGCACCCTCGTCACCGGCGGATCCGGCCGGCTCGGCCGCAGTGTCGTCGCGGAGCTGGCGGCCCGCGGCCACGAGGTCACCTCCGTCGACGTCGCCCCGGGGGCGGCCGCCCCGGGGGTGACGCCGCGCACCGCCGACCTGCTGGACGAGGCGGCGCGCGAGGAGGTGTTCGCCGAGGCGCGCCCGGAGGCGGTGATCCACCTGGCCGGTATCGCGGTGCCCTTCGGCCGCCCCGACACCGAGATCCTCTCGATCAACACGCGGCTGGCGTGGGCCGTGCTGTCGGCGGCGGTCGCCCACGGCGCGCGGTCGGCCGTCGCGGCGTCGAGCCCCACGGTGTTCGGCTACGGCCCCGAGGACTGGTCCCCCCGTTACCTGCCCCTGGACGAGGAGCATCCGGTCGCCCCGTGGCACTCCTACGGGCTGAGCAAGGTCGTCATCGAGGAGACGGTGCGCACCCTGGCGCGCGCCGGCAGCGGCGGCTGCACCCTGGCCTGCGTGCGTCCGGGCTACGTCCTCGCGCCCGAGGAGTGGGCGGGCGCGCGGACCCAGCAGGGGCACACCGTCGCCGAACGGCTGGCCGACCCCGGCCTGGCCGCGGGCTCGCTCTTCAACTACGTCGACGCCCGCGACGCTGCCGAGCTGTTCGCGCTGATCGCCGAGCACCCCGACCGGGTGGCCAACGGGCAGGTGCTGCACGCGATCGCCGAGGACGCGCTCGCCGAGCGCCCGCTGGCCGAGCTGCTGCCCCGCTACCACCCCGGGACGGCCGGCTCCGCCCCCGCGCTGACGGGCACGCGGCCGGCGTTCTCCTCCGGCGCCGCGGAACGCGCGCTGGGGTGGCGGCCCACCCGGAACTGGCGCGCCGAGCTGGGGCGCACCGACGCGCCCTGACCCGGCCGGCCGCGGGTCCAGGTCCGATACCCGGCGGGGCATCCGGCCGGACCCGGACCGGCGTGTCCGGCATCACGGCTGGTGATGGGGGTATGACGGTCGATCGCCACCCGGGGCGGTCCTATGATCGAGGGTTGGAAAGAGTTTTCCCGGACCGTGCGGAGGGACGCCGTGACTGGCGGATACGTGACACTGGAACAGGTCGCCCGGCACGCCGGGGTGTCGCTGGCGACCGCGTCGCGGGTGCTCAACGGCAGCACCCGGCAGGTCGGCGAGAAGCTGCGCGAGCGCGTCACCACCAGCGCCCATGAGCTCGGCTACCTCGCCAACGCGTCGGCGCAGACCCTGGCGCGCAACACCAGCTCCCTGGTGGGGCTGATCGTGCACGACATCGCCGACCCCTACTTCTCCAGCATCGCGTCGGGGGTGACCCGCGCGGCGGAGGACGAGGGGCTGATCGTGATCCTGGGGACCACCGCGCGCACGCCGCAGCGGGAGCTGGAACTGCTGGCGACGCTGCGATCGCACCGGGCGCGCGCGGTGGTGCTGGCGGGCAGCCGCACCGTCGACGAGGAGAGCACGCGGCGGCTGGCCGATGAGATCACGCTGTTCGCCGGGCGCGGCGGGCGGGTCGCCTGCGTCTCCCAGGAGGGGCTTCCGGCCGACACCGTGGTCCCCGACAACCGCAACGGAGCCGCGGAACTGGCGCGGCGGCTCATCGAGCAGGGGCACCGGCGGTTCGCCATCCTCGCCGGCCCCACGGACCTGCGCACGGCGCGCGACCGGCTCGACGGGTTCCACGCGGCCCTGGCGGGGGCGGGGATCGAACTGGCGCCGCACAACGTCGTCCACGGCGCGTTCACCCGTGACGGCGGGTACGCGTCCACGCGCCGGCTGCTGGCCGAGGGCACCGACGCCACCTGCCTGTTCGCGGTCAACGACGTGATGGCCACGGGGGCGATGGCGGCGCTGCACGACTCCGGGCTCCAGGTGCCGCGCGACCTCTCCGTCGCGGGTTTCGACGACATCCCCACGCTGCGCGACCTCACCCCCGCGCTCACCACCGTGCGGCTCCCGCTGGAGTGGATGGGCGAGGAGGCCGCCCGCCTGGCGCTCGAGGAGGAACCGCCCGAGCGGCCGCGCACGGTGCCGGTGGCCGGCGAGGTCGTGATGCGCGAGAGCACGGCCCCGCCCTCCTCCCGGGACTGAGCACCCGCCCCTCGGGCAGAGGCGGAGCGCTCCCTCGGGCGGGGGCGCTCCGCCTCTGCCCGAGGGAGCGATTCGGGCTCCGATCGGCCCGCCCGCCACCGCGATCACGGCCGGCACTGACGGACGCCGACGGACGGCATCCATCCGATCCGCAGGCGCGGACCCGCCAAAAGCGACACGGGGAACTCGGCGACGCCACCCGGCGCGCAGGCGAACCCCGGCGGTAGACGCTACGCGCGCTTCACAGGGAGCCGAGATGGTCCGCCAGGCGGGTCAACGCCTCCACCTCGCCGGGGAGGCGCCGGACGCGGTCGGCGATCTCGCCGTCGAGGCGGGCGGTGTCCATCCAGTCCGCGGGCGCGAGCTCGCCGAGGGAGACGCGGACGAGCTCGGTGACGTGGCCCAGCGTGCGGGCGGCCGTGCTCAAGAACCGGTCCGCGCCGAGGTCCACCGGCCCGCCGCCGGCCTCGCGGTAGCCCCGCAGGATCGCGGCCACGCGCCGGGGGTCGCTGCCGCCGAAGGCCAGCGCGGCCCGGCCGGCCTCCATGGTGGCGCTGTCGTAACAGACGCTCTCCCAGTCGATGAGGACCGGCCCGGCCGGGCCGATGAGTACGTTGTAGGGCTCGAAGTCCCCGTGGGTGGCCACCCGGTCGTCCGCGCACGCCCAGGCCGCCGTAAGCCGTTCCGACAGCCCGAGCACCGTGTCCATCCGCTCGTCGAGCGGACCCGCCCAGGAGCGGTCCAGGTCGGTCGCCGCGGCGATCCACCTCCGCCAGGACGCCTCGGGATACACCCCGTACCGGTCCCACGCCGAGCCGAGGTCGGCTTCCGTGCGCGGCAGCCGGTGCAGGGTCGCGAGTGTGTGCGCGACCCAGTCCCCGATGTCGTCGGCGGGGCCGGGGGCGCGGTGGTCGATCCACTCGTAGACCCGGAAGACGCCCTGTTCGCCGACGCGGGCGGCGCAGCCGAACTCCGGCCGGCCGGGGTGGATCGGGCGGGCGGTCGCGATGGAGGTGGTGGTGCGGACACGGCGCTCGAAGTCCATCATCGCGGCCGCGTGGCACCGCCACCGCGGATCCTCACCCGACCAGAGGCGTTTGACCAGGTAGGAACCTGACGGAGTGGTGAACTTCCACCGGGCGGAGCCGGGCCGGCCCACGGCGACGGGCGGCTCGGTCAGCGGGCCGAGGCCGAACGCCTCCGTGATCGGTGCGGCGTCGACGTGCATGTCGGTCCCTTCGGGCGGCTCCGGTGCCGTGGCCGCCGCGGAGTGCGGCGACGCACTACGACACGCGCGAGGCCGTCACCGCACGGGTCCGCCCGGCACCGGCCAGGATAACCGCGCGGCCCCGTCCCGGGCGGGACGTGCGTGCCGTGCCGACCGGATTCGCCGCGGGGCGACCGCGACGCAGGTCGCCCGGTCCCCCGACCGGGCGCCGAGCCCGCGCTGCGGGGGGCGCGCCGGCCGTCCGCGCGGACGGCCGGTGCGCCCGTGACGAGGCGGGTGACGTGTCGGCGGGCGGCGGGCGCGGGGTCAGGCGAACTCCAGGCCGTGTCCGGGGCCGGTGTCGGCGGTGGCCCAGCCGCCGTCGATCCGCACGCCGCTGGGCCGGGTGAGCGCGCCCAGGCCGGCGAAGGACGCGCGGTCGATGTCCTCCACCATCGAGACCATGGGCACGCACAGGGCGAGCTGGGTGGACAGCTCCGGCAGCAGGTGGGGGGCGACCGGGACGCTGTGCTGGGCGGCCAGGTCGGCCACCCGCAGGAACGGGGTGATCCCGCCGACCCGCACGGCGTTGGGCTGGGCGATGTCGCACGCCCCGGCCTCCAGGGCGGCGCGGAACCCGCCCACGGTGCGCAGGTTCTCCCCGATCGCGAAGGGGATGGCCGTGGTGCGGCGCAGCCGCACGTGGGCGTCGATGTCGCCGGCGGGCAGCGGCTCCTCGATCCAGTAGGGGGAGAACTCCGCGAGCGCGTCCAAGGCGCGGATCGCCGCCGGCAGGTCCCACCGCTGGTTGGCGTCGAGCATGAGCCGGCGCGACGGCCCGATGAGCCGCCGGACCGCCGCCACGCGCCGCACGTCGCGCGCGAGGTCGGCGGAGCCCACTTTGATCTTGACGGCGTCGTGGCCGGCGTCGAGCCAGCCGCCGACCTGCTCCAGCAGGTCGTCCTGCCCGTAGTCGAGGTTGACGCCGCTCCCGTAGGCGGGCACCCGGCCGCGCCGGCGGCCGATGCGCTCGACCAGCGGGGTGCCGGTGTCGCGTGCCGCGAGGTCCCACAGGGCGATGTCGACTGCTGCCGCCGCCATGGCCGCCAGGCCCCCCGCGCCGGCCTCGCTCAGGTGGGCGGCGAGGTCGTCCCAGCGCGGCCCGGGGTCGGGCGTGCGTCCCAGGAGTGCAACGGGGCAGTCGTCCAGCAGGAGCGCCCGCACCGCGCGGGCGCCCACGCGCGGCGTCCACGCGAAGCCGGTCCCCGTCCGGCCGTCGCCGGTGGTGATGCGGGTGACCACGATGTCGTTGTGGGCCACTCCCCCGTCCCAGGAGCGGTGCAGGCGCAGTCGGCGGACCTCGGCCTCCACGCGGGCGATCGTCCCGGTGCCGGGGCGGGGGTGGGGTGGGGCGGGATCGGCGGCGGCCGGGCCGGTGCCCGGCGCGGCGGGGCCGGTGGCGTGCGCCATGGCGGATCAGCCCTCCTTGACCGCGGTGAGGCCGGCGCCGATGTGCCGGTCCAGGGCGTCCTCGTTCAGCCGCCCCGCGGCGTCGAACGGTGCGACCGGGAAGAAGAGGATTCCATCGAAACGCATGGCAGATCCTTACAGTCGTGGGTGGGGGGGCCGGGCCCCGGATCGATCTGGAAGGGTCCAGCGTGGGTCCTGATGGACCGGGCTTCGGTTCGCACAAAAATTACACAGGGCAATGCTACGATCACGCGCATGAAAGTGGTGGTGCAGGTGAAGCTCATGCCGGATGCCGTGCAGGCGTCGGCGCTTGAGCGCACCCTGCCCGCGGCCAACGCGGCCGCGAACCGGGTCGCGGTGGTGGCCTTCGAGCACTTCGGGCTCAAGAGCCGTGAGGCCCCGCTGCGGAAGCTGTGCTATGGCGAGCTCAAGGCCTGCGGGTTCGGGGCACAGGCGGCACAGCACATCGTCAAGCGCGTGCGAGATGCCTACGCGACGCTGCGTGGGAACATCCGCAACGGCCGCCTGGGCCCCGAGGGCTCCAAGCGCCGCCGCACGGCGGAGTCCAAGCCCGTCGTCTTCCGGCCGGATGCGGCGCACACCTATGACGACCGGTGCCTGTCCTGGAACTACGACGCCCAGACGGTGAGCATCTGGCCCCTGGACGGGCGGGTCAAGAACCTCCGTTTCGCCTGCTCCGCCTACGCTCTCAAACAGCTCACCCAATACCGCAAGGGCGAATCCGATCTCCTGTTGCGCGACGGGAAGTGGTTCCTGGTCGCCACCTGCGACCTCCCCGAAGCCCCGCGGTCGGAGCCGAACGGCTGGATCGGCGTCGACCGGGGCATCGTCAACCTGGCCACCACCTCCGACGGCGACAACCACCAGGGCCGCCGCCTGCTCAGGTACCGACGCTGGCAGGCTCGTAAACGCGCCGAGCTCCAGGCCAGGCGAACCCGCTCGGCCAGACAGTTGCTCAAGAAGCGCGCCCGCCGCGAGCGGCGGCACGCCTCGCACATCAACCACCGGGTCTCCAAGCAGGTCGTCGCCGTCGCGGCACGCACCGGGCGCGGGATCGCCGTCGAAGAACTCCGCGGCATCCGCGAACGGGTCACGGTTCCTCGCGACCAGCGGGCACGCCTGTCCTCCTGGCCCTTCCACCAGCTCGGCACCTTCATCGCCTACAAGGCACGCCGCTCCGGCGTGCCGTTCATCGAGGTGGACCCCGCCTACACCTCGCAGCGCTGTGTGCGCTGCGGCCACACCGGGCGGGCCAACCGGCCCGACCGGGACACCTTCCGCTGTCGTCGGTGCGGCCTCGCTGGGCCGGCCGACCACGTCGCCGGGGTCAACGTCGCCAGACGCGCGGCCACGGCGTGGGTATTCGTCAACATGCCCGACCCGGCCCCGGCATAGCCGGGACCGGTGGATGTGACCCGTGACCGTCCCGTCGTAGAGGGCAGTCGGGAGCATAAGCGGTGCCGTAGTGATCCGAGTCAACAACTCGATCCCTTACGACGGCGTAGTTGACACGACGTACTGGACGTGCCGGCGGGCCAGGGTCGCGATGACCTCGTGGCCGTCGGCGTTCCAGATGTCGGCGTTGAAGATCTCGACCTCGATGTCGCCGGTGTAGCCGGCGGCGTCGGTCACGCGCCGCAGCCGGCCCACGTCGGCGTGGCCGTCGCCGACCATGCCGCGGCCCAGGAGCTGGTCCTCGGGCAGTGGAAGCACCCAGTCGCACGCCTGGAAGGAGGCGATGCGCTCGCCCGCCCGCGCGATCTGCTCCTCGACCCGCGGGTCCCACCACACGTGGTAGGCGTCCACGACGACCCCGACCTCGGACACGGGGAAGCGCTCGGCGATACCGAGCGCCTGGTCCAGGGTGGACAGCACCGCACGGTCGGCGCAGAAGATCGGGTGCAGCGGTTCCAGGGCGAGCCGCACCCCCCGCTCCCCCGCGTAGGGCGCGAGCTCGGCGATGCCCTCGGCGACGCGCTCGCGCGCGCCTGCGAGGTCGCGGTCGCCGGCGGGCAGCCCGCCCACCACCATGACCAGGCACGGCGCACCGAGCTCGGCCGCTTCGTCGATCGCGCGGCGGTTGTCGTCGAGCGCGCCGGCGCGGTCGGGGCCGGTGAGGAAGCCGCCCCGGCAGTAGCTGGAGACGCGCAGACCGGAGTCGCGGACCGCCCGCGCGGCCTCGGCGAGCCCCGCCTCGGCCACGGGTTCGCGCCACAGCCCGATCGCGGGCAGCCCGGCGCGCAGGCAGCCCTCGATCGCCTGGGCGACGCTCCAGTACTTGACGGTGGCCTGGTTGAGCGAGAGCCGTGCCAGCCGGGGGTCGCCCGGCTCCGGGGTCGCCACGGCGGCGGGGACGCCCGAGGGCACGTCGCGCACCTCCGTGCCGGCGGCGGGGGTCACGGCCGCACCCCCGCCGCGTCGAGGAGCAGGCGCATGCGCGCCACGGCGGTGGCGGGGTCGGTGAGGACCCCGGCGGAGTCGGCCAGCCGGAACGCCTCGGCCAGGTGGGGCAGGTCGCGGGCGCTCTGGAGGCCGCCGACCATCGTGAACCCCGGCTGGTGCCCGTTGAGCCAGGCGAGGAAGGCGATGCCGGTCTTGTAGTAGTAGGTGGGCGCGGCGAAGATGTGCCGGGCCAGCGGGACGGTGGGGGCGAACAGCTCCCGGTAGCGGGCGGTGTCGCCGGAGTCGAGCGCGTGCAGCGCCGCCGAGGCGGCCGGGGCGATGGCGGCGAACACGCCCAGCAGGGCGTCGGAGTGCCCGTTGTCGTCGCCGAGGATGAGGGCGGGGTAGTCGAAATCGTCGCCGGTGTAGAGCCGGACCCCCGGCGGGAGCAGGTCGCGCAGCCGGACCTCCAGCGCGGCGTCGAGCAGGGACACCTTGATGCCGTCGATCCGGCCGGCGTGCTCGCGGATCAGGGCGGCGACATCGGGGATGGCGTCGCCCGGGTCGTCGTGGCCCCAGTATCCGGCCAGCGCGGGGTCGAAGGCGGTCCCGAGCCAGTGCAGGACGACGGGTCCGCGCACCTGTTCCAGGAGCCGGCCGTAGACCTTGGCGTAGTCCTCGGGGCCGCGCGCGCAGGCGGCGAGCGCCCGGCTGGCCATGACGACCGGTGTGGCGCCGGCGTCCTCGACCACGGCGAGCTGCTCGGCATAGGCCGTGATAACGCTTTCCAAGGTGGCCGGTCCGGCATCGGCGCCCAGGTGGTCGGTCCCGGCACCGCACACCAGCGCGGCGCCGCGGCCGGCGGCCTCGGCGCCCGAGCGGCGGATCAGCTCGGCGGTGGCCGCCCAGTCCAGGCCCATGCCCCGCTGGGCGGTGTCCATGGCATCGGCGACGCCCAGGCCGAGGTCCCACAGGTGGTGCCGGAAGGCCAGCGTGGACGCCCAGTCCAGGCGGGCGGGGGCGCCCGCCCCGTTGCCCGCCAAGGGGTCGGCCACGACGTGCGCGGCGGCGTAGGCGGTCCGGGAGCGCGGCGGCGCCACGCGGCCGGAGGGGCCGGTGGCGGCGCGCTCCGCCAGGGTGTACTCGGTGAGGGTGCCGCCCGCCCCGGGGAGCGCGATGGTCAGGTCGCTCATGCCAGCTCGGCCTCCTCGATCTCCACCCGGCGCCCCGAGCGCGACGAGCGCAGCCCGGCCTCGGCCATTTGCAGCCCGCGGGCGCCGGAGAGCAGGTCGTAGGGGAACGGCGTGTCGGCGTGGACGTGGGAGAGGAACAGCTCCCACTGGGCGCGGAAGCCGTTGGCGAAGTCGGCGTTGTCGGGGACGCGGTCCCATTGGCTGCGGTAGTCGCCGGCGACGGCGGTGTCGGGGTCCCAGACCGCCTTGGGGGTCACCGCGCGGTGCTGTATCCGGCATTCGCGCAGCCCGGCGACCGCGCTGCCCTCGGTACCGTCGACCTGGAACTCCACGAGTTCGTCGCGGTCGACCCGGACGCACCACGAGGAGTTGATCTGGGCGACGACGCCGCCGTCGAGCTCGATGACGGCGTAGGCGGCGTCGTCGGCGGTGGCGTCGTAGGACGCCCCCTGCTCGTCGCGCCGCTCGGGGATGTGGGTGACGGCGTGCGCCGTCACGGCGCGCACCGGCCCGAAGATGTGCTCCAGGATGTAGTGCCAGTGGGGGAACATGTCCAGGACGATGCCGCCGCCGTCTTCGGACCGGTAGTTCCAGCTCGGGCGCTGCGCCTCCTGCCAGTCGCCCTCGAAGACCCAGTAGCCGAACTCGCCGCGGATGGACAGCACGCGGCCGAAGAACCCGCTTTCGACGAGCCGGCGCAGCTTGAGCATGCCGGGCAGGAACAGCTTGTCCTGGACGACCCCGTTCTTCACCCCGGCGGCGCGCGCGAGCTTGGCGAGCTCCAGCGCCGCGCCGAGCGTGGTGGCCGCCGGCTTCTCGGTGTAGATGTGCTTGCCGGCGGCGATCGCTGAACGGACCGCGTCCTCGCGCGCGCTGGTGATCTGCGCGTCGAAGTACACCTCGATGGAATCATCGGACAGGACGGAGTCGAGGTCGGTGCTCCACCGCTCGATCCCGTGCCGGTCGGCGATCTCGCGCACCTTGCGCTCGGACCGGCCCACCAGGACGGGTTCGGGGACGACCCGTGTCCCGTCGGGCATGACCACGCCGCCGGCCTCCCTGATCGCAAGCACCGACCTGGTCAAATGCTGCCGATACCCCATGCGGCCGGTGACGCCGTTCATGGCGACTCCCAGCACCCGCTCGTGCATACGTCCTACCCCTCTGTTTGAGAAAGCGCTTTCCACGGTACTTTAACCCGCCTTCCAGCGCCAGAGACGCCGAGCTCCCGGTCCGCGCGGCTCTCGGCCGCGGGGCGGGCCGCCCCGGCCGGGAACGGAAAGCCGTTCCCGGCCGGGGCGGCGGTCCCCCGCTCAACCGGGCGGCGCCCTCAGGGCCCGCCCGTGCTCTCCGCTCGTCCTGCGCCGCGCCGTGAAGGCGGCGGCCCGCGGTGTCACCGGCCGCGCCCGATGTCGGTCTCGACGTGCGTGCACAGCCACGCGTGCTGGGCGTAGGCGATCCGCAGCGCCAGCGCGCGGCACCGGGTGCCGCAGTCGACGACGGCGCTGACCTCGGTCACCCCGGGATGCTCGGCGCGCAGCAGGGTCCGCAGGACGCGCGGCCGGTGGCCCGACGCGTATCCGCCGGCGCGGTGCAGGAGCAGGGCATATGCCTGCCGGGAGAACAGGTGGCGCATCTGCGCCGGCGCCCGCTCTCCCGCCAGCACCTCGGCGATGAACTGGGCGAAATGCGAGAGCTGGCGGGCCCGCGGATCGCGTGGGCAGGCACGCTGCGGGGACGCCGGCACCGAGCGGCGGAGGCCGCCGTGGGAGGAGACGGCGCGGGCGCCGGCGCCGGAGGGGGACGCGGCGCGGGAGCCGGGGATGGGGCGGCCGGGACCGGGAGGCGCGAGCCGGCGGTGCGGATGCGGCGGGGCGGAGGACGAGGAGGTCGAGGGGGTCTGGACCATGCAGGGGTATCCCTTCGCGACGCGGACCGCGCGGTCGCTCCCGGAGCCGCGGCCCCGGGAGCACCGGCGCGGAACCGGTGATCGGCGGCGGGCGGTGCGCCCGTCACCCACACAGAGCCGCGGCGGCCCGGAGAACGCCACCTGGAATACCGGGTTTCTCCTCGGAGCCCCCGCTTTCCCCGCCCCCGCCGCCCGTCCTGCACCGGCACCCCGCAGTTCCCGCCCTCACCCTGACCCGCCCGGGTGCGCACAGCGCGGTTCACGGCCCCGCCGCGCCGGCGCGGTCCACCGCATCCCGGCGCGGTCGCCGCAAGGTGACCGCGCCCGTCACACCCCCTCAGGTCCACGCGGCGGCACCCCCGAGTCAGGGGCCCCGATCCCAGCGGAGCGCCCGCGATGAACCCGCAGCCGACGACGCGCTCACGCCCGCCCTCCGGACCGGGCGACACACCCGCACCGGAAAGCGGCGGAGGGGGCCGACACGGGCACGGCAGAGGTGACCGCCTACCTCACCACCGCCGGATCAGCGCGACAGCGCCCCGGAATCAGGCTCCCGATCGCCCGCACGCCACCCACGCGAGCCCGCTGATGGCGACCGCCCGGCTTCCACCCGCCTTCCCGAACCGCCGCACACGGCCGCACCGGCAGGCTGTGGAAGGAGCCGGCTCGGTCGTCTCCGAGGTGGCCCCGTCCGTCACGGCTCCTCGCGTCCGCGCGGCGGCGTTCCAATGTCTTGCGTCTCGTGCCCGGATACCCCGCGAGGACCCGCCGATGGCCGCGCCGCCGGGCTCCCACCACCGTGGCCGACGGGCCGCACACGCCCGCGCCGGCGGTCGGTGGAAGGGGCCGGGGGCGGCGGTCGTGGGCGGGGCCGCGGTTGGGCATACTGCTGCGTGTGAGGCACAGGTATCTCGACCTCCCCGCGCCGATAGGGCTCGCCCATCGCGGCGGGTGGCCGGCCGGCGGCGACGGCCGGCCGGTCACCGGGCTGGAGAACACCGCTGCCGCCTTCGCGTACGCCGTCGGCCTGGGCTACCGGTACCTGGAGACCGACGTCCACGCCACGCGCGACGGAGCGCTGCTGGCGTTCCACGACCCCACGCTCGACCGCGCGACCGACCGCACCGGCGCGATCGCCGACCTGCCCCTCTCCGAGGTGCGCCGCGCACGCGTCGGCGGCAGCGAGCCCGTGCCGCTGCTCGAAGACCTGCTCGGCTCGTGGCCCGAGGCGCGCTTCAACATCGACCTCAAAGCCGACGGCGCCGTGGACCCCCTCGTCGCGGTGGTGCGCCGGACCAACGCCTGGGACCGGGTGTGCGTGGGCTCCTTCGACCAGCGCCGGCTCGACCGCGCGCGGCGCGCCTTCGGCCGCCCCGTGGCGACCTCGTGCGGGCCGGCCGATGTGGCCCGGCTGCGGCTGGCCTCGATGTCGCCCCTCCTGCGGGCCCTCGCGCGCGCCGGCACGGCCTGCGCGCAGATCCCCCTCCGGATCGGCCGCGGGTTCCCGCTGCTCACCCGGGACCTCATCGCGACCGCGCACCGCCTGGGCCTCCACGTGCACGTGTGGACGGTCAACGACCCCGGGCTCATGCGGCGCCTGCTCGACGCCGGGGTCGACGGGATCGTCAGCGACGACGTCATGGCGTTGCGCGATGTGCTGCGCGAGCGCGGCGCCTGGCACAATACCGGGCACACCGCCGCGTGAGACAGGATCCCCCCATGGCCCACACATCCGAGGCGCCCGGCGCACCCGACGAGCCCGTTGCGGACCCCGCCGAGAGGCGGCGGGAGCGGCGCGCCTGGTACATGTACGACTGGGCGAACTCGGTCTTCTCGACCTCGGTCATCACCGTGTTCCTCGGCCCCTACCTGACCTCCGTCGCCGAGTCGGGGGCCGGGGCCGACGGCCGGATCAGCGTTCTGGGCTGGTCGATGGACCCCACGGCGCTGTACCCCTACGCCACGTCGCTGTCGGTCCTGCTCCAGCTGATCGTCCTGCCGGCGGTCGGCGCGATCGCCGACCAGACCGGGCGCAAGCGCGAGCTGCTCGGCGGCCTGGCCTACCTCGGGGCGTTCGCGACCATGGGCCTGTACTTCGTGCAGGGCACGGGCTACCTGCTGGGTGCCGGGCTGTTCGTGCTCGCGAACCTGGCGTTCGGCGCGTCGGTGGTCGTCTACAACGCGTTCCTGCCCGACATCGCCACGGCCGACGAGCGCGACACCGTGTCCTCCCGCGGCTGGGCCATGGGCTACCTGGGCGGAGCGCTGCTGCTCACCGTGCACCTCGGGCTGTACCTGTCCCACGAGAGCCTGGGACTGGAGCAGTCGCACGCGGTCCGGATCTCCATGGCCTCGGCCGGCGTGTGGTGGGCGCTGTTCGCGCTGATCCCCCTGGCCCGGCTGCGCAACCGGATGCGGGGCGGCGCCGCGTCCGCCCCGTTCAACGGCGCCTCCCCCGGCGGTGTCCCCGGCGCCGCCCCCGGCGGCTCGGCGGCGGCCACCGTCATCGCGAGCTTCGGCCAGCTCTGGCAGACCCTGAGGAGCCTGCGCGCCTACCCGGGGACCCTGGTCTTCCTGCTCGGCTACATCCTGTTCAACGACGGCGTCCAGACGGTGATCGCGTTCTCCGCCACCTTCGCCGACCAGGCCCTGGGACTGGACCAGGGGGTGCAGATCGGCGCCATCCTGATGGTGCAGTTCGTGGCGTTCGGGGGCGCGCTGCTGCTGGGCGGCATCGCGCGCCGCCTCGGCACCAAGCGGACCATCCTCGGCAGCCTGGTGGTGTGGGTGGCCGTCGTGGGCGTGGCACCGCTGCTCCAGGCCGGTTCGGCCGTGCAGTTCTTCCTGCTGGCCTTCTTCATCGCCATCGTGCTGGGCGGGACCCAGGCGCTGTCGCGCTCGCTGTTCTCGCACCTCATTCCCCGCGGCAAGGAGGCCGAGTACTTCGGGCTCTACGAGATCAGCGACAAGGGCTCGGCGTTCCTCGGGGCGCTGACCATCGGGGTCGCCCTGGACGCCACCGGCGGCGACTACCGGCTGGCGATCCTGACGCTCACGGTGTTCTTCGTGGTCGGCTTCGTGGTCCTGCTCTTCCTCAATATCCCGGCGGCGATCCGGGCGGCCGGCAACACCCCGCCCGCGCGTATCTGATCCGGCCCCGACACCCGTATGCGCACCGATTCCGGAAACGTCGGACCGCCGTGGCCTATGCCACACCGCCGCCGTTCCGCGCCATTCTCCACGACAGGCGCCGGGACCCAGGGAGCCTGTGTCCGCGTCACCGGGCGGCGACCGCCCGCGACCACCGCGGGGCTGGCCGAGCTCGGCCAGCCGATTGACCGGTGTCCTGCGGCGGGTGAGTGTGGGAGCACCCCTGCGATAGGGCCCCGGTTATCGCGCAACGCCACGGAACCACGGCTTCGTGCCCCCGTGATCCGCACACGGCCACAGCCACCGTCGGTATTCCGGTCCGTTCGCATGCCCGGAGATTGAGTGAACGGAATTCGTCATGCTGCGTATCCACTTCTCCCCCGGGGATTGGGCGAAAACGCGGGTCGTTTCCCGGCCCGAACCCATGTGGGAGATCGTTCTCAGCCTGTACATGCTCGCCGATCCCTCCGACGAACTCGTGTTCGGCCCATGGCGCCGGCGCGTCCTGTCCCGGCTTCCGCCGGAGAGCCGGATGCTGCTCGACCTCGTGCCGGCCGTCGGGTACTCGCCCGACTTCCTCAGCCCCCTCACCGACGGCCACGGCCTCCGGGAGGGGATCGGTGAGGTCCTGAACGCCCCGCGCAGGCGCATCGGCGGCGAGCTCGACCTCCTCTTCGGCGACCGCGGCCGCCCCGCATGGACGCAGGGCCTGGCCCGCAAGGAGCCGCGTTCGGTGCGCGAGCTGGGCCGCGCCCTCAACAGCTACTTCGAGGCGGCGCTGCGCCCGCACTGGGGGTATGTGTCCGACGCGGCGCGGGACAGCGCGGCGTCGGTCGGCACCGGCGGCGGGCCGGTCGCGCCGATCGTCCGCGCGGCGGCGGCGCCCGCGTCCCGGTCGCGCCCGCGCACGGTCGAACTCCCCTTCGGGTTCGACCAGGACCTGCACCTGCGCGGGCGCGGCCTGCTCGTGATCCCCGCGTTCTTCTGCGCCACCCGGCCGGTCACCTTCTTCGACCCGTCGATGCCGCCGGTGCTGCTGTACCCGGTCGCCCACGCCCCGGCGTCGTTCCTGGCCCATTCATCGGAGAGCCCGCGGTCCGGCGTCGATGTCCTGGCCCGGCTGCTCGGGCGCACGCGCGCCGGGGTGCTGCGCGCGCTCGGCGACGACCGCACCACCGGTGAGCTCGCCCGCGTCCTGGACATCTCGGTGCCGTCGGCCAGTGAACACGCGTCGCTGCTGCGCGCCGCCGGGCTCGTCGCCAGTCAGCGCGAGGGCAACACGGTGCGCCATAGCCTCACCGCGCTGGGCCTGGACCTGTTGCATCCGACGCCGTGAGGCGGGCCGCCCCGGTCGGCCGGGGCGGCCCAGGGGGCCGCCGGTCCCCGTCCGCGGGTCAGCGGCGCCCGCGCCCGTCCCCGACGTCGTCGAGCGCCGGGATCCGGTCGGCGCCGCGCGCCGCGATCCGCCCCTCGATCCCCGCCCAGCGCAGCAGGGCGTCGGTCGCGGCCGCCCTGTCGGATGCGCCCAGGCCGGCGATGGCGGCGCCGTGGTTGGCCTGCGGCGCGACGAAGCGCAGCGCCTCGCGCCGGGCGCCGTTGCCCACCCGGAAGGGTTCGGCGCCCCAGGGGTCCCACTCCCCGTCGACGAAGAGGATCCGTTCGGCGCGGTGGGCCACCCACCGGTCGATGTCGGGCATCGCCCGCCGGTCGAACGGCGCTCCGGCGAGGTCGTCGGGCAGGTAGGAACGGGCGGCGAACAGGCCCGGGTAGCGGAGCAGCCCGTCGAGGTGGGCGGTCGGCACGCTGGGGCTGCCGAGCTGCGTGGCCGCTTGGAAGTAGTAGGGGATGTAGGGCCCGGTGCCCTGGTCGGTGTAGAACTCGAAGCCGGCGATCTCGTCGAGGAACGCCGCGATCTCGTCGTCGGACGCCTCCGCGCCCGGCACATCGGCGCACTTCTCGGGCTCCTGGTACTGCCAGAAGGCCCACGGCGTGTCCAGGACGAGCATCTCGAAGGTGCGGTCGGCGCTGCCGATGGTCTCGTCGAAGGTCCAGCCGTTGCCGGCGGCCAGCTCCTCGTAGCGGCCGACCAGGCCGTCACGGCGCAGCAGCGCCTCCCGCTGGAGGGTGCGCAGGTCCTCGCGGCACTGCGGGTCGTCGCCCACGGTGTCGAAGAACTCCACGTAGGCGCTGTCCTCGCGGTCGTCGGCGTCGTTGGGCGCGACGTAGGCGACCGTTCCGTCCAGGTCATCGGGGTAGAAGCGCCGGTGGTACACCGATGTCATCCCGCCCTTGGACGCCCCGGTGGAGATCCAGGCCTCCCGGTAGATGCCGTCGAGCGCGGCGATGACGCGGTGGTGGTCGGCCGCGGCCTGCTCGATGTCGAGGTCGTCCCAGTCGGCGGGATCGGGGCGCGAGGGCGAGAAGAAGCGCTGCTCGGTGGAGATCTGGTTGCCGTCGACGAGGCGCGTCGGCTCGGCCCGGAACGGTGTGGTGTTGACCCCGTATCCGCTGGTGTGCAGCACGGTGGGCCGGTCGAAGCCGCGGTGGAGCAGCGTGAGCCGCTGCTCGAAGCCGCCGGACCGGGGACGGTCGTGGTCGGCGGGCTGGCGGTAGCCCAGGACGAAATGGCGGAACCCGGGCTCCGTCTCCTGCTCGCTGATGATCCGCAGGCCGGGCACCGCGGCGAGCCGGTCGGCGATGTCGCCCCCGGCGGGTGCGGGCGCGGCTCCGGCCGGGGCCGCGGTCAGGACCAGCGCGGAAGCGGTGAGCAGGGCGGCAGCGGCGGTGCGCCACCTGGCGCCGGGGTGCGGTGGGGGGATCACCGGTCGACCTCCTGGACGAGACGTCGGACGCCGGCCCCGTCGGCCGACGGACCGATCATGGGGATCGCCCCGCGCCGCGTCAAGGCCCACTCGGACCGATGCGTCCCGCCGCCGGTGATTGCCCAGGTGGTGAGAGGGAAGCCTCCCCGGTGGGATGTGACGACACAGGGCCGTGTGAGGGCACGGTCCGGGGCACCGAGGAGAGCCGTGCTGTTCGGAAAGGAACACGTCGACCGCTACCAGGAGACCGACGGCCGGGAGGGCCACGACTGGCAGGGGACCACCGTCCTGCTGCTGACCACCACGGGACGCAAGTCGGGGCTGGAGCGCACCACCCCGCTCATCTACCGCACCGATGGCGACGCCTTCGCGATCGTGGCGTCCAACGGCGGCGCCCACGACCACCCCCTCTGGTACAAGAACCTGCTGGCCCAGCCAGAGGTCGGCGTGCAGGTCGAAGGAGACCGCTTCCGGGCGCGTGCCCGCACCGCCTCACCGGAGGAGAAGGCGCGCCTGTGGCCGTCGCTGACGGCCACCTGGTCCGCCTACGACCAGTACCAGACCAAGACCGACCGCGAGATCCCGGTCGTGATCCTGGACCGGGCCGCCTGATCGCGACGCCTTACGCGGCAGCGCGCGGGCCCGGTACCCGCAGGCGGCCGTGACCCCGGGCCGGCCGTCCGCCGCCGGCCGGCCGGGGTCATGGGCACCGTCCCTCTCTTCAGGGGCAGCACCGGACCGTGACCGGGCGGCGGCACCCCGCCGCGGCGTGACGACGCGTCCCGGCAGGGACCGGAGACGGCTCGCACGCGGCCCGTCTCCCGCGCGCTCCCATGGGGTGGTCGGAACGGGGGCGTCGGCGGACCGGCGCCGGCTTGACCTCGCCCTTGGGGCAGGGGGCAAGCTGAGGCGAACCGATCCCCTCCACACCCGAGGACGACGATGCGCCCCACTCTGACCGCCGGTGAATTCCAGATGCTGACCGGCTTGTCGGCCAAGGCACTGCGCCTGTACGCCGAACGCGGCATCCTGGCACCGGCGTCGGTCGACGCCGGCTCGGGGTACCGCCTCTACGCCCACTCCCAGATCCAGCACGGAGCCACCGTCGCCCTGCTGCGCCGCGCACGGGTGCCGCTGTCCGACCTCGCCACGGCGGCCGAATTCCCGTTCGACGGGTGGCGCGAAACGGTACGGATGCGCCGGCGGATGGAGGACTTCTCTCTCGATGTCGCCGAGCGGGTCGCCGCGTTCGATCCCGCGCAGTTCACCGCCCACACCCGCCCGGCACCGGCGCTGGAGTGGATCGGTGTCATCATCGATCTCGACATCCCCGACTCCGTCGACGAACACTTCGATGCCTTCACCGCGCTGGCCGTCACCACGCCCGACGTCGAGGCCGCCTTAGCCGACGCCCTCGCCGGACTCGGCGCGGAGCCCGCTCACATGTGCTGGACCGCCGTACCCGATATCGGCACGGGCAGCGCCGACACCCAGATGCTGCTGGCCCGCACGTGGGCGGGTGGCGCGGACGAGCACACGCGCGCGCTGATCGAACAGCGCGTGCGGGTCCGCACGGGACACGACGTCCGTGCCGTGTGCGGAACGCTGCCGCCACGGCAGGAGGTCACCTTCACCTCCACTCAGGGCGGTGAGGCATCGCTCGTCGAGGAAGCCGCCTCCGGGTACCTGCACCTTCTCGCGTTCGAAGAGCACGCCGCACGCCACGGCCTCACCCGGCTGGGCCGCATGGCCCGCCAGGTCTGCCTCGGGCCGTCGATGTTCTCCGACAGGGCACAGGACGACCCGGTCAGCGTCTTCGACGCCCGGCCGGTCGGCGCCGCGTAGCGTCCCTTTCGCCGCGCCCACCCCCGTTGTGACCGCGATCGCGCACACGTCCTCGCCTTCGCCGTCACCGACCGGGCCGGGTCGCCGCCGGCGGACCGCCGATGCGACCGGATCGTCGGCCGGGGAATCCGGCCACCGCCTCTCCCGCCGGTCGGCGAGGAGCTCGGTGTCATCGGGCGGGTGGCTGCCGCGGAGCCCCGGTGCGGGTGGCGAAGGCCCCCGAGAGGAGCAAGGCGGCGGCAGCGGCGGCCCGGCGCAGCGGCCGGGACGCCGGCGGGGAGGGGCGCGGCCGCTGGGGGCCGAAGCAGGGCGGGGATGACCGGCGGCGATGGCGGCGGCGGGCGTCACGGCGCTCCTGGGCGGGCGCGGTCGCAGCCCCCGCCGCACGGAGTCGGTGCGGCGCTCTGTCGGGCTGACGGAGCGGTGCGGGTCAACCCAGACCGAGCCCGCGGGCGCGGGCGCCGGCCGAGGCGCGGTTGGGGACGTCCAGTTTGGCGAGGATGTTGGAGACGTGCACGCTGGCGGTCTTGGCGGAGATGAACAGCCGCTCGGCGATCTGGGCGTTGGTCCGCCCCTGGGCCAGGAGCCGCAGCACCTCCGCCTCCCGCGGGGTCAGCCCCTGGGGTGCCGGGGGCACCGCTCCCCCCTCTGCCCCGAGGGCGGCCCCCATCCGGCGGGCGAGGTCGGCGGTACGGCCCAGCAGCGGCCGCGCGCCCGCCCGTTCCGCGATGGCGGCGGCTTCGGGCAGGACCGCGGCCGCCGCGGCCCGGTCGCCCTGTTCCGCGTCGGACTCGGCCAGCCGCAGCAGGGCGGCCGCTAGCATGCACGGCTCGTCGGCGCGGCGCCAGGCCGCCACCGCCGTCCGCCACGCGCGGCCGGCCGCGTCCGCCGGGCCGTCGCCGCCCTCAGCCAGGTGGGCGCGCACCGTTTCGCGCAGCGCCGTCTGCGCCGGCCCGGAGACCGCCATCACCCCGCAGACCGCGGCGGCGTCGGCTCGCAGCCGCGCGATATCCCCGCCTCCCCCCGCTGCCTCTCCCGCCCGGACCGCCCGTGCGGCGGCCTCCAGGACGTGCCAGGCGTAGGCCGGCCAGGTCGCGAACCTCGGGGCGCCGACCGCGGCGCTCGCCGTCGCGACGGCCGCCGCGATGTCGCCGTCGGCCAGCGACAGCTCCAGATCCAGCAGGGCGGCGGGCAGTTCGTCCTGGGTGTGGGCGTGCGGAGCCTCGCCGGACAGGCGCTGGCGCCCCCGGTCCGCGCGCGCCGCGTCGGTGTCGCCCATGGCGAGGGCGGCCAGGCCCCGCCGCGTGTACAGGTTGAGCCGGTGCAGCAGCATCGGGCCCCGGGCGAGGGCGCGGCCCGCCGTCTCGCGGCACTCGGCGTACCCGCCCGAGTAGTAGAGCGCCTCGACGAGGTTGACCGCGACGAAGGAGCCGCAGGATCCCATGGTGCCCAGGTCGCGCACGCGGTCCAGCGCGGCGCGGCCGTCCTCGACCGCCTGTGAGGAGCGGCCGCTCTCCCAGAGCACCCCGATGCGATGGCCGATGGCGCGGGTCTCGGTCTCGGGGTCGTCGGCGCGGCGCGCCCCCGCGCTACAGGCGTCCAGCTCGCGCAGCGCGGCGTCGGGACGGCCGTCCTGGGCCTCCAGGGTGGCCAGGGTGATGCGCGCGTGCAGTTCGCTCAGCACGTGCGGCCACGGCTCCTGCGGGCAGGGTGTGGAGAGGTCCGCTGACGGCCGCGCCGGGCGGTCCCGCAGCGCCGCGCGGGCCTCGGCCACCGCGGCCCGCGCCACCTCGGCGGCCTCGCCGAAATGGGTCCGCAGGGCGAGTTCGCCGGCCAGGGTGGCCAGCACCGACGGCCGGTGCGGGCTCCCCGGGGGCAGCACCCGCGCGGACTCGCGGATATCGTCCAGGGCCCCGGGGTCGTTCAGGTCGCGGCGGGCCTGCCCGCGGCGGCGCAGCAGCAGCGCCCGGCGCGTCGCGGTGGCCTCGTCGCCGGCGCCGGGCAGCGCGCGCAGCCCGGCCTCGGCCAGGTCGAGGCCGCGCTCGGTCGCCCCGCTGTCGATGGCGGCCTCCGCCGCCCTTTCCACGACGTCCACGAGCCGCATCCCGACGCGCTCCTCCGCGTCGGGAACCCGGTCCCACAGGTCGATGACGCGCTCGGCCATGTGCAGCTGCTCGTCGTATCCGTAAGCGGCGCGCGCCCGTTCCGCGGCCCGCCAGGCGGCGCTGAGGGCGCGCGGCTGCTCGTGGGCCTCGTAGTAGTGGTGGGCGAGTTCGGCGGCATGGCCGGCGGCTCCGCCGGGGTCGCGCTCCAAGGCGGCGGCGTAGTCGAGGTGCAGGCGGGACCGGCGGCCCGGGAGCAGTTCCGCGTGCACGGCCTCGCGGAGAAGGGCGTGGCGGAACCGGTACCCGCTGCCCTCGACCCGCAGGAGGTTGGCGTCGACCAGGGCCCGCAGCGCGGCCTCCAACCGGTCGTCCTCCAGCCGGGCGGCCTCTGCCAGCAGCCGGTGCTCGACGCCCTGCCCGCCGCGGCCGCCCACGGAGGCGGCGGTCGCCACAGCCCGGGCGTCCTCACCGAGCCCGCGCAGCGGGCCCAGGAGGAGTTCGCGGGGCCGCTCGGGCAGCGTGTGGCGCTGCGAATCGGGCAGTTCCAGCAGGGATTCGACGAACAGCGGGTTGCCGGCGGTGCGTTCGTAGAGGAACGCCAGATCCGCGGGTTCGATGTCGCCCCCGAGGATGGCCTGGGCCTGCTCGGCCACCTGCTCGCGGCTGAGCGGGCGCAGGTCCATTCGGGTGACGGCGGGCAGCCGCTCCAGTTCGGGCAGCAGCCGCCGCAGCGGGTGGTCGCGGTGGAGGTCGTCGGTGCGGAAGGCGGCCACGAGCTGCACCCGGGCGGTGTCGAGGTTGCGGACCAGGAACACCAGCAGGTGCCGGGTGGCGGAATCGGCCCAGTGCAGGTCCTCCAGGATGACGGTGAGCCCCGCGGGCTCGGCCGCTGCCGAGAGCACCCGCAGCACCTGTCCGAACAGCCGCCCCCGCGCCTCGGGGCGCTCATCGGGCGGGGCGGCGCCCAGTTCCGGGAGCAGGCGGGCGAGTTCGCCGGGGCCGCCGGGGCCCCACAGCTCCGCGAACCGGTCGGGCCCGAGGTCGCGCCGCAGCCGGCGCAGCACGGTCACGAACGGGGCGAGGGGCAGGCCGTCGGCGCCCAGCTCCAGGCAGCCGCCCGCGACCACGATCCCATTGGTGGTGCGCGCGGTGAACTCCTCCAGCAGCCGGGACTTGCCGATTCCCGCCTCGCCGCCGAGCAGCAGTGTCGCGGCGGTTCCCGAGCGCACCCGGCGCGCGTGCCCGTCCAGCAGGCGCAGCTCGTCCGCCCGGCCCACGACGACCGGACTCACCACCGAAAGACCCATGTGCCCCAGTATGCCGGGAGACGACGACGGTGCTCGAAGGTGTTCCCGGTCCCGCGGGGACACCGAGCGCTCCCCCGTCCGGACGGGTGCCGGAAGGGCTCCGCCCCCGGCCGATCTCGACCGGGGGCGGAGCACAGAGGGAAGGGGAGGACGCGTCCGCGGTGGCCCCGCTGCACGCCGTGGCCGGTCCCCGCGTGCGCCGCGCCGCTCCCGGTCCCCCGTGGTCCGGGCCATGGCTGCGGGCACGTGCCGGCGAGGCGTGGTGCACCGTGGACGCCCCGGGCCGCCGTGCGGCCGGGCGGGCCGTCCCCTTCGTCACGCAGTTCGCCGGGCCGTGCGGCCGGCCACCGTCGCGCCGGATCCACCGGGACATGGCGGCCGCACATCGTGCGACCGGCCCCCGTTCGCCCGGGGATCCTCACGCGGGCGGGGTGCTCTGCCCACCACACCCGCATCGGAGCGCTTCCCTCGCCGAGAACGTCGGTGTGCCTTACAGCCACGCCTTCTGCGTTCGATCCGACGGTAGTCGGCGCGCTCCCGGGACCCAAGCGATCGGAGGTTCCGGCATCGGTCAGTCCGGGTGCGGTCGCACGGGAATTTTCCCGCATCGAGCGAGCCGGAGGGGGCGCGGCACCGGGTGGACTGAGGAGCGGCGTGCGACCGAGGAACGAGGAAGCGCCCCGCGACGAGGACGGTACCCCCGGACGGGCGCCGTCAAGGCGGCGCCCGTCCGGGGGTACCGTCCTCGTCGCGGCACGTTGTCCATCGCCCCTGCGCGCCCCGCCCCGCTCCACACGGTGTGGTCGGTCAGCCGGGGCCGTTGTGGCCGCGGATCTCCAGGAGGGCGTCGAGCGCGTCGTGGGCGGGGGCGGCGGACGCGGCGGGGGCCTGGTAGCGCGCTCCGGTGGCACGCTGACGGGCGGCCGGTGCCGGTCGCGCCGGGCGGACCGGCTCAGCGGGCGGTTCCTCCGGTGCGGCCGCGGGCGCCTGGTACCGGGCACCCTGCGCGCGGGGCCGTCCGGCGCGCCGGAACATCCGGCGCGTCCGCCCGCTCTCGGCGGCACGCCGCTCGGGTGCGGCCCCGGGCCGCGGGCCTCCCTCGGCGGGGAAGGCCACGGGGAGCTCGGCCAGGCCGTTGACCGACAGCGAGGAGCGCCGGCGCATCGCCGCCGGTGGGATGGCGGGTGCCATACGCGGCAGCCGGCTGACGACCGCGTCGATCGCCGTGCCCGCGATCTCGCGGGCCAGGCTCTGCGCGGGGCAGCCGTGGGCGCCGGCGCCCCACATCAGGTGGGCGCGGTTGCCGGCGAACGCCGCCGTGTCACCGGTGTCGGCGCGGGCGATCACGGCGGGGTCGGCGTGCGCCGGGCCGAACCCGAGGACCAGCGCGTCGCCCCTGCGGATGTGCGCGCCGCCCAGCTCGACATCGCGCGCGCTGAAACGGCCCGCGAGCATGCGCAGCGGCGGATCGACCCACATGATGTGGTCGAGGAAGTCGTCGGCGGGAAGTGACGCGCCGCCGTAGGCCGCGGCGACCTCGGGAACGCACAGCAGCCGGTACAGCGCGTTGCCGATCAGGTGGGTGGTGGGCTCGTGCCCGGCCGCCCACAGCAGGAGCAGCTGTTCGGCGGCCTCGTCGTCGCTGAGCCCGGCGGGGTGGGCGAGGAGCCGGGAGGCGAGGTCATCCCCCGGGTCCGCGCGCTTGCGCTCGACCAGGCCCTTGGCGTAGGTGTGCAGCCCGCGGGTGGCGGGCTCGGCGCGGGCGGGGTCGCCGCTCCAGATGTCGGCGGCGAGGCCGGCGAGCAGGTGGCCGTAGGCGTCGGGGAGCCCGAGCAGCCGGTTGAGGACGAGTGCGGGCAGCGGAGCCGCGTACTGCCCGATCAGGTCCATGCCGCCGGCGTGCAGGGCTGCGCCGATGAGGCCGCGGGCGGTGCGCTCGACGAGGGGGACGACCTGCGCGGTGGAGATCTGCGCGAGGCCGTCGACGATGGCGGAGCGCACCCGGCGGTGTCCGGGGCCGTCGCCGGCCAGAGCGCCGCTGCGCGGCCCGGCCGTGCCGTGCCACTCAGGCCGCCGGCTCCAGGCGCGCGGGTCGGCGGCGAACCGGTCCTGGTCGCGCAGGACGCGCAGGTTCTCGTGGTACCCGAGCAGCAGCCAGCCGGGCACGCCGGGCGCCATCTCGACGGGGGCGACCGCCCCGAACCGGGCGCGCAGCTCACGCCACAGGCCGGCGTCGTCGGCGTCGTGCGTGTCCGCGTGGATCTGCACCCGTCCGTCGCGCATCGGGCAGCGCCCAGCGGGTCCGGGCGGCGCGGCGGAGCCGGTGGGCCGGGGGCCCGGATCGACCATCGGAACTCCTCGGGCAGATGGGGAATCCGAGGATATGTCGCGGTTGTTTCAAGCATGAGTCAACGACGAAAGTTCCCGGTCGCACGCGCCGCACCGCCGCGGCGCAGGCCGGTAAAAATCGCGCAAAGACGCAGTCGGCCCGGGGTATCGGAACCCCGGAAGGATCCGGACGGACGCGGAGAAAAGCCGGTGCCATGTCGGCGGCCGATCGTTCCGGACCCGACCACCGGGCATTATCGCACGGTTGGATCACGGGCGTCCGGGGAATCTTTGAGACGGACCGACGCGTTATAACCACGAAGACCGCATGAGCGCCTGGAGGCACGTACACGATGGCCGAGCGAGCACTTCGCGGCACACGACTCGGGGCGACCAGCTACGAGAACGACCGCAACACCGATCTGGCACCGCGCCAAGAGGTCACCTACGACTGCCCTCGGGGCCATCGTTTCTCCGTCACCTTCGCGACCGAGGCGGAGATCCCGTCGAACTGGGAGTGCCGCTTCTGCGGCGACAACGCCCTGATGGTCGACGGTGAGAAGCCCCAGGAGAAGAAGGGCAAGCCCGCGCGCACGCACTGGGACATGCTGCTGGAGCGCCGGAGCATGGAGGACCTGGAGGAGGTCCTGGCCGAGCGCCTGGAACTGCTCCGGTCGCGGCGCCGCGAGGAGCAGGAGCACATGGCGGCCCTGGCCCGGCAGCGCCAGAGCGCCTGATCCCGATCCCGATCCCGTTCCTCGCGTGAGGGGCGGCGGCCCACGGGGCCGCCGCCCCTCACGCGTCCGCTCCCGCGACGCGGACGGCGCCCGTGCATCAGCCCACGCCCGAGCCGGGGGTCCCCTTGGCCTCGAACGGGTCGAGCGTGTGGCCCACCAGGTCGCCGACCGACTCCATGATCCGCGTGGGGCGGTAGGGGAACAGCTCCGCGGTGTCGCGCCCGGAGATCCCCGAGAGCACCAGCACTGTCTGCAACCCCGCTTCCAGCCCGGAGCGCACGTCGGTGTCCATCCGGTCGCCGATCATCAGCGTGTTCTCGGAGTGGGCGCCCAGAGCGCGCAGCGCCGAGCGCATCATCAGCGGGTTGGGCTTGCCGATGTAGTAGGGGGCGCGCCCGGTCGCCCGCTCGATCAGCGCCGCCACCGCGCCGGTGGCCGGCAGCGACCCCTCGCGACTCGGCCCCTTCTCGTCGGGGTTGGTGGCGATGAACCGCGCCCCGTTCTCCACGAGCCGGATGGCGCGGGTGATGGCCTCGAAGCTGTAGGTGCGGGTCTCGCCCAGCACCACGTAGTCGGGGTCGCGGTCGGTGAGCACGTATCCGATGTTGTGCAGCGCCGTGGTCAGGCCGGACTCCCCCACCACGAAGGCGGATCCGCCGGGCCGCTGCTGCTCCAGGAATCCCGCGGTGGCCAGCGCGGAGGTCCAGATCGACCCCTCGGGGATGTCCAGCCCCGAGCGCAGGAGGCGGGCCCGCAGGTCGCGCGGGCTGTAGATGGAGTTGTTGGTCAGCACCATGAAGCCGATGCCGTTCTCACGCAGCTCGGCGACGAAGGTGTCGGCCCCCGGGACGAGGTGCTCCTCGCGCACGAGGACCCCGTCCATGTCCATGAGGTAGTTCCACCGTGATTCGTTGTTCACGGTCCCAATTGTCCCGTGGGACGCGAGTGGACGCGACCCGGACACCCCGCGAACGCCGATCCGGGCGCGGGGCCGGTCCGCACCCGTCGCGTCGACGTCATCGTCACCGGCGTTCCCCGACCGGTCCGCCGACCCCGGGCGGACGGCCCGGGGCCCATCGGACCCGCAGCGGCCGCCGGGGGCGGGCGGGCGCCGAGCGTCCCCCCGCCGCGGCGCCCCTCCGGCACCGCACCCCCTGCGCCCCCGCTGCGCGGGTCCTCGCCGCCGTGCGCCCCGCCGCGCCGCGGCACCTCAGGCCGTGGGCTGAGCACTGCCGTGGAGCCCGCTCACGGGCGCTCCGCCGCGCAGGCCGGGCACGCGCATGCGCCGGAGCTCCGTGCGCATGCGGGCGTCCCAGGCATCGCGAACGGGCAGCGACTCCGCGGGAGGGCATTTCGCGACCCGGGTCTCGTCGCCATCGGTCGCCGAGAAGATGCGGTTTCCCTGTATGTCGGGTACTTCCAGTTCGACGATATCGACCCCGCGGGAGTGCGCCCAGAAGCGGAGTTCCGCGATGCTGATCTGCTGGATATTCGCATAACTCATGGTTTCACCCACGACCTCACAGTTGCGCGGCGTGCCGCCCGGCTGAAATGCGACACGCATTCCAGATCCAGGCGATACCGACAGCGCCCACACTTCGCCACGAATGGTCGGATATTCCACGTTTTCAGCTCTAAGGTGGTCGGCACCATCAGCTCCCGGTTTCGATGACCGTTCCCCCGTATGGCCTCCGCCGTCGCGGGGCTTTTCCGTATCAAGCCTTCCACCAGGAATTACGCGGATCCCCTGGCAGCCCCGGTCCGGCGTTTACTGTCCGCGGATGTCCTATGCGGTATCCAGCAGGTCTATTTTTGTACTCATGACAGAGCGACCATTACCAGCGTGGTCGACGTTCGGACGTGAGGTTCGCCGGCTGCGGGCGCACGCCGGCCTTTCCCTCGACCAGGTGGCCAAGCACCTGTCGATCACCCCCGGCATGCTGAGCAAGATCGAGCGCGCGACGCGTCAGGCGAAGAAAGACACGGCCACCGAACTCGACCAGTTCTTCCGCACTGAGGGCGCGGTCCTTCGGCGTTGGGCCGAGGCCACCAACGCCACGACCGGTCCCGACTGGTTCCGGCAGATCCTCAGATCGGAGGAACAGGCCACCGAAATACGCAGCTGGGGTCCGATTCTGTGCCCCGGTTACCTTCAAGTCCCCGAATACGCACGCGCGGTATTTCGAGTCGGGCGCCCACTGGATCGCCCCGCGCACATCGAACGGCTGGTCGCGGGTCGGGTGGAAAGATATGAAACCCTTACCGGAGGGGAGGGACCGACACTCTGGGCGGTTCTGTGCGAGACCGTACTGACGCGCATGGTCGGCGGTACGGAAGTGATGAGGAAGCAGCTCACGCGCCTCGCTGATCTGTCAGAATCGGGCCTGGTGCGGATCCAGGTGGTCCCCGCCGACACCACCGACAGCCCCGGTAATTCCGGGCCTTTCCGTCTGCTCACAACATCGGGTGGCGGAACGTTGCTCTATTCCGAGGGTTCCGGCGGCGGGCAGGTCATCGACGCACTGCCGGAGATCCGGCGTCACACGGCCTTGTTCGGGGAGCTTCAGGGCGTCGCCCTTCCCCCGAGGGCCTCGTACGATCTGATCAGGAAGGTTCGAGATGGATTCTGAATGGCGCACGTCCAGCCACAGCGGTGCGGCCGGAGAATGCGTTGAGGCGTGCGCCGCCGACGGCCGCGCACTGATGCGCGACAGCAGGAACCCCGATGGGGCACTGCTGGACTTCTCCGTCGGCGCCTGGCGCGCCCTGCTGGCTGAGGCCCACCGTCTCTGACGGAGCCCGCACGCGGCGATGCCGCGTCCCAGGTGTCTCCTGGGACTCCCCCCTTGCGGCGGGCGGACCGTGGCCGCCGGACCACCCCCTGGTCCGGTCCGCGGTCCGCCGGAGGTCAGCGGGCAGCGGGGTCGGCGGGGCCGTCGTCGACGATGTGGCCCCGGATGACCTTGCCGCTCCCGGCACGCGGCGGGCCGTCGCCGGGCGCCTGCCCCGGCACGTGCACACCGATCGTGGCGAACTCGCGTTCGGCGCGTTCGCGCATCCGCTTCACCCGCCGCTCGGCCCAGCCGCTGAACGCCCAGCGCAGCAGCGGCCGGGTCACCGGCAGAGCCATCAGGGCGCCCAGCGCCCCGGTGAGAAACCCAGGGATGATCAGCAGGATCCCGCCGACCATCAGCATCACGGTGTCGAGCACGCCCTGCTTGGGCTGCTGCCCGGTGCGCATGGCGGCGTCCGCCTCGCGGAACGCCTTCATCCCGGCCCGGCGCACCACCAGAATGCCGGACGCGCTCAGCGCGAACAGCGCGACGATGGTCCAGGCGGGCCCGATCTGCTGGCCGACGAGGACCATCAGCCAGATCTCGATGAACGGCATCGCCATCAGCGACAGAACGATCAGCAGCGGCATGGGTCCCATCCTCGGAATCGCGTCATCCCACTGTCAAGAACGCTTCAGGGCCGAGGAACGTTCCCGGCGGGCCCGCGGCTCGCGCGGTCACCCGGCCGCCGGTCCCGCACCGGCCGCCCGGGCCTCCCCCGGCGGCGCGGCGCGGACCGCACCCCGGCGCCGGCCCAGGACGACCGCACCGGCGACGGCCGCCGCGGCCACGGCGCCGATGGCGCCTTCGGGCAGCGCGCCCAGCCGGGTCGCGGGGGTCAGGCCGGTCATCGCGGGCAGCTCCGTGGCGTACACGGCGGGTTCGGCTTCGGGCGAACGGTACTCCAGCGAGCCGTCGGCGGCCACGACCGCGCTGACCCCGCTGGTGGCGGCCACCACGGCCGGGCGGCCGTGCTCGACCGCGCGCAGCCTCGTGATGGCGAGCTGCTGATCGGTCTGACCGGTGAAGTTGTAGTTGGCGTTGTTGGTCGGCACCACGATGATCTGGCCGCCTTCGGCCACGGACTCGCGCACCGGGGTGTCGAACGCGATGTCGAAGCAGATGGCCGCGGCGACCGTGGTGCCGCCCAGCTCCAGCGCCCCGGGCTCGGTGCCGGGCACGCCGTCGCTGCCGATCTGGTTCAGGCGCTCGACGAACCGGGTGAAGAAGTCGCGGTAGGGGACGTACTCGCCGAAGGGGATCAGTTGGCGCTTGGTGTAGTGGTCGCCGGGCCCGTCCTCGGGGTCCCACACGACGGAGCGGATCTCGCGTTCGGAGCCGTCGTCGCTGTAGCGCGTGATGCCGAACAGCAGGGGCGCGCCGATATCGGCGGCCGCGGCGTCGATCATGGCGGCCGCCTGCGGGTCGGCGTAGGCGTCGATGTCGCTGGCGTTCTCGGGGAGCACCACGAGGTCGGGCTGCTCGGCCTCCCCGGCGCGGACCTGCCGGGCGAGTTCGTGGACGCCGTCGATGTGGTTCTCCAGCACCTGCATGCGCTCGCCGAGGACGCTCATCTCCCCGATGCCGGGCACGTTGCCCTGCACCAGGGCGACGGTGGCGGTGTGGTCGACGGTGGGGGCCCCGATGGAGGGGACCATCGTCCCCGCGCCGAGGACGGCCGCGGCGCCCACCGCGGCGGCCCCCGCGGGCAGGAGGGCGGTGCGGGGGGCGCGGGCGACGCGCAGCACGGCCCACAGCAGCAGCGCGCCGGTGAGGGCCACCATGAAGGTCACCAGGGCCGAGGAGCCCCACGCGGCGTACCCGGAGAACGGGGTGTCGGGCTGGGCGAAGGCGAGCTTGCCCCAGGCGAATCCGCCCAGCGGGAAGCGGGCGCGCACGGCCTCCTGGAGCACCCACACCGCCGCGGTCCACACGGGCCAGCCGGGCAGCCGGGAGACGACGGCGATCCCGATCGCCATGGGGAGGAAGAAGGCGGTCTCCAGGGCCGCGATGGCCAGCCAGACGTCGGCGCCGAAGACGTCCTGCCAGCGCACCAGCGGGAACATGAGGGCGGCCCCCGCGAGGAGCCCGAGCCAGGCGGCACGGCGGGGACGGGTTCCCATCAGCGCCCAGGCGAGCAGGGCGGCGCTGAACGGCCCCAGCAGCCAGAGGTCGTACGGGGGGAGCGCGAAGAGCTGGGCCGCGCCAGAGGCGAGCGCCGCGAGGGCGCGCAGGAAGGTGTGGGGGCCGCCGGGCACCGGACCCGGAACCGGATCGGGGGCAACGCCGACGGGGGCCGAGTCGCCGGCGCGCTCCGCTCTCTGGGCGTCCACTGCTTCCACGCCGGGCTCGCTTTCGATGGATATGGGGGAGATAGGGGGACGCGGAAAAGGCCCGAAACCACCCTTCGGACCGGATCCGTCTCGTCGGCGGCGAGCGCGGAGACCGTTGTCTACTGGATGTTCGGGCCTTCTCCGGGTCCAACCCCCCGCCCGGTCGCGGGCGCCGGTCCTTCCCCGACCTCCGGCCGCACCTGGTGCGTGGTGCGACGGCCGCTCGGGCAAGAACCGGACCGCTCAACCGGTCCGTCCAGTGCTGGACTGGTCAGTAGATTACCCAGACTCCCCGTCGAGTGCCGCAACCCCCGGGCCACGTGTCGGGACCCGCTTGGCCGCCGCCCCGGCGCGCGCCCGCATGCGCGGGCCCGAGTCAGGGGAACCGGATATCCGTCGCCAGGCTAACGCACCCGCTGGCCACATGCCAGTCAGGTCCGACCGCCCGGCACCTCTCCACCTGCGGGAATCCGGTCTCACATGGTGGATGAAACCAGATCGAAATCGTGCGAACCCTCGACAGAAAGGCTCCGTTGGTGTTCGATGAATCGAGCAGATCGATACAGTTCGATCACCACTCGGCAGAACCGCTCGATCCGGCCCCCGGGCGAGCGCAGTGACACGGGAGCTGTTGCCCCATGGCGAAGATCGTCCTCGACGGCGTCGACAAGGTCTACTCGGGCGGTGTGAAGGCCGTCGACAACCTCAATCTGGAGATCAACGACGGCGAGTTCATGGTCCTCGTCGGCCCCTCCGGCTGCGGCAAGTCCACCGCTCTGCGGATGATCGCCGGCCTGGAGGAGATCACCGACGGCGACCTCAAGATCGGTGAGGAGGTCGTCAACGACCGCCCGCCGAAGGACCGCGACATCGCCATGGTCTTCCAGAACTACGCGCTCTACCCGCACATGACGGTCGAGCAGAACCTCGCCTTCGGGCTGAAGCTGCGCAAGATCCCCAAGCCCGAGATCGAGAAGCGGGTCAACGAGGCCGCCGCGATGCTCGGCCTGGAGCCCTACCTCAAGCGCAAGCCGGCCGCCCTTTCCGGCGGTCAGCGCCAGCGCGTCGCCATGGGCCGCGCGATCGTCCGCGAACCGCAGGCGTTCCTGATGGACGAGCCGCTGTCCAACCTCGACGCCAAGCTGCGGGTGCAGATGCGCGCCTCGCTCAACCAGCTCCACGAGCGCCTGGGCGTCACCACGGTCTACGTCACCCACGACCAGATCGAGGCCATGACCCTGGGCGACCGCGTGGCGGTGCTGCGCGACGGCCGGCTCCAGCAGGTCGACACCCCCAAGAACCTGTTCGACCGCCCGGTCAACCTGTTCGTCGCCGGGTTCATCGGCTCGCCCGCCATGAACTTCATCAACGCCGAACTCCAGCAGGACGGCCAGGGCGCGGTGCTGAAGTTCGCCGACCACGCCCTGCCGGTCTCGGCCGAGGCGGTCGACGCCCGCCCGGGCCTGCGCGACCACCTGGGCAAGCAGATCATCCTGGGCATCCGGCCCTCCGACTTCGAAGACGCCGCGCTCTCCTCGCACAGCGCCGCGACCATGGAGGTCAAGGCCGACGTCACCGAGGAGCTGGGCACCGAGATCAACGTCATCTTCGGCGTCAACGCTCCCCCGGTGAAGCACGACGACGCCGCGGCGCTGGCCGCCGACGCCGCCGGCGACGGCGAGGACGCCGACGCCGCGCTCCCGCTGTCGGGCGACCGCTCGCTGTTCACCGCCCGGGTCAACCCCCGCAGCCAGGTCCGGCCCGGCGGCTCCATCGAGCTCGCCGTCGACGTCACCCAGCTGCACTACTTCGACAAGGAGAGCGGCCTGGCCATCGGCTACCAGGCGCCCGCCTGACCCCGGCACGCGCAACGGCCCGGCCCGCTCACGCGGGCCGGGCCGTTGCGCGTTCGCCCGGCCGGCGGCGCCTACTTCACGGCACCGGCCATGACCCCTTGGACGAAGTAGCGCTGGAACGCGAAGAACACCACCAGCGGCACCACCATGGACAGGAACGCGCCCGCCGAGATGACGTCGATGTTGGCGCCGAACTGCCGCATCTCCGATTGCAGCGCCTTGGTCATGGGCTGGTTGGCGGCGTCGGCGAACACCAGCGCCACCAGCAGGTCGTTCCACACCCACAGGAACTGGAAGATGGCCAGCGAGGCGATCGCCGGCCCGCCCAGCGGCAGGATCACCCGGCGGAAGATGGTGAACTCCTTGCCGCCGTCCATGCGCGCCGCCTCGAGGAGGTCGCGCGGGATGCCCGCGAAGAAGTTCCGCAGCAGGAAGATCGCGAACGGCAGGCCGTAGCCGACGTGGAAGAGCACCACGCCGGCGATCGAGCCGTAGATCCCGATCCCGCCGTACATCTGGGCGACCGGCACCAGCGCCACCTGGAGCGGCACCACGAGCAGCCCGACCACGACCAGGAACAGCCAGTCGCGCCCGGGGAACTCCAGCCACGCGAACGCATAGGCGGCCAGCGCCGCGATGACCACGATCAGCACGGTGGCCGGGACGGTGATCAGCACCGTGTTGAAGAACGACGCCACGAACCCGGAGTTGTCGAGCAGGCCCGCGTAGTTCTCCAGGGTGATCTGCGAGGGCCGGGCGAGCGCCTCCCACCATCCCGACGCGGCGTTGTCCTGCGGCGAGCGCAGGCTGGAGACGAACAGGCCCAGCGTGGGCACCAGCCAGAACAGCGCGATGAGGATCAGCACCACCTGGAGTACGCCCGACCCCAGCCGGTTCACGATCCTGGACGCCACCGACCGGCGCGGCGCCCCTTCCGCTTCGTCGGCGACCGGTGCCGGGGCCTCGGCTTCACTAACGGTGGTCATTTGTTCTCCTGGCGGAACCGTCGGATCTGGAAGATCATCGCGGGAACGACCAGCACCAGCAGGAACACCGCGAGGGCGCTGCCCAGGCCCTGGTCGTTGCCGCCGCCGAAGGAGACCCGCCACATCTCCACGGCCAGCACGTTGGCGTCGCGCTGGACCGATCCGGGGGCGATGATGAACACCAGGTCGAAGATCTTCAGGACGTAGATCATCAGCGTGATGAAGACGACCATGAGCACCGGCGACAGCAGCGGGACGGTCACCCGGCGGAAGACCTGCCACTCCGTGGCGCCGTCGACCCGGGCGGCCTCCAGCGCGTCGCGCGGGATCGCCGACAGCCCGGCGGCGATGAGCACCATCGCGAAGCCGGCCCACACCCACAGGTAGGCGCCGATGATGGCCGGGGTGATGAGGGTCGGTCCCAGCCAGGTGACGCCGTTGTAGGGCTCGGTGAAGTTCGCCGCGGAGAGCCGGAGCGTGTAGGAGCCCTCGGCCAGGCCGTCGAACGCGAACGATCCGTCGGGGTCGGTGAGCGTGGTGCCGGCGACCTGGCCGCCGCTGACGGCCTGGACCTCCATGGCCGGCAGGCCCATCTCGGTCGGATCGATCGCGCCCTCCTCCCCGCCGCCGCCGCGGGTGAAGTCCAGCCACACGGTTCCGGTCACGGTGCCGTCTGCGGGTTCGGCCGCCGCGGCGGGCTCGGTGCCGCCGGGCAGGTCGTCGGCCTGGACGCCCACCAGCGGGATGAGCGCGGTCTCGCCGGTGGCGACCTCGTCGCCGAGTTCGAAGCCGCCGTCGGCGGCGGCCAGCGGGGACTCGGGCCGCGGCCGGGCATCGGGGAAGGCGGCCGACGGCGAGATCGTGTCCTGCACGGTGGTGATGACCGCGTTGGCCAGGCCGCGGTCGGGGTCCTGCTCGTAGACCAGGCGGAAGATCACGCCCGACGCCAGGAACGAGATCGCCATCGGCATGAAGACGATCATCTTGAACGCGGTCGCCCAGCGGATGCGCTCCGTGAGCACGGCGAACAGCAGCCCGGCGACGGTCACCACGATGGGCGCGACGACCACCCAGATGACGTTGTTGCGCAGCGCGACGAAGGTCGAAGGAGTGGTGAACAGCTCGATGTAGTTCTGCACACCGACGAACTCCAGGCCGGCGGCGTCCCAGAGGCTGCGGTAGACGGAGAACAGGATCGGGTACAGCATGTACGCGCCCAGGAACAGCAGGGCGGGCAGCAGGAACACCAGCGCCAGCCACGAGGGCGGGCCGAGACGGCCCGACCCCGTGGGGGCGGCGGCGTCCCCGGTCTCGGCCGGTTCGGGGGTGCCGCTGAGCGGCACCGCCTCCGGCTCACCGGTGGTCGCCATGGACATCCACTCTTCGTCTAGGAATCCGCGTCCGATGCCGCGTTCTCCAACTCCTCCGCGGCGGCTTCAGGGTCGGAGGAGTCGCGCAGGAAGTCCTGGAGGATCGACCACATGCCCCGGCCCTCGGTGGCGCCGAACCCGCTGGGCACCTGGTCGGAGAGGTCGTACCGGACGGAGTCGCCGGCGTCCAGGACGGTCTGCGCGAGCTGCTGGGTGAACTCGTCCTCATAGGCGTCGGTGGCGACCGACGAGTTGGCCGACAGGTAGCCGCCCAGGCCGGCCCAGGTGGTCTGGGCTTCGGCGGAGGCCAGGTAGGCGAGGAGCTCCTGCACGCCCTCGCCCTCGCCCATCCCGACGGCGATGTCGCCGCCGACCACCAGGGGCGGTTCATCGCCCACCGCGGGGAAGGGGAAGGCCACGGCGTCCTCGCCGACGGTGGCGCCGGCCTCGACGGCATTGGCCGCGGCGAAGTCGCCCTCGTAGACCATGGCGGCGTTCTGCTGGCCGTAGACATCGGTGACGCAGGTGGGGAAGTCGGTCTGCACCCCGCCGTCGCTGCCCCCGTTGATCATGGAGTCCTCACCCCAGATGTCGGCGAGGGTCTCCAGGGTCTGGACGACGGAGTCGTCGGTCCAGGGGATCTCGTGCGCGGCCAGCTGGTCGTACTGCTCCGGCCCGGCCTGCGAGAGGTAGACGTTCTCGAACCAGTCGGTGAGCGTCCACCCGGAGGCGCCGCACATGGCGAAGGGGGTGATGCCGGCGTCGGAGAGGGTGGTGGCGGTGGTGCCGGTCAGGTCGTCCCAGGTCGTGGGGGGCTCGACCCCGGCATCGGCGAAGGCGTCGGGGCGGTACCAGATGATCGACTTGTGCGCGGCCTTCAGCAGGATGCCGTAGGCCTCGCCGTCGACCGACCCCAGCTCGCGCCAGTAGTCGGTGTAGTCCTCCTCCAGCACCGAGGCGGCGTCGCCCGCCAGGGGCACGAGCGCGCCCTGTTCGGCGTACTCCTGGACCAGGCCGGGCTGGGGCAGGATCGCGATGTCCGGCGGCTCGCCGGCCTCCAGCTTGGGGCCGAGGTAGGCGCCGGTGTCCTCGCCCGTGGACTCGTAGGAGACGGTGGCGCCGGTCTGCTCTTCGAACCCGGCCAGGACCTCTTCGAAGTTCTGCTGCTCGATTCCGGTCCACTTGGCGGCGACCAGGAGTTCGACGCCGCTCAGCTCGCCTCCGCCGCCGCCCGGCCCGGCGCCGGGGCTGCACGCGGTGGCGAGCAGGGCTCCGGCCGCGGCGACGGCGATCGCGCCGCGCGCTCTTCGCGGGTTGTCAGGCATGGGTTCCCTCTTTCTGCTGGTGGGCGGGTGCGGGGTCCCCCCAGATCCCTGCTCCCGTGACGGGATCGAAGAAATACAGCCGCCCGGTGTCGACCCGCACGCGTATGGGTGCGCCGATCGCGGTCCGGGACCGGGGGCTGAACCGGGCGATGACGCCGCTGGAACGACGGCCCGAGTCGAGGTCGGTGTCGGCGCCGGCGTCGCGCGCCAGCTCCTTGGTGTCCTCGGTGACGACGGGGGCGGCGCCGAGGGTGAAGTGGACGAGCAGTTCCGCGCCGAGGGCTTCGACGAGTTCGGTGGTGGAGGTGAGGACGGAGCCGTCGGCCTCGGTACCGAGGTCGGCGTCGTCCATGTCCTCCGGGCGGATCCCGACGGCGACCTCGCGGCCGAGGTAGTCGCGCAGGGGCGGGCGCTCGTCGAGCAGTTCGGCGGGCACCGCCAGGTGCTGGTCGCCCAGGGTGAGCCGGGCGCCCGCGCCGTCGGCCTCCAGGCTGCCCTGGAGGAGGTTCATCGCCGGCGAGCCGATGAACCCGGCGACGAACAGGTTGACCGGGTGGTCGTAGAGCTCCTGCGGGGCGGCGACCTGCTGGAGCTCGCCCTTCTTCATGACCGCGACCCGGTCGCCCAGGGTCATCGCCTCGACCTGGTCGTGGGTGACGTAGATGGTGGTGACGCCCAGGTCGCGCTGGATGCGGGAGATCTCGGCGCGCATCTGCACGCGCAGCTTGGCGTCGAGGTTGGACAGCGGCTCGTCCATCAGGAACGCCTGGGGGCTGCGCACGATGGCGCGGCCCATGGCGACCCGCTGGCGCTGGCCGCCGGAGAGGTTGCGCGGCTTGCGGTCGAGGTGCTCGGTCAGGCCGAGGGTCCTGGCGGCGTCCTCGACGCGGGAGCGGATCTCGGCTTTCGCGACCTTGCGCAGCTGGAGGCCGAAGCCGATGTTGTCGCGCACGGACAGGTGCGGGTAGAGCGCGTAGCTCTGGAAGACCATCGCGACGTCGCGGTCGCGGGAGGGGGTGCGGTTCACCACCCGGTCACCGATGGTCAGGGTCCCGCCGCTGATCTCCTCCAGCCCCGCGACCATGCGCAGGGCGGTGGTCTTGCCGCATCCCGAGGGGCCGACGAGGACAAGGAACTCCCCGTCGGCGATATCGAGGTCGAGCCCTTTCACCGCGCTCGTGCCATCGGGATAGGTCTTAGCGACCCCCGCCAATCGGACTCTCGCCACGATCCGCCTCCACCGGCTCCATTGCCGGGCACCCTGCCCGTTTCCACTCATAACATCTGTGGTGCGCGCCACGTGGCATGCACCACTCGGCTCTTGCACATTTCGTATCAGCGAATGTCCCGAGGCGACAGACGCCGCGAAGCCCTGTTATGAACTCGTATCCGCCAAACCGCCTGCGACGTCGGATTTTCCGCTGTTTTCCCCTGGTATGACGGCGATGTCGGCGGGCTTGCTCACCGGGCCCGCCCGGCCACCGGGTCGGCGCCGCGGGCCAGCCCCCGGGCGATCACCATCCGCTGGATCTGGTTGGTGCCCTCGACGATCTGGAGGACCTTCGCCTCGCGCATCAGGCGCTCCGCGGGGAAGTCGCGGGTGTAGCCGCTGCCCCCGAGGACCTGCACGGCGTCGGTCGTGACCTTCATGGCGGTGTCGGTGGCGAACAGCTTGGCCATGGCGGCCTGCGCCCCGTACGGCCGCCCGGAGTCCCGCAGCCGCGCCGCCGCGAGGTAGAGTTCGCGGGCCGCCGCGGTGGCGGTGGCCATGTCGGCGAGCAGGAACCCGACCCCCTGGAAGTCGCCGATGGGGGCGCCGAACTGGGCGCGCTCGCGGGAGTAGGCCACGGCCAGGTCCAGGGCCGCCTGGGCGACGCCGACCGCGCACGCGGCGATCCCCAGCCGCCCGGAGTCGAGCGCGGCCAGCGCGATCGGGAACCCCTGGCCCGCTTCTCCGACGCGCGTGTCCGTACGCACGCCGGAGAAGCGCACGACCGCGGTGGGCGAGGCGGCCATGCCCATCTTGCGCTCCGGCGGATCGGCGCTGATGCCCTCGGCAGCGGCGGGTACGTGGAAGCAGCTGATTCCGCGCCCCCCGGATCCGGGGCCGCCGGTGCGGGCGAAGACGGTGTAGAAGTCGGCGGCCCCGCCGTGGGTGATCCACGACTTGGCGCCGTCGATCCGGTGGCCGGCGCCGTCGGGGCGGGCCGTGGTGGCCAGCGAGGCGGCGTCGGACCCGGAAGCGGCCTCGGAGAGGCAGTAGGCGCCCAGGAGCTCACCGCCGAGGAGGGCGGGCAGGTACGCGGCGCGCTGGGCGTCGTCGCCGTACTCCGCGAGCGGGAAGCAGGAGAGCGTGTGGACGCTCAGCCCCAGCCCCACCGCCAGCCAGGCGCCGGCGAGCTCCTCGACGGCCTGGAGGTAGACCTCGTAGGGCTGGCCGCCGCCGCCGTAGCGGACGGGGTAGGGCAGCCCGAGCAGGCCGGAGCGGCCCAGCAGGGCGAACAGGTCGCGCGGGAAGCGGGCGGCCTCCTCGTCGGCGGCGGCGCGGGGCGCCAGCTCCTTGGCGGCGATGTCGCGGACCAGGCCGAGCAGCTCGGCGGCCTCGTCGGTGGGAAGAGTGCGCTCAACGGCCATGCCATCCCCTTCGCGCCACGGACGCCCGCATTTAGTAGGTCGTCCACATACATGGTGACGCACGGCACTTTACCGGACCGGTGGACCCGCCCCCACCGCAGCCCGCACGGGGCGGCGCACCACGCGGATCCCGTGCGCACACGGGGTCCGGGGCGCCGCCGGTATCCGCTGGACCGTTGTTCGGCCGCCCGGAGCGGTGCCGCCCGGCCTCAGCGGCGCGCCGGCGGCCGTACGCCACCGGTGTCGGTGGCGTACGGCCGCCGCGGCGAAGGCGTCAGGCCACCGACGTGTAGGCGACCACTCCGCGGCGGACGAGGTCGACGGACTTGCGGGCCGTGGCGCGCACGCGGGAGTCGCCGGGGGCGGCGTCGGCGATCTGGCCGAGCATGTCGATCAGCTGCTTGGCGGTGCGCACGAAGTCGCCCGCGGGCAGCTCGGCCTCCATCAGGATGCGGTCGAGCCGGTCGCCGCGCGCCCAGCGGTAGGCCAGCCAGACGAACCCGAGGTCGGGCCGGCGCTGGAACGAGACCTGGTGGTCGCGCTCCACCTCGCCGAGCTCGCCCCACAGGCGCTCCATCTCCACGAGGGTGTCGCCGATCGGCCCCTCGGGGACGCGCGGGAAGGCGTCGTCGGAGCGGCGCGACTCGTACACCAGTGACGCCGCGCACGACGCCAGCTCCACCGGCCCCAGGTCCTCCCACAGGCCGCGGCGCAGGCACTCGGCGACGAGCAGGTCCAGCTCGGAGTAGATCTTGGCGAGCCGGCGGCCCTCGTCGGTCACGGTGTCGCCGTCGAGGTAGTCGAGGTCCTGGAGGACGCCGCAGACCCGGTCGAAGGTGCGCGCGATGACGTGCGAGCGCCCCTCGACCCGGCGGCGCAGCCCCTCGGTCTCCTTCGTCAGCCGGAAGTAGCGCTCGGCCCAGCGCGCGTGGTCCTCGCGGTCGGGGCAGCCGTGGCAGGGGTGGGCGCGCATCTCGCGGCGCACAGCGCGGATCTCGGGGTCCTCGCCGCCGCCGCCGTCGCCGCCTCCGCCGCGGCGGTCGCGCGGGGCCTCCCCGCCGGTCTCCTGCAACTTGTTGTGCAGCGACGACGCCAGATCGCGCCGGGACTGCGCGGAGCGCGCGGAGAAGTTCTTCGGGATGCGCAGCCGCCCGGCGGGCTCGACCGGGACCGGGAAGTCGGCGGCGTTGACCCTCTTGATCTGGCGTCCGGCGGTCAGCACCAGCGGAGCGGGGACGTCGCCGCGCGTCCCGGGCTCCAGCACCACCGCGAAGCCGGTGTGGCGCCCGGAGGGGATGCGGATGATGTCGCCGGCCCGCAGCCGCTCCAGGCTGCGCACGGCTTCGTCCCGGCGGCGCGCGCTGCGGCCCTTGGACGCCTGGGCCTCAAGGTCGCTCAGCCGCCGCCGCAGCGCCGCGTACTCCATGAAGTCGCCCATGTGGCACTGGGCGGCCTCGGCGTACCCCTGGAGCGCCTCCTCGTGCTTGCGCAGCTGGCGCACCAGCCCGACCACCGCGCGGTCGGCCTGGAACTGCGCGAAGGACGACTCCAGCATGTTCCGGCTGCGCTCGCGGCCCACCTGGCCCACGAGGTTGACCGCCATGTTGTAGGACGGCTGGAAGCTGGAGTTCAGGGGGTAGGTGCGGGTACTGGCCAGGCCCGCGACCGCCTGCGGGTCGGTGCCGGGCTGCCAGATCACCACCGCGTGCCCCTCGACGTCGATGCCGCGGCGCCCCGCCCGCCCGGTGAGCTGCGTGTACTCGCCGGGGGTGAGGGCGGCGTGGGTCTCGCCGTTCCACTTGTCGAGCTTCTCGATCACCACGCTGCGCGCGGGCATGTTGATGCCCAGGGCCAGGGTCTCGGTGGCGAAGACCGCGCGGATCAGCCCGCGGGAGAACAGTGTCTCGACGACCTCCTTGAACGCCGGCAGCAGCCCGGCGTGGTGGGCGGCCACACCGCGCTCCAGGGCGCGCAGCCACTCGTGGTAGCCCAGGACCACGAGGTCGGCCGGCGGGATGTCGGCGCACTGCCGCTCGGCGTAGGCGCGGATCTCCTCGGCCTCGGGGTCGGTGGTCAGGACCAGCCCGGACTGCACGCACTGGCGGACGGCGTCGTCGCAGCCCGCCCGGCTGAAGATGAAGGTGATCGCGGGCAGCAGCCCTTCGCGGTCCAGCTCGTCGATGATCTGCACCCGGCTGGGCGGGGCGAACTTGGAGCGGGGGCGGGGCGTGCTGCGCGACCGCGTCTGCGGGTGGCGGCGGCGGTGGGCGAGCTGGGTGACGCGGTCGTCCTCCTGGGCCAGCCGGATCAGCCGCGGGTTGACCTGGAGCCGTTCCCCGCCGACGACCATCTCCACGGGCTTGGTGCCGTCGCGCCCCTCGCGGCGGTCGCGCTTGCGCGACCGCTTGCGGCCCCGGCCGTCCTCGTCCTCGTCGGCGCCGCCCTCGGCCTGCTCCTCCACGGTGACGAAGAGGTCGTGCAGGCGCTTGCCCGCCATCACGTGCTGCCACAGCGGGACCGGGCGGGTCTCGTCGACGATGACCGCGGTGTCGCCGCGGACCTGCTGCAGCCAGTCGCCGAACTCCTCGGCGTTGCTGACGGTGGCCGACAGCGCGACCATGCGCACCGACTCCGGCAGGTGGATGATCACTTCCTCCCACACCGCGCCGCGGAACCGGTCGGCGAGGTAGTGGACCTCGTCCATGACGACGTAGGCCAGGCCCTGGAGGGTGTGCGAGGACGCGTACAGCATGTTGCGCAGCACCTCGGTCGTCATGACCACGACGGGCGCCTCGCCGTTGACGCTGTTGTCGCCGGTGAGCAGGCCGACCTTGTCGGCGCCGTACCGGCGCACGAGGTCGGTGTACTTCTGGTTGGACAGCGCCTTGATGGGGGTGGTGTAAAAGCATTTGGCGCCGCCGCGCAGGGCGAGGTGCACCGCGAACTCCCCCACCACGGTCTTGCCCGACCCCGTGGGCGCCGCCACCAGCACGCCGTCGCCGGTCTCCAGCGCCTTGCAGGCGCGGATCTGGAACGGATCGAACTCGAAGCCGTAGAGGCCCTGGAACTCCTCGATCGTCGCGCTGGACTCGGCCTGGCGCCGGCGGAACTCGGCGTAGCGGGCGGCGTGCGTACTCATATCGATCAAGCCTAGGGTGTGATGGTGACGAGCGCGCCCCCGCCGCCCTGTCAGGGGCCGGATTCGGCCGCGGGCGCCGCCCCCGGGCCCGCGCCCGCCGGTCCGCTCCGGGGCTACTGCGCGCCGGCGCGGGGGTCGCCGTCGTCGGTGTCGCGCGCGGCGGCGGGGGTACCGGGCGCGGGGACCGCGGTCACGGGGACGTCGCCGCGCTGGATGGCGGCCTCCTCGGGGGTGAGGTACTCCTCGGGGATGTCGAACTCGCCGTCCTTGGCGCCGAGCACGAACGCCTCCCACTCGGCGGGGGTGAAGAACAGCGTGCCCTTCTCGGGGTTCTTGCCGTCGCGCACCGCGCGGAATCCGTCGTCGAACTTGGCGACCTCGACGATGGCGTCGGACTCCTCGCTGGACAGCGACGACCGCTTCCACACGGCGTGCGTGGTGTCGTGCCACTTCTCGTTGCCCTGCGCCTCCGGCGGCAGTTCGCGCTTGGGCTGATCGGCGGACGGGTTCTGCACGGTCGGACGCTCCTTCGGCCATCGGTGGATACGGCGGTGCCCCGACGGCGCCCTCGCCGTCCAGGTCCGCGGACGACCTTAGCGCTTCGGAGGCAGGCCCGGGATGTCATCGCCGGTATCGGCGTCCTCGATGACCGACATCTCGTCGTCGTCGAGGTCGGCGTAGGGGTCGTTGCGCCCCTTGCGGCGGTCGTTGAGGAAGCAGACCAGCTCGGCCGCCTCGTAGAGGACGACCAGCGGGATGGCCAGGGCCAGCATGGAGATCGGCTCGGCCGGGGTGACGACCGCGGCGATGACGAAGATGACGAAGATGATCAGCCGCCGCCACTTGGCGAGCACCTCGTGCGAGAGCACGCCCATGAGGTTCAGCAGCACCACGATCAGCGGGACCACGAACGCGACCCCGAACACCAGGATCATGGTGATCATGTAGTTCAGGTAGCTCGTGATGTCGATCATCTGGACCATGCCCTCGGTGCCGAACCCGAAGAGCACCTCCATCGCCAGGCCGGTGATGTAGTAGGCCAGGGCCGCGCCGGAGAGGAACAGCGGGACCGCGGCACCGATGAAGTAGTAGGTGTAGCGCTTCTCGCGCCCCCGCAGCGCCGGGGCGACGAACGCCCAGAGCTGGTAGAGCCAGAACGGGCTGGAGACGAGCACACCGACGATCGCGGCGACCTTGAAGTTGAGGAAGAACGCGTCGAAGATGCCGGTGAAGATCAGCTCGCACTCGCCGGTCTCCCGCACCTGCGGCACCTCGCAGTAGGGCCGCTGGAGGAAGTCCCACACGGGGTCGAAGACGAGGAAGCCGACCACGCACCCGGCGGAGACGAACAGCAGCGCGAAGACGACCCGGTTGCGCAGTTCGCGCAGATGGTCCATCAGCGGCATGCGGCCTTCGGGGTCCTTGGTCTCCCGTTGCCGTCGCACCTGCATCGCCCGCTTACACCCCTCGCACCTGACCCGCACCGATTCGCGGCGCCCGCCCGGGGGCTGCGCCGGCGTCCTGCCCGGGGCCGCTCAGGCCCCGCCGCCCCTGTCGCCAGGGGCCGTGTTCAGCCGTTCGGCCGTGGACCGCCTCAGGAGGCCGGCCCCCGGCGGATGGTCTCACCGTTCTCGTTGACGATCCGCTGGCCGGCGGGCAGCTCCGGGTAGGCGGACTGCTGCGGCTGGGGCTCGTAGTGCGGCTGCGGTGCCGGCTGCGGCTGGGGCGCGGCCGCCTGCTGGGCCTGGGCCTGCGCCTGCTGCTGGCGGTTCTGCTCCTCCTGCTCCTCATCGGAGAGGCCCTTGGTCTCGGCCTTCAGGATGCGGGCGCTGCGACCGATCGACCGGGCCAGGTCCGGCAGTTTCTTCGCCCCGAACAGCACCAGGGCGATGAGCAACAGGATAAGAAGCTCACGCGGTCCGAAACCCATCTTGTGCTACCTCTCTCGACGGCGCTCTGCGCCATTGATGGTACTCCCCCGCTCCGCGGCGGATCAGCGGGTGTCGGTCCGCCCGTGCGCCTGTGCCGCATGGAGCCTCCGGTACGCGGGCTCGACCTCGCGCCGGGTCCGCGCGATCTGTTCCCGCAGGCGGTGCAGTTCCGTCGACATCCGGACCGCGAGCAGGATCAGAACGGCGAGTCCGGCGAGGGTGACGGTGCCGAGTACGGCGATCGCGACCACGTTCCCACCTTACTGCGTCGTTATGGGACCGGAGATGGACCGAGGGTGAACGACCAGGTCCCACGTGGTGCCCGGACGAACCGGACATCCGCCCGCCATACTATGCGCCGCCCTCGTAGGCCGCCAGCGCCCGCCGGGCGTCCTCCCGGACGTGTTCGGCGATCTCCAGGGGCGCCACCACGCGGGCCCGCGGGCCCAGGCGCAGGGCCAGCCGGCGCACCCAGGCGGGGGCCGGGGTGCGCAGTGTCGCGCGCAGCCGGCCGTCGGGCAGGTCGCGCACCGAGGAGCACACGTATTCCTCGGTCACCCACCGCTCGGAGGCGTCGAGCTCCAGGGTGACGCGGGCGTCGTCGGCGGAGCGCTGGAGCACACCGCCCTTGAGGTCGCGCCGGCGGGCGCGGGCGGGCACCTCGGCGGCCTGGGGCAGCACGGTCAGGTCCAGGACCCGGTCGAGCCGGAACAGCCGGACGGCGCCGCGCAGCCGGCACCACCCCTCCAGGAAGGGCTGCCCGTCCTGCACGACCAGGCCCATGGGGTCGACGTCGCGCTCGGTGACCTCGTCGACGTAGCCGGACAGGTAGCGCAGGTGCAGCAGCTGGCCGGAGCGCAGCGCCTCGTCGCAGCGGCGCTGCACCTCGCGGACCTCCTCGCTGAGGTCGATGCGCACCTCGACGGCGTCGGCCAGCCGGTCCACGGCCCGCCCCGCCGCCGAGCGCAGCTTCTCCCCCACCCGCTTGAGCGCGTCGCTGTCGGCCACCCCCGGGAGGCCGCCCAGCAGGTCCACGCCCACGATGAGGCTGGCGGCCTCGTCGGCGGACAGCCGCAGCGGCAGCGCCAGGGTGTCGGCGTTGCCGATGATGATCTCCCCGGTGGCCTCGGCGGCCTCCAGGTCGACGTCGATGAGGTCGCCGGGGGTGTAGCCCGGCAGCCCGCACATCCACAGCAGGCCGAGGTCCTTGAGCACCTGGCGCTCCGAGAGCCCGAAGTGCGCCGCCACCTCGGGCACGCGCACGTCGTGGCTGAGCGCGTAGGGCACGAGCATCAGCAGCCGGCGCAGCTGCTCGGAGGACGCCGACGCGCGCCGGCCCTCGGCGACCGGCTCGGCGCCCTCCGCCTCCTGCGCCGCCGCCTCGGCGGGGTCGGGCACGTGGCCGGCGACCGACGACAGGTGCGCGACCAGGGCGTCGCGGGCCTCCTCCGGCGCCTCGATGAGCACCCGGTCGCCGAACCGGGCGACCCCGCCCACCAGGTCGGCGACGTCGCTGTAGGGGAGGTCGACCTGGTCCCAGCGGCCCCGCCCCGCCTCGAACGCGCCGGTCGCGATCCGCAGCGCGCCCCGGCGCAGCTCGTGGGCGGAGTCGGCGCGCACCCGCAGCCGCGCCACCCGCTCGGGCTCGGCGGGCTGGGCGCGCACCACCGAGCGCACGTCCACGCCTTCGGGCACCTCGAACGGGGGCCCGGTGGACACCACCCGGACGGTGCCGACGATACGGCCCAGCCGGAACACCCGCCGGGCGCCGCGGTCGCGGTCGTACCCGGCCGCGTACCAGCGGCCCTGGACGTTGACCACGCCCCAGGGCTCCAGCCGGCGGCGGCCGACGCCGGCGCCGGGCTTGCGGTAGTCGAACTCCACCGGCCGGCGGTCGCGCACCGCCTGCCACATGGGCAGGAACGCGGGTTCGTCGGTACCCAGCATCGGGGTGATGCCGGGGGCGGCGTCGGAGTCGACCGGCACCCCGGCCGCGCGCAGCTTCATGACCGCGTTGGCCGCGGCCTCGCCCAGGGCGGCGTGCCGCCAGGCGCGGGCGGCCAGGCCCAGCACGGCGGCCTCGTCGGCCTTGAGCTCGATCTCGGGGAGCTCGTAGTCGGCGCGGGAGATCCGGTAGCCCTCTTCGTCGTTCCAGAGGTCGCCGCCGCCGGTCTCGATGGGGATGCCGCTGTCGCGGAGCTCGCGCTTGTCGCGTTCGAACATGCGCTTGAACGCGGCGTCGCTCTCGGCCTCGTCGTAGCCGGCGACCGTCGCGCGGATCTCGCGCGCCGTGAGGAAACGGCGTGTCGCCAGAAGGCAGATCACCAGGTTGAGCTGCCGTTCGGTCTTCTTCTGCGACATGGGCCGCTTCCCTCCGCGTCTCCGCGCGCCGTCACCGCGCCTGCTTCAGGCATGACGGTACCGTGCCTCAAGTGATCAAATGGCGGTCAGCACATGTGCGCGGGGTCGTCCGCGAGTGGCGGGGAGCGGCCGAACTCGACGTCGTCGTCGCCGGCCCGCCGGGTGCCCCCGGGCGGGCCTGCCGGGCACTGGCCTACACCGACCTGGTGGGGACACCCGCGCCGGGGGACCGCGTCCTGCTCAACACCACCGCCCTGGACATGGGGCTGGGCACCGGGGGCTACGCCATGGTGGTCGCGATCCCCGACCGGCCGGCCGCCGACCCCGGGGGGCCCGGCCACTTGGTGAAGGCCCGCTACACGCCCTTGCAGGCGACCGTGCTGGGCGCCGATGAGCAGGACTCGCCGCACCACGGCGTGCTGCGCGACGCCGACGACATCGGCGGCATGCCGGTGGTCGTCGCCGACCTGCACTCCGCGCTGCCAGCGGTGCTCGCCGGGATCGCCCAGGCGCGTCCCGGCACCCGCGCCGCCTACGTGATGCTCGACGGCGCGGCCCTGCCCGCCGCGTTCTCGCGCGCGGTCCCGGCGCTCGCGCGCGCCGGGCTCCTGGGGGCCACGATCACCACCGGCCAGGCGTTCGGCGGCGACCTGGAGACGGTGACCGTGCACACCGGGCTGCTGGCGGCCCGGCTGGTGGCCGGCGCCGACATCGCGGTGGTCGCGCAGGGGCCCGGGAACCTCGGCACGGGCACCGCGTGGGGGTTCTCCGGGGTAGCGGCGGGCGAGGCGGTCAACGCCGCGGCCGTACTGGGCGGGCGCCCCGTGGCCTGCCTGCGGGTCAGTGAGGCCGACCGGCGCGAGCGCCACCAGGGCGTCTCCCACCACAGCCTGACCGCCTACGGCAAGGTGGCGCTGGCCCCGGCCGACGTGGCCGTGCCCGTGCTGCCCGGGGCGTTCGGCGAGCGCGTGCGCAAGCAGGCCGCGGCGCTGGGCGCGCGCCACCGGCTCGTCGAGGTGGACACCGACGGCCTTGAGACGGCGCTGGCGGACCTGCCGCTGCGGCTGTCGACGATGGGCCGGCCGTTCGCCGACGACCCCGCCTACTTCCTGGCGGCGGCCGCGGCAGGGCGGCACGCCGCCGCCCTGCTCTGACCGCGCGCCCCGCCGTGCGGGGCTACCCCTCGGGTTCGGCGGAGGCTTCGGGCTCGCCGGACGCCTCGGGCTCGGGGGCCGGCGGGCTGTCGACGGCGCCCAGGATGTCCACGACGAAGACGAGCGTTCCTTCGGGCGACCCGGACTCCGCCGCCGCCTCGCCGTAGGCGAGGTCCTCGGGGATGGTCAGCATCACCCGGCTGCCGACCTTCTGGCCGACCAGCCCTTCGTCCCAGCCCTCGATGACCTGTCCGACGCCGATCGGGAAGGTGGCGGGGGCGCCGCCGCGGTCCCACGTGGAGTCGAACACCTCACCGTCGTTCCAGGTGACACCGGTGTACTGGACGACGAGCTGCTGCTCGGCCTCGACCTCGGGGCCGTCGCCCTCGATGAGCCGGGTGCTCTCCAGCCCGCCGGGCGGGTCGGTGTCCTCGGGGATGGTGATCTCGGGCCGGTCGTGCCCGGGGTCGGGGGCGGTCGGTAGGCCGTCGCCGCCGCCGTCGGTGGTCTGCTCACCGGGGACGACGTCGCCGCGCCCGAAGCGGGAGCGGATGTCGACGATCGACACCGAGTCGCCGGGCTCGGGTTCGGGCTGGCCCATGGAGGCGGCCTCGGCGGGGTCCTGCGCGGGGAAGTTGAAGACGACCCGGCTGCCCACGGGCTGGTCGGCGAGGCTGCCGGTCAGCTCCTCGTTCATCTGGGCCAGTTCGAGCAGGACGGGGGTGCCGGTGTCGTAGGTGGAGTTGGTCTTCTCGGCCTCGCCCTCGCCGGTCCACTGGTAGTCGACGATGTCGGCGACGATCATGTCGTCGGTGCGCACGAGGGCTCCCTCGCCGGCGCCGCGGTGGGCGACACCGGAGATCTGCTCGCCGGGCGGGGCGATGCTCGGGAACTCGACATCGGGCTCCTCGCCCACGTCACCGGTGACGGTGGGCAGGCGCTCGTCGAACTCCGGCTCGTCGGAGCGCATGAATGCGGGGGTTCGCCACTCCTCCGGGATCGCCCCGCAGCTGGTCACCGCCAGCAGGACGGCGGAGAACGGCACCGCGAGGGCGGCGGCACGACGTCGCATAGGTCACAACCTCAATATCCGGCTCAGGTCCCCGACACACTATCGAAAGGACCATCCTGCCGCTTCAGGGTGAGAACGACGTAAGAGTGCCGTGCCCTCGCGGTCCGTCACATTCCGGCGATGAGCTTCTCGACGCGCTCGTCGACCGCCTTGAACGGGTCCTTGCACAGGACCGTGCGCTGGGCCTGGTCGTTCAGCTTCAGGTGCACCCAGTCGACGGTGAAGTCGCGGCGCTTCTCCTGGGCCTTGCGGATGAACTCGCCGCGCAGCCGGGCCCGGGTGGTCTGCGGCGGCACCGATTTGGCCTCGAAGATCTGGAGGTCGCCGACCAGCCGCTCCATCCGGCCCTTGCGCTGGAGCAGGTAGAACAGGCCGCGGTCGCGGTGGATGTCGTGGTAGGTGAGGTCGAGCTGGGCGATGCGCGGCGAGGACAGCGACAGGCCGTGCTTGGCGCGGTAGCGCTCCAGCAGCTTGTATTTGGCGACCCAGTCGATCTCCTGCGCCACCAGGTCGAGGTTCTGGGTCTCGACCGCCTCCAGGGTGCGCGCCCACAGCTCCAGGACGCGCTTGCCGGTGGCGTCGGTGCCGTTGCGGTCGACGTAGGCCTGGACCTTCTCCAGGTATTCGCGCTGGATCTCCAGCGCGCTGGCCTCGCGCCCGTTGGCCAGGCGCACCTTGCGCCGGCCGGTCATGTCGTGGCTGACCTCGCGGATGGCGCGGATGGGGTTTTCGAGGGTGTAGTCGCGCATGACGACACCGGTCTCGATCATCCGCAGCACGAGGTCGGTGGAGGCCAGCTTGAGCAGGGTGGTGACCTCGCTCATGTTGGAGTCGCCGACGATGACGTGCAGCCGCCGGAACCGCTCGGCGTCGGCGTGCGGCTCGTCGCGGGTGTTGATGATGGGCCGCGAGCGCGTGGTGGCGGAGGAGACGCCCTCCCAGATGTGCTCGGCCCGCTGGCTGACGCAGTACAGGGCGCCGCGGGGGGTCTGCAGGACCTTTCCGGCGCCGCAGATGATCTGGCGGGTGACCAGGAAGGGGATCAGGATGTCGGCGAGGCGGCCGAATTCGCCGTGCCGCCCCACCAGGTAGTTCTCGTGGCAGCCGTAGGAGTTGCCGGCGGAGTCGGTGTTGTTCTTGAAGAGGTAGATCTCGCCGGCGATCCCCTCTTCGTGCAGCCGCTGCTCGGCGTCGACCTGGAGGCCCTCCAGGATGCGCTCGCCGGCCTTGTCGTGGGCGACGAGGTCGAGCAGGCTGTCGCATTCGGGGGTGGCGTACTCGGGGTGGCTGCCCACGTCGAGGTAGAGGCGGGCGCCGTTGCGCAGGAAGACGTTGCTGCTGCGCCCCCACGACACCACGCGCCGGAACAGGTAGCGGGCCACCTCATCCGGCGACAGCCTGCGCTGTCCCCGGAACGTGCAGGTGACGCCGTACTCGTTCTCCAGGCCGAAGATCCGTCGTTCCATGTGGCCTCACCCGTTCTGCGTCCAAGGGTCGCGGCCGCCGGCCCACGCCGCGGCACCGCAACGACTCCACCCTATTCTTCGGCTCCGCGAGCGCACGGGAAACGCGGCGGGGCCGCCGGAACCCGCGGGGGGTGCCCCGCGTCGCCCGGCGGCCTGGTGGCCGCGGTGCGGCCGGGCCGCTTCAGGAATCGGCGTCGGAGTCACCGCCGTCCGCGGACCCGTTCGCCTGCTCGACGAGCCGGTTGAGCCGGTCGCCCTGGATGCGGCGGAACTTCCGGTGCTCGCCCCGGGCGCGTTCGAGGACCGCGACCTCCATGCTCGCGGCCTCCAGGTCGCGCTGCTCGCCGTTCTCGTGGGCGAGCGCGTGCATGGCGGTCGCCAGGGCGCGGTCCAAGGAGGCGTCCTTGTCGAAGCGCTCCTGGATGGCCGTCGCGACCCGGTCGGCGGAGCCGCCCATGGCGAGGAAGCCGTGCTTGTCGACGACCGATCCGTCGAAGGTGATGCGGTAGATCTCGTCGGTCGCGGCGGTGTCGCCGACCTCGGCGACGACGACCTCGACCTCCCACGGCTTGTTGCTCTCGCTGAACACCGTGCCGAGGGTCTGGGCGTAGAGGTTGGCGAGCATCCGGCCGTTGACGTCGCTGCGGTCGTAGGCGTACCCGCGCACGTCGGCGAAGCGCACGCCCATGGTCCGCAGGTTGTCGAACTCGTTGTAGCGGCCGACCGCGGCGAAGGCGATCCGGTCGTAGAGCTCGCTGATCTTGTGCAGGGTGCGGGACATGTTGTCGGCGACGAACAGGATGCCGCCTTCGTACTGGAGGACGACGGCGCTGCGGCCGCGCGCGATCCCCTTGCGCGCGTAGTCCGCCTTGTCCTTCATGCTCTGTTCGGGGGACACGTAGAACGGCATCGACACCGCGGATCGTTCCTTACTGAAGTCGTCGGGCGTGGGCGTCAGTGCAGCGGTGCGGTCGGGCCGTCGGGCCGGTCGGCGCGGCCCTCGACCACGGTCCGGGCCAGCCGTTCGACGTCCTCGGCCGGAAGCCGGCGGTGGCCGTCCCCGGTGATCACATCGATGAGCGGGAAGATCTTGCGGTGCAGGTCGGGTCCGCCGGTGGCGGAGTCGTCCTCGGCTGCGTCATAGAGGGCCTGGACGGCGACGAGCGCGGCGTCCTCCTGGGACAGCTCGTCGGTGAAGAGCTTCTTCAGCGAGCCGCGCGCGTAGACCGATCCGGAGCCGATCGAGTGGAAGCGGTGCTCCTCGTAGCGCCCGCCCACGGGGTCGTAGCTGAAGATCCGGCCGATGCCGCTCGCCTGGTCGAAGCCCACGAGCAGCGGCACGACGACGAACCCCTGCAGGGCCATGCCGAGGTTGCCGCGGATCATGGTGGCGAGCTTGTTGGCCTTGCCTTCGAGGGACAGCGGGCGCCCCTCCATCTTCTCGTAGTGCTCCAGCTCGACCTGGAACAGCTTGGCGAGTTCGATGCCGATCCCGGCGGCCCCGGCGATGGCGACGGCGGAGAACTCGTCGGTCCGGAACAGCTTGTCCATGTCGCGGTTGGCGATGACGTTCCCGGAGGTGGCGCGGCGGTCGCCCGCCAGGAGAACGCCCCCGGGGTAGGTCAGCGCGACGATGGTCGTGGCCTCGGGAGTGAGGTGCGAAGAGGCGACGCCCTGCGGAATCTCCGTCCGCCCCGGCAGCAGTTCAGGGCTGACCTCGCCCAGGAACTCGCTGAAAGAGGAGGTTGCGGCATTCATGAACGCGGCGGGCAGCCGTCCACCGCCGTCGAACGCTTGGGACACGCGACTCCCTTCGGGTGGCGCTCCGCCCATCGAAGGGGGCGGGCGGGGCGCGAGAGGTTGTTCTCTTACCAGGTACCGATGACCCTACTGATCAAAGAAGTCGAAGGCGTACTCACCTGGCCGGGCTCCGCTGTGAGCGAATCCCGGGCGCCGCGCGCCCCGGGACCTCCCGGTCGGCGTCTCCCCCCGGGCCCGCCCCTACTCCCCGCCCTTCTGCACGAACTGCCGGACGAAGTCCTCGCTGTTGCTCTCCAGGACCTCGTCGATCTCGTCCAGGATGTCGTCGACGTCCTCGTCGAGCTTCTCGTTGCGTTCCACAACGTCGGCGCTTGCTTCGACTTCTTCGACCTCGTCGTCGCGGCGATTGGCCTGCTGCTGGCCTCCGGTGTCCTTCGTCGCCATGGAAGCAACCTCCTCGATCGGGGCTCTCGCCCTTATCTTGGCCCAAGCAGAGCCGCCTCAACCTTGATCGCGGCGCCTGTTGTGTGCACGTTACCCCGCTAAGGCCCCGTACACCCGTGCGAACACGGAAGACCTGAGGGCGATTCCCCGCCCGCTCTGGGCGCCGCCCGCGCGCCCCGTCCCTCAGGGCGGCCCGCACGCCGCGCCGGTCACTGTGCGTGAAGAGAGCGCTCTCGGGGATGACATGGTGATCTACGTCACTAGTAAGGTTTGTTTCCAGTGGTGACGGCGCCCCGTGCCACGGCACGCACCCCACGCGTAGTGAGCGGCCCTTGACGCTCCGCCGGACGGCGGTCAGATTGGCCGTCCCCGGTGCGTGCACACATGGCGCACCCCACCGAAAGGAATCGCTCGGCGTGATCAGCAGACGCAGCTTCGTGGGCGGCCTCGGCGCCGCCGCCGCGCTCGGGGGTGCGGGGGCGGCAATCGCCCTCCCCCGCCCCTCCTCCACCGCCTCCCTCGCCTCCGGTGCGGCCGCCGCCCTCCCGGTGACCATCGTCAACAACAGCGGGTCCTTCGCCAACGGCGACATCCGCGTCTACATCGTCGGTACCGACCTCGGCACCGGGCAGCAGGTGCGGGTGAACGCCGAAGGGGCCATGGTCCCGGTGCAGGCGTCGGACAACACCGACGACGGCTACACCGACTACGCCCTGTCCCTGTCCGAATCGGGCGAGACCAGCATCTCCCTGCCCTCGCCGATGTCGGGGCGCATGTACTTCGCCATGGGCGACAAGCTGCGGTTCAAGGTCGTCGAGGCCGGCGACGGCAGCGCCGCCCTCGCCTACCCCGCCGGATGGGTGGAGTCCGACCCCAACTTCGGCGTCCTGCACGACACGGTGGAGTTCACCCACCAGGACGACGGCATGTACTGCAACACCACCACGGTGGACCAGTTCAGCGTGCCGATCGCCATCCGGCTCACCGGAGAGCAGGACCAGAGCACCGGCGCCCTCGTCGAGGGCGGACGCGACCGCATCTTCGAGGCGGTCGCCGCCCTCCCCGACTACTCCCCGCTCGTGGTCGGCGACGGCACCCGGATCATCGCCCCCGGTCACGGCCTGGACCAGGGGCTGTTCGCCGAGGACTACTTCGCCGGCTACGTCGACGAGGTCTGGGAACGCTACCGGTCCACCGACCTGAGCGTCACCACCAACGAGGGGACGTTCATCGGCCGGGTCGACGGCTCGGACGCGCTGGTCTTCGACGGCGGCTTCGACCCCATCCCCAAGCCCACCACTCGCGACGTGCTGTTCTGTGACGGGGCGCTGGCCGCCCCCAACGACGGCCGCCTGGGCCCGGTGGCGGCGATCCTGGGGTCGGCGCTCAACCGCGCGACCCTGCTGGACTCCGCCGACCAGCCCACGGACGACCCCGACGGCTTCTACACGGGCGAGATCGCCAACCACTACGCCCGCGTGATGCACGAGTTCGCCGAGGACGGGCGCGCCTACGGGTTCGCGTTCGACGACGTCGGCGGGTTCGCGTCCTACATCCAGGACCACGCGCCGACGTCGTTCACGGTGACGCTGGACCCGTTCTAGCGGGCACGGCCGCCGGAGTGGACCGCCGCGCGCGGCGGGGCCGTGGGCCCTGCCGCGCGGGCGGACGGCGCGCTGTGCGCGGGGCCGCGCCGGCTCAGCGGCGGCCGCCGGTGAGCACGGCCACGAGGTCGGCCGCCGTGGCCGCCCGGTCCAGCAGGGCCCCCACGTGCTCCCGGGTACCGCGCAGCGGTTCGAGCGTGGGCACGCGCTGGAGCGAGTCGTAGCCCGGCAGGTCGAAGATCACGGAGTCCCATGACGCGGCGGCCACCGAATCGGCGTACTTGGCCAGGCAGCGGCCGCGGAAGTAGGCGCGGGTGTCGTGGGGCGGCTCGGTGATCGAGCGCTCCACGTCGGCGTCGTCGAGCAGCCGCTTCATCCGGCCGCGCGCCACCAGCCGGTTGTACAGGCCCTTCTCCGGGCGGACGTCGGAGTACTGGAGGTCCACCAGCTGGAGCCGGTGGTGGCCCCAGTCGAGGCCGTCGCGGGTGCGGTAGCCCTCCAGGAGCTTGAGCTTGGCGACCCAGTCGAGTTCCTCGGCCAGCTGCATGGGGTCGTCGGCGAGCCGGTCGAGCGTGGACTCCCAGCGGTCGAGCACGTCGGCGGTGTCGGGGTCGACGTCGGTGCCGAACCGGTCCTGGACGTACTTGCGCGCCTGCTCCAGGTATTCGCGCTGGATCTGCAGGGCGGTCATGCGCCGGCCGTCGCGCAGCCGCGCGGTGTGGGACAGGCCGGGGTCGTGGGAGAACGCCCGGAGGTCGGCGACGGGTGTCTCCAGGGAGAGGTCGACCCCGATGAAGCCGTCCTCGATCATGGAGAGCACGAGGGCGGTGGTGCCGAGCTTGAGGTAGGTGGAGACCTCGCTCATGTTGGCGTCGCCGATGATGACGTGCAGCCGGCGGTACTTGTCGGGGTCGGCGTGCGGCTCGTCCCGGGTGTTGATGATGGGCCGCTTGAGCGTGGTCTCCAGGCCGACCTCGACCTCGAAGAAGTCGGCGCGCTGGCTGATCTGGAACCCGGTGTCGCGGCCGTCGGCGCCGATGCCGACCCGGCCCGCGCCGCACATGACCTGGCGGGAGACGAAGAACGGGATCAGGTGCCGCACGATGTCGCCGAAGGGGGTCGAGCGGCGCATCAGGTAGTTCTCGTGGCAGCCGTAGGAGGCGCCCTTGTTGTCGGTGTTGTTCTTGTAGAGCTGGATGGGCTCCACACCGGGGATCGCGGAGGCGCGCCGCGCGGCGTCGGCCATGACGTGCTCGCCGGCCTTGTCCCACAGGACGGCGTCGAGCGGGTTGGTGACCTCGGGGGCGGAGTACTCGGGGTGGGCGTGGTCGACGTAGAGCCGGGCTCCGTTGGTCAGGATGACGTTGGCCAGCCCGAGGTCCTCATCGGTGAGCTGGGTGGGGTCGGCGACCTCGCGGGCAAGGTCGAACCCGCGCGCGTCCCGAAGGGGGTTCTCCTCCTCGAAATCCCATCTGGCCTTGCGGGCCCTGGCGGCCGAGGCCGCCAGATAGGCGTTGACCACCTGTGTGGAGGTCACCATCGCGTTGGCACCGGGGTTGCCGGGAACGGAGATGCCGTACTCGGTCTCGACGCCCATAATCCGCCGCACACTCATGGTGGAAGGTTATCCACCACCGCGCCGTCTTGAACGCACGGTCGCCAATTGTGGCCCAACAGCCACCGCGGGTGCGGCGTGTCGCACCCGATACGGCGCGCCGCGCCCCGGGGCCGCGGGGACCGCGAACGGCCGAACGGAAAGGGCCCGCCGGCGTTCCGGCGGGCCCCGTCAGACCGTGTTGCTACAGGTACTGCCCGGTGTTGGCCACGGTGTCGATGGACCGGCCGGAGTCGGCGCCCTTCTTGCCCGACACCAGGGTCCGGATGTAGACGATGCGCTCGCCCTTCTTGCCGGAGATGCGCGCCCAGTCGTCGGGGTTGGTGGTGTTGGGCAGGTCCTCGTTCTCGCTGAACTCGTCGACGCAGGCCTGCATGAGGTGGGACACCCGGATGCCGCGGGACTTGTGGTCGATGAAGTCCTTGATGGCCATCTTCTTGGCGCGGTCGACGATGTTCTGGATCATCGCCCCGGAGTTGAAGTCCTTGAAGTACAGGACCTCCTTGTCGCCGTTGGCGTAGGTGACCTCCAGGAAGCGGTTCTCCTCGGTCTCGGTGTACATCCGCTCCACGACCCGCTGGATCATGGCGTCGACGGTGGCCCGCGCGGAGCCGCCGTGCTCGGCGAGGTCGTCGTCGTGCAGGGGGAGGTCGGCGGTGATGTACTTGGAGAAGATGTCGCGGGCGGCCTCGGCGTCGGGGCGCTCGATCTTGATCTTGACGTCGAGCCGTCCGGGGCGCAGGATCGCCGGGTCGATCATGTCCTCGCGGTTGGACGCGCCGATGACGATGACGTTCTCCAGGCCCTCGACACCGTCGATCTCGCTGAGGAGCTGGGGGACGATGGTGTTCTCGACGTCGCTGGAGACCCCGGACCCGCGGGTGCGGAAGATGGAGTCCATCTCGTCGAAGAAGACGATGACCGGGGTGCCTTCGTCGGCCTTCTCCCGTGCGCGCTGGAAGACCAGGCGGATGTGCCGCTCGGTCTCGCCGACGTACTTGTTGAGGAGCTCGGGGCCCTTGATGTTGAGGAAGAAGCTCTTGCCGACGTCGTGGCCGGTCTTCTCGGCGACCTGCTTGGCCAGCGAGTTGGCGACCGCCTTGGCGATGAGGGTCTTGCCGCATCCGGGGGGACCGTAGAGGAGGATGCCCTTGGGCGGGCGCAGCCGGTGCTCGTAGAACAGGTCCTTGTGCAGGTAGGGGAGCTCGACCGCGTCGCGGATCAGCTCGATCTGCCCGCTGAGGCCGCCGATGTCGGTGTAGGCGATATCGGGGACCTCTTCGAGGATCAGCTCCTCGACCTCGGACTTGGGGATGCGCTCGTAGACGTACCCCGACCGCGGCTCCAGCAGCAGGGAGTCGCCCGCGCGCACGGGCTGGTCCCGCAGCGGCTCGGCGATGCGGACGATCTTCTCTTCGTCGTGGTTGGAGATCACCAGGGCGCGGTCGCCGCCCTCGAGGAACTCCTTGAGCATGACGACCTCGCCGACGGTCTCGAAGGACTGCGCCTCGACGACGTTGAAGGCCTCGTTGAGCATGACCTCCTGGCCGGGGCGCAGGCCCTCGATGTCGACCGAGGGGCTGACGTTCACGCGCATCTTGCGCCCGTTGGTGAAGATCTCGACGGTCTCGTCGTCGCGCGCCTCGAGGAAGACGCCGAAGCCGGACGGCGGCTGCGCGAGCCGGTCGACCTCCTCCTTCAGCGCCACGATCTGGTCGCGGGCTTCCTTCAGGGTCGCCACGATGCGCTCGTTCTGGCCGTTGGCCGCGGCCAGGTTGGCCTGAGCCTCACGGAGCCGGTCTTCGAGCAGCCGCACATGGCGGGGGGAATCGGCGAGCTTGCGCCGGACTACGCTGAGTTCCTTTTCCAGATAGGAGACTTGAGCGGTGAGTTCCGCAACCTCACGGTCGCGCTCCGTCTGACGCTCGTCGTCGCGATCGGCCACGTCCGCCACCTCCCTATAAGAGGACGACTACTCGGGAGCCTACCTACCCATGGACTATTCCTAACCTCCCGAGCACGGCCAGTGTCGAAGGACTCACTTTTCGATCTTGTGTATACGCCCGCCACCCTGGTAGAAGACGGCCCCGCGTAATGAGAAAGTAACGAATTCTCACGCGCGTGTCGCGGATTCCCCGCCGTCCTCCGACGCCGGCGCGGCACCCCCGCGGGCCTCCTGGGACTTCTTCCAGTCCTCGCCGTAGGCGCCCTTGGACGGGCGGCGGCGGCGCTCGGGGGCGTCGGCGCCGTCGGCGAGGCGGCGCGCGGTGACCAGGAACCCGGTGTGGCCGATCATGCGGTGGTCGGGGCGGACGGCCAGGCCCTCGACGTGCCAGGTGCGGACCATCGTCTCCCAGGCGCGCGGCTCGTAGAACGAGCCGTGCTCGCGCAGCCCCTCGACGACCCGCGAGACCTGGGTCGTGGTGGCGACGTAGGCGCAGATCAGCCCGCCGGGCACCAGGGCCTTGGCGACGGCGTCGATGCACTCCCAGGGGGCGAGCATGTCGAGGATGACCCGGTCGGCGCCGGAGTCGGCGTCGTCGATGCTCTCCACGAGGTCGCCCACGGTCAGCCGCCACGCCGGGTGCTCGCGCCCGAAGAAGCGCTCGACGTTGCCCCGTGCGATGTCGGCGAAGTCGGGGCGGCGCTCGTAGGAGGAGACCCGCCCCTCCTCGCCCACCGCGCGCAGCAGCCAGCACGTCAGCGCGCCCGAGCCGACGCCGGCCTCGATCACCCGCGCACCGGGGAAGATGTCGGCCTCCGCGACGATCTGCCCCGCGTCCTTGGGGTAGACGATCGTGGCCCCGCGCTTCATCGACAGCGTGTAGTCGGCCAGCAGGGGCCGCAGCGCGACGTAGGAGGTGCCCGAGGTCGCGCGCACCACGCTGCCCTCGGGCCGGCCGATCAGGTCGTCGTGGTCGAGCCGGCCGCGGTGGGTGTGGAACGCCGTGCCGGCGCGCAGGGTGATGGTGTGCATCCGGCCCTTGGGGTCGGTCAGCTGCACGATGTCGCCGTCGTCGAAGGGTCCGCGGCGGCCGTGGATGCCGGTCACTGGTGCTCGTCTCTCGGTTCTGGATCGTCGGGTCGGGGCAGTCGCCCAGGGTATCCGCCCCGGTCGGCCACGGCGTAATCGGCGGATCCCGCCCGGCCCCCCGCGGCCCGCGGATCCGGTGGAGGGCGGGCGGCGGGCGGTGCCGGCGCGGGCCCTTGGGACGGGCCGGCGAAGCGGGAACGGCGAAGTGGGCCCGGAAGGTGAGCGCGGCCCGCGGAAGCAGGGAGAATCGGGTGGGGCGGCGCGGACCGCCCCTCAGGGCTTGCGAGAAGGGCGGATGGACGATGGCGGACGAGGCGCCAAAGGTCGGGCTGGGGATCGACATCGGCGGGAGCGGGATCAAGGGGGCACCGGTCGACCTCGCGACCGGGGAGTTCATCGTCGACCGGCTGAAGATCGCGACGCCGAGCCCCTCCACACCCGAGGCGGTGGCGAAGGTGGTCGCCGAGATCGCCTCGGCGTTTCCCGAGCACGTCGCGTCGACGACCCCGCTGGGGGTCACGTTCCCCGCGGTCATCCAGCACGGTGTGGCGCGCAGCGCCGCCAACGTCGACCCGTCCTGGGTCGGCACCGATGTCGAGGAGCTGCTGGCCGGGGAGACGGGCCGGCGGGTGTACGTGGTCAACGACGCCGACGCCGCGGCGGTGGCCGAGGACCGCTACGGGGCCGCCAAGGACGCGTCGGGCGTGGTGCTGCTGACGACGCTGGGCACGGGGATCGGCACCGCTCTGCTCGTCGACGGCCGCCTGGTGCCCAACACCGAGTTCGGGCACCTGGAGATCGACGGGCACGACGCCGAGACCCGGGCCGCCTCCAGTGCAAAGGAGCGCGAGGATCTCTCATATGAGAAATGGGCGCGCGAGCGATTGCAGCGCTATTACTCCGTGGTGGAGATGCTGCTGTCGCCCGACCTGATCGTGGTGGGCGGCGGGGTCAGCCGCAAGGCCGACAAATTCCTGCCCCTGCTCGATCTGAACGCGCCGATCGTGGCGGCCCAGCTGCGCAACACCGCGGGGATCGTGGGGGCCGCCGTCCTGGCGGCCGAGCGGTTCGGCGGCTGAGCCCGGCACGGCGGGGACGGCTAGGCGGTGGGCCGGGCGCCCGGGGACGGGAGTCCCCGGGGGCGGCTCACCGGCCCCGCCGCGGCCCGAGCACGCGCACGATGCGCCGTGCGGCGTCGGCGGTGTCGCCGGCGGGGGTGAGCGGCGCCGCGTGCGGCGCCGTGGTCGTGGGGTCGTTGCTCCAGCGCAGCCACCACCACAGGCGGCCGCGGTGCGGGCGCAGCACCGCGCGCTGGATGCGGCGCGCGGGGCCGTAGGCGATCGCGTCGACGGCGCCGATGGCGCCGTCCATGCGCGCTTCCAGGCCGCAGGAGCGCAATTCGGCGGTGAGGTCGGTGAGCGCGCTCAACCAGGCTGCGTCGAGCCCGGAACTGTCAAGGCGGCGGCCGGATCCGGCCAGGCTGGGAGTGCCGGACGGTGGGGTCTCGACGGTCATCGGTACTCCTGACTCATACGGGGAATTCGCAGGACCACGGGGACTTTGGTCCCTTGACTGTGCATCTCGGACGGCCCGCCAAGGGCCTCCCATGCGCATTACGCATAGCATCATTTCTTTCACACATAGCCACTAAATCCAGGTGGCAACCCTAACCTAGGCTCATGCCCGAACGAGACGGCGCTCTGCCGCCGGAGTTTTGGTCGCGGCCCACAATGGCGGGCGCATTGGCCACATGCGACATGGCGGCGATCGTCGAGGGGATCAGGGTCGCCCGCGGTTGGTCGCAGGGGGATCTCGCGCTCACGGTGGGGTACTCGCAGAGCTGGGTGTCGCGGGTGGTCAACCGCCAGCAGTCGCTCACCATCGAGCAGGTACGCGACCTCACGGGCCGACTCGGCATCCCGGTCCACCTCCTCCGGTTCGCGAGCCCCGCGGTTCCGGGGAAGGGGGCGGATCCCACGCGACGCAGGGATTTCGGCAAGGTCATGGCCGCGGCGGCGCTACCGCTGCCCGCGGCACCACCGGGGGGCGACCTGGACGACACCACGGCGCCGGCCCTGCGCGCCATCACCGGCGGGCAGCGCCGGCTCGACGCGTCGTCGCCGGCGCGCGACCTCGCCCAAGGGGCCGTGGCCCACGTGGACCTTACAGCGCGGACCCTGGAACGGGCCAGGCACACGCCGTTGGCGCCCGACATCGCCGGCGCCGCCGCCGAGGCGGCCGGTTTCGCGGCGTGGCTGCACGCCGATATGGGCGACCACGGGTCGGCGCGCGCGCACTACGGCACCGCCGTACGGCGGGCGCGCGAGGCCGGCGACCGCCTGCTCAACGTCTACATGCTCGGCAGCCTGGCCTCCTTCGAGACCGACGCCGACGACCCCGCTCTGGGCCTGGCCCTGGCCGGCGAGGCCGGGCGGCGGCTGGGCCCGTCGCCCCACCCCACCGCGGCGGCCTGGCTGGCCTGCGTGCGGGCCATGGCCCACGCGGAGCTCGGCGGATCGGTCGCGGCCGTCGCGGAGCTCCGCTTCGCCGAGCAGCAGGTGGGCCTGGTCGACAACACCGATCCGCCCTGGCCGTGGGTGTTCCCCTTCGACCACGCCAAGGTCGCCGGGTGCCGCGCGCTGGTGGCGGTCCGGCGGCACCGCCCGGGCGAGGCGCGCGCCGCCTTCGCCGTCGCGCTGGCCGGTGCGCGGCCCGGCGCCAAGCAGGGGGCGCTGCTCATGGCGGAGCTGGCCGCGGCGCACGCCGACGCCGGCGACGTCGACGAGGCGTTCCTGCTGGCGGCCGAGGCGCTGCGCACCGGGCGGCGGCTCGGCTCCGAACGGGTGGTGGCCCGGGTGCGCCGGTTCCGCCGCGCCTACCGGGGACCGGGCGCGCGGTGTATATCCGAGCTGGACGAGGAACTCGCGTCCGGGCTGGTGACCTAGCCGTCCCGGCTCCGACCGCACCCCGTCCCGCGCGCGGGACGGGCCCCGCCCCCGCTCCATCGGGGGCTCCCCGCCGTACCCCACTCCCCCGACCCGCCCCCTGTGACGAAGGAGCAGCGCCATGCCGCGCATCGCGGTCACCGGACACCGACAGCTCCGCGCCGATGTGGAACGCGCCGTCGACACGGCCGTGCGCGCCCGCCTCGCCGCCGTGGACGGCCCCCTCACGGGCCTGTCCTGCCTGGCCGACGGCGCCGACACCGTCTTCGCCCGGGCCGTCCTGGACGCCGGCGGGGATCTGGAGGTGGTCGTTCCCGCCGCCGGGTTCCGCGACGCCCTGCCCGCCGAGCACCGGCCGGCCTACGACGCCCTGATGGCGTCGGCGGCGCGGATCCACCGGCTCGCCCACCGCGAGTCCGCGCCCGCCGCGCACATGGACGCCGGGCGCCACCTGGTGGACCACTGCGACGAGCTGGTGGCCGTGTGGGACGGCCGGCCGGCGCGCGGCCACGGCGGAACCGCCGACATCGTGGGCTACGCGCGCGCCCGCCACCGGCCCGTCAGCGTGGTCTGGCCCGAGGGCGCCACGCGCTGAGAACGGGGAGCGCGGCCGGGGTCAGACCCCGGCGAAGGCGTCGTTGACGTCGGCGGTGCGCAACACCCCGAGCACCGACCCGTCCGGCTCGACCACCAGGTACTCCGCCACGGGGTGGCTGCGCAGCGCGTCGAGCAGCTCCTCGCCGTCGAGGTCGGCCGGGACCACGGCCCCGGCGGTGATCGCGCGGGCCACGCTGGTCACCGGCACCCAGGGGCGGCGGTGCTCCGGAACGGCGCGGGCCGCGGTGTCGCTGACGATGGACACCGGGGTGCCCGCGGAGTCGGCGATGACCACCGCCCGCGCGCCCGCGTCGCCCATGCGCCGGTCGGCCTCGGCCACCGAGGTGTCGGCCGGCACCGTGACCGCGGCGCGGGCCAGGGAGCGTGCGCGCAGCCCGGGGATGCGCTCGCGGATGCGGGCCGCGCGCAGCGCCGACCCGGCGCCCATCCAGATGAACGAGCCGAGCAGCACGCCCCACAGCACGGCGAACAGGCTCGGGGTCAGCCCCAGCGACCAGGCGTAGACCACCGGCAGCAGGACCACCGCGGCGGCCAGCAGCCGGCCGCCCCACGCCGCCACGACCGTTCCCGCCCCGGGGCGGCGGGTCAGCTTCCACACCGCGGCGCGCACGAGGCGGCCGCCGTCGAGGGGGAGCCCCGGAAGCAGGTTGAACACGCCCACCACGAGGTTGGCCGCCCACAGCTGCCAGATGAGCACCCCGGCGATGGTGAGCGGATCGACGAACAGGTAGGCCACGAAGCCGAGGCCCGCCAGCACCAGGGACAGCAGCGGACCCGAGAAGGCGATCCAGAACTCGCGGCCGGGGGTGGGCGCCTCGCGTTCGATCTCGGAGACCCCGCCGAGCATGTAGAGGGTGATCCGGCGGACCGGGAGCCCGTACATGCGGGCGACCACCGAGTGGGCCAGTTCGTGGATCAGAACGGATGCGTAGAGCAGCACCGCGAAGGCGAACGCGACCAGGTAGGAGGACGCGCCCAGGTGCAGGGTGCGGTCGACGACCGGCTGGTAGAGCACGGTGATGATCACCGCGATGATCAGCCAGGAGGGGGTGACGTAGATGGGGATGCCGAACGGGCGCCCCATGAGCAGCCCGGGCCTGCGCCCTCCGGCGGCTCGGTCTCGCTCTCGGGCGGGCTGCTGCGGGGGCGTGCTGCCGTCGTCGGTCACAGTGCAAGGTTACGTGGTCGCAGCGGGGCACGACTCCGGGGCGTGCCGTCATAGTGTGGGAACATGACCTCCCCGCGCACCGCCCCCCTGGTCCCTTCGCTGTCGCCGTCGCGGGCCTCCGACTTCCTCCAGTGCCCGCTGCTGTACCGCTTCCGGGTGATCGACCGGCTGCCCGAGAAGCCCAGCGCCGCCGCGCTGCGCGGCACGCTGGTGCACGCCGTCCTGGAGCGGCTCTACGAGCTGCCGGCCGAGTCCCGCACCCCGCGCACCGCCCTGTCGCTGCTGGAACCGCAGTGGGACCGGCTGCGCGAGCGCCGGCCCGAGACCGCCGAGCTGTTCGCCGACGAGAAGGCGCTGACGGCCTGGCTGGAGGAGGCGCGCACGCTGCTGTCGCGCTACTTCGAACTGGAGCAGCCGCAGCGGCTGGAGCCGCGCGAGCGCGAGATGCGCCTGGAGGTGACGCTGGAATCCGGGCTGCTGCTGCGCGGCTACGTCGACCGGCTCGACGTCGCCCCCACCGGGCAGATCCGCGTGGTCGACTACAAGACCGGCAAGTCGCCGCACCCGCGCTACGAGGACAAGGCGAAGTTCCAGATCTTCTTCTACGCGGTGATGCTCTGGCGGGAGCTGGGCGAGGTGCCGACCCGCCTGCAGCTGCTGTACCTGGGCGACGGCTCGGTGCGCTGGTACGAGCCCACCGAGGCCGAGCTGCTGGCCGCCGAGTCGGAGATCCTGGGGATCTGGCGCGACATCGAGGCCACGGCGCGCTCCGGCGAGTGGCCGGCCAAGCGCAGCAAGCTGTGCGGATGGTGCGAGCACCAGGCGGTCTGCCCGGAGTTCGGCGGGACCCCGCCGCCCCTGCCCGGGCGCTGACCGCGCCCGGGCGGACTCCTCCTGACGTAGGAGTCGAGATCCCCCCGGGGAAGGTCGGGCCGGGGAACCGGACGATCTAGCGTTGGCATGTGACCACCACACCAGCCGAACGCGCGGGCGGCCCGGCAGGGCCCGAGGGCGCGGGGACCCACGTGCCGCCCGCGCCCGGGCGGTTCGCGTCCGTCCGGTGGGCGTGGCTGACCGACGCCCTGATCGTGGTGGTGCTGGCCGCCTGCAACTCCGCCCTGGTCTCGGTGGTGGCCGCCGAGACGGGGTCGGTGTTCGGCGACGCCGCCGCCGGCCACATCGGCGGGGCGCTGCTGGCGCTGGTGCTGGCGGCGCGCCGGTACCTGCCGTTCACCACGCTGGCGGTGCTCATGGTGAGCGCCTTCGTCTTCGAACACATGCACGCGTTCGTGTGGGGCACGGTCTCGGTGGGGATCGCGGTGGCGGCCTATTCGGTGGGGCGCTACCTCACCCTGGCCAGGTCCGCGGTCGGGTTGGGGGCGGCGGTGGCGGTGAACGCCGCGACCACCCTGGCCTCCCCCGTTCCGACCCTGGGCCCCGTCGCGTTCCCCTGGATCGACCTCGTCTTCCTCCTGAGCTGGATGGTGGGGTCGTGGTGGCTCGGGCGGCTGGTCCGGATGCGCGCGTTCCACGTCGCCGAGCTGCGGGCCCGCGCGGAGCGGCTGGAACGGGCGCGCGACGCCTACGCCCGCGCCGCGCTGGTCGAAGAGCGCGCGCGCATCGCCCGCGAGCTGCACGACGTCGTCGCCCACCACGTGAGCGTGATGACGGTCCAGGCCACCGCCGGCCGCCGGGTGATCGACCGCTCGCCCGAGCGCGCCCGCCAGACCCTGGCCGAGATCGAGGGGACGGGCCGCCAGGCGCTGGCGGAGATGCGGCGGATCGTCGGCGTGCTGCGCGTGCCGGAGTCGGCCGGTGCCGACCTCGGGCCGCAGCCGGGGGTGGCCGGGCTGTCGGACCTGGCGCACCAGATGGGCGAGGCGGGGGTGCGGGTGGAGCTGCGGGTCTCGGGCGAGCCGGTCGCCCTGCCCCCCGGGCTCGACCTCACCCTCTACCGGGTCGCCCAGGAGTCGCTGACCAACGTCCTCAAGCACGCGGGCGAGGGGGCCCGCGCGACGGTCGCCCTGACCTTCGGCGCCCGCGACGTCGAACTGACCGTGGAGGACGACGGTTCCGGGGGCCGGGCCCCCGGGGGCCCGGCGGTCCCGTCCGACGAACCCGGCCACGGGCTGCTGGGGATGCGCGAACGCGTCGCCCTGTTCGGCGGCGAGCTGCGCACCGGCGCCCGCGAAGGGGGCGGCTTCCGGGTCGGCGCGCGGCTCCCGGTGGAGGCCGCTTCCGGGGCGGACCGCGGCCCCGGGTGCGGGCCGCTTCCGGACCGGTGACCGGTCCGGCGGCGCGGCCGGTGCCCGCGATCGGGAAGAATCGGGGCATGCCCATCAGTGTCCTGCTGGTCGACGACCAGCCCCTCCTGCGAACCGGGTTCCGGCTGATCCTGGAATCGGAGCCCGAGGTGTCGGTCATCGGCGAGGCCGCCGACGGCCGCGAAGCCGTCGCCGGCGCCAAGCGGCTGCTGCCCGACGTCGTGCTCATGGACATCCGCATGCCCGGCAAGGACGGCATCGAGGCCACCCGGGAGATCCTCGCCTGGGCGGCCGGGGCCGGGCAGCAGGTGCGGGTGCTCGTGCTGACGACGTTCGACCTCGACGAGTACGTGGTCGAGGCGCTGCGCGCCGGCGCCAGCGGCTTCCTGCTCAAGGACGTGCCGCCCGACGACCTGGTGGCGGCGATCCGGGTGGTGGCCGAGGGCGACGCGATCGTCGCGCCGTCGGTGACCCGGCGGCTGCTGGACCGCTTCTCCCACCAGCTCCCCTCCACCCGCGCCCGGCCCGCACCCCGCCTGGAGCACCTGACCGAACGCGAGCGCGAGGTGCTGCGGCTGCTGGCGCGCGGGCTGTCCAACGCCGAGATCGCGCGCCGCCTGGTGGTCAGCGAGACCACGGTGAAGACCCACGTCGGCAACGTCCTGACCAAACTGGGCCTGCGCGACCGGGTGCAGGCCGTGGTGCACGCCTACGAGGCCGGGATCGTCCGGCCGGGCGAAGGCGACGACTGACGGCGCCGGCGGCGGGGGCCGGTCCGCATCCGCGCGGGCGGATTAGGGTCCGGCCACAACCGCCGTCAGCGACGCGTCCGACCGGCGTGCCCGCCCGCCGCCGGCCCCGCCCCGCGGACGGGCGCGCCGCTGCCGCCGCCGGGCCGCCGCACACGCCCAGACCCCCGGATCCGTCGCGGTCCGCGACCGTTCGCGCACCCCGCGGGGGCCGCCCGCCGGTCCTCCGCGACCGCCCTCCGAGCGGGCCTGGCGGCCCGCATTCGGCACGCGATCGACTCTGAACCGTGTGCTGCCCGCTTACCGACCGTAACCTTGATCAAAGGCTGTACCTGCGACGATGGTCGGTGACGGACCTCACCCGGGAGCAAGTGGGGGTGCCGCCAACCGCTGGCGGATTCCGGGCGTCCCACCCGGGGCTCCGCCACCGGGCGCGACCGTGCCCCGACTCCGTGCTCCTTGTCCGAGGAGGTATCGAAAGCCGCCGATGGCCGAGAATCCGCACCAGCAGACGCCGTTGAACGAGAACAACCTGCTGAGCCGTCTCCGCGACTGGCGGGCGGCCCGCGAGTCGGAACTGCACGCCGACGGCCTCGACGACGACCCGGTGGAAATGCCCGACCCCCGCGCGCTCGACCTGGTCCTGCGCGTCGGCGAGCTGCTGCTCGCCAGCGGTGAGGCCACCGAGGTCGTCAGCGAGGCCATGCTGAGCCTGTCCGTCGCCTTCGAGCTGCCGCGCTCGGAGGTGTCGGTGACCTTCACCGCCATCACCCTGTCGACCCACCCCGGCGGCGACCACCCGCCCATCACCGGCGAGCGCGTCGTGCGGCGGCGCACCCTCGACTACTTCCGCGTCAACCAGCTGCACACGCTCGTGCAGGACGCCGCTCTGGGGATGCTGGAGCTGGAGGGCGCGATCGCGCGGCTGCGCGCCATCAAGCAGGCGCGCCCGCCCTACCCCAACTGGGTGATCGTCACGGGGTTCGGGCTCATCGCCTCCAGCGCCAGCCTCATGGTCGGCGGCCAGTTACTCGTCGCCGCCGCGGCGTTCCTGGCGACCGTCCTGGGCGACCGCGCGTCGGCGCTGCTGGCCCGGCGCGGGGTCGCGGAGTTCTACCAGATGGCCGCGGCGGCGGTCACCGCCTCCACCATCGGGGTGGCGCTGCTGTGGGCGAGCGCGCAGATGGACCTGGGGTTGCAGGCGGGCGCGATCATCACCGGCAACATCATGGCGCTGCTGCCGGGGCGCCCGCTGGTGTCCAGCCTCCAGGACGGGGTCAGCGGCAGTTTCGTCTCGGCCTCGGCGCGGTTGCTGGAGACCTTCTTCACCCTGGGCGCGATCGTCTCGGGGGTCGGCGCCGTCGCTTACACGGCGGTGCGGCTCGGCGTCAACATGGAGCTGGACAACCTGCCGTCGGCCGGAACGGCCGTGGACGTCCCGGTGCTGGTGGGCGCGGCGGGGATCGCCATGGCGTTCGCCGTGTCGCTGACGGTGCCGCCGCGCATGCTCCCCTCGATCGGCGTCCTGGGCGTGGTGATCTGGCTCATCTACGCGGGGGTGCGCATCGCCCTGGACACCCCGCCGATCATGGGCACCGTTGTGGGGGCGGTGGTGATCGGCATGGCGGGACACTGGCTGGCCATGCGCAGCCGGCGGCCCGTGCTGCCCTATGTGATCCCCGCGATCGCACCGCTGCTGCCGGGCAGCACCCTGTACCGCGGGCTGCTGGAGATCACCCTCGGGCATCCGGTGGACGGCCTGCTCAGCGTGGCCGAGGCCGTGGCGATCGGGCTCGCCCTGGGCGCCGGGGTCAACCTGGGCGGGGAGCTCGTGCGAGCGTTCCAGCGCGGCGGGCTCGCCGGGTCCGGCCGCCGGAGCAGACCGGCTGCACGAAGAAGCCGCGGCGCCTATTGAGGGGCTGCGGCGCATCTGCCACTGAGCACGGCCACCGGATCCGCCGGCCCTGTGCGGGGCGGAGCGGCCGTATCGGCCCGGCCCGTCCGGGCCGTGTCACCCGCGCCGCGTGCGCGGCACGCGGGACCGGGTCCGCGCCGCGGTAGCGGCCGACGACCGGACTTCGCGTGCCCGGCCGAGGGTGCGGGTGGACAGTGGCGCTCGCGGGGGCGGGGCCGAGCGAGCCGGTGGTACGGGCCGCGGAAGGTCCGACGCACGGCCCTTCCCCCGCCCGTGCCCGTGCGCGGGCGGCACGGGCGAACCCGGCGGCGACCGGACGGCTGCCGTCGCCCACCACCGCCATACTAGGCAGCGCGCCTGCGGCTCCGCCGCCGTTTCCCCGAGACTCCGTGGCCGCCTGCGGCCACGTGCGACCGATGTTCAGGAGCCCCCATGCCCGCCCGCCCCCTCGTCCCCGCCGCCGGTCCCCCGCCCGCCGGCGCCGAGGAGGCGCGGGCCGAGCAGGCGCGGCTGGCCCCGCTGGTGCGGACCGATCCGCTCGACCCCGACCGGGTGGGGCTGGTCGCCGGGCTGGACGTCACCTACGCGCCGGGCGACGACCGCCTGGTCGCCGCCGCCGTGGTACTGGACGCCGGGACGCTGGAGGTCGTGGAGTCGGCCACCGCGGTCGCCCGGCCGGCGTTCCCCTATGTGCCGGGGCTGTTCGCCTTCCGGGAGGTGCCGCCGCTGCTGGACGCGATCGGGCGGCTGCGCACCGCGCCCGACGTGTTCGTCTGCGACGGGTTCGGCCTGGCCCATCCGCGTCGTTTCGGGCTCGCCTGCCACCTGGGGGTGCTGCTGGACCGTCCGGCGCTGGGGGTCGGCAAGTCGCCGTTCGTGGGGTCGGCCGAGCCGCCCGGCGAGCGGCGCGGGTCGTGGTCGCCGCTCGTGGACGGCGGTGATGTGGTGGGGCGCGCGTTGCGGACCCGCGACGGCGTCAAACCGGTGTACGTTTCGGTGGGGCACCGCATCGATCTGGACGGCGCCACCGGGCTGGTGCTCCGGCTCGCCCCGAGCTACCGGCTGCCCGAGCCGATCCGCCGCGCGGACCGCCTCTCGCGGGACGTGCTCAGGGGCCTTTGACGCGCGCCGGGCCGCGCCGGTTCGATCCGCGGCCGGACCCGGCCGATCGGCGTCCGAAGTGGGCCGCGGCACTGACGTCCCGCGTCGAAATCCGGGAAAATGTGAAACGGTGTGACCGCCGACACGCACGCACTAGAGTACGAACGGCACCCCACGGCCGACCGAACACCGACCGACAACCGACGATCGAACCGGAGGCACGGCATGTGCCAGCACCAACCCCCCTGTCCGACATCAGGCGACCCCGACCATGAGGCCGCCAGGGTGGTCGCCAGCCACCCTGAGCAGGGCTGGAGCCTTTTGTGCAACGGCGTCGTGGTCTTTGAAGACACCGGTGAACTCCTCCCCGACGGCGGCGTGATCGCCCCGCATCGCCCCACTTACATCCGCACCGCGGCCTGACCGGCCGGCCCCGCGGCGCCGCGCCCGCCCCCGCCCAGCCACTTGCCCGGCCGGCGGCACCGGGACACCGCGGCGCCGCTCCCCCTGCGCGCGCCGTCCGTATCGGCGCCGACGGGAACCGCGCGCGGGGCGGCGTCACTCGATGAGCGCTCTCTCCACCCCGCGGCCGGCCTCCAGCTCCTTGATCGCAGTGATCAGGCGCCGCGCGTTCCCCGGCACCTCGAACAGGCGTGCGGTCCCCTCGGACGCCGCGGATGCGGACAAGGCGGCCGGCTCCCCTCCGGAGCCGGTGACGACGTCCTCGACCAAGCCGTCGCCGACCCGGGCGAACGCCACCGCGTCGTCGCCGGCGGACTCCGTGGGCGCCGTGTTCCCCATGTGTTCCCGACTCTCTGTGAAGGGTGTCGGCTAGATCGTTGATGGGGGTTGGTGTGTGCTGCTCAGTGGTCGTAGGCCACGAGTGAGCGCTTGACGGGTGCGTCGATGAGCCAGTTGTGCCAGATCGCGGCGTTGAGGGCGAGGATGCGCTGGCAGGTGCGCGCCCAGAGTCCTTCCTGGGTGCGTGCGGCGTGGCGTTCGAGGCCGAGCTGGTTCTTCAGCGTCCAGATGACCGCCTCGATGCGCTGGCGCAGCCGGCCCGGGAAGGCGCCGGAGCCGTCCTCGTCGCGGCGGGCCGGGCGGATGAGCACGTGGCCCAGGGCAGCCGCGGCCCTCTCGATCCCGGCCCCGGCGAACCCCTTGTCGCACACGATGGGGCAGGGC